>NZ_JAWOWL010000206.1:0-1000 GCF_033340395.1 Vibrio sp. 1159 | reverse complement strand
AGAGTCAGCGAATGGTTGGTTATATCGTGCGCAATAAAAAGGACCTGCCATTTGGCAGGTCAAGTCCCTGTGGAGCAAGTTATGGGGGAGAAATTCAAGATCGAGCTTGAATAAGGGGGAGGTAAACCTAAGCTGCGATTTCTTCCGCTGGCTTCATGTGAGAAGACACATTCAAGCTCAGCAAGCGACAAGCGTTGATTTCACCCATGCCTTCGATGGAGTCGAGTTGGGTCATCAAAATGGAGGAAATATGTGCTTCGTTGGCCTTTTGACGTAAGCATTCCACTAATTGTGGCGCGAGATCAACGTGGCTTTCTGCTGCTTTGAAATACAAAGGTTCAACACCGCGTAGAATGGTCATTTGTGCAAGTAAAGCGGGGTTGTCGCTCAGAGCCCAAATCTTAGTTTTACTTTGGCAGCGAGACATCAACAGCGGCGTTTCACCATGTTGGGTTAAAATCGCAACGCCAAGGTCTTGATGAACGCGAGAAGCCGAAATCATTGATGAAAGCGCGAAACTTTTGCCTGGGTTAGAACATAAGTGTTGCAGAGTATCCCAGCAGTCATGGTTGCATTCCAGCTCGTGCTCTGCACCTTGTGCGATGCGAACCATGGCTTCGACCGCTTCGATTGGGTATTTGCCCGCCGCCGATTCCGCCGACAGCATCACGGCGTCTGTTCCGTCGATAATCGCGTTTGCCACGTCTAACACTTCAGCGCGAGTTGGGAGAGGATTCTCGATCATCGATTCCAACATCTGGGTCGCGGTAATGACTGGCTTACCCCAATGTTTAGAACGATTGATCAATGATTTTTGCACCATTGGCAGTCGTGCGTCGCCAATCTCTACGCCTAAATCGCCGCGAGCAACCATAATGATGTCAGATGCTTTAATGACATCACCCATGGCTTCTTTGGTTTCAAACACTTCTGCGCGTTCTAACTTCGCGACAATCTTGGCGTGACAACCTGCTTTTTGCGCCAAGCTCCGAGAGTATTC
>NZ_JAWOWL010000205.1:0-1001 GCF_033340395.1 Vibrio sp. 1159 | reverse complement strand
GTGGATCGTTAATCGAAGCCAGAAAACCCGCGCTATTCCAAGCCAGACCTGAAACTATTCTTGATATGTTTTTGCATATCGCGAACGACTCAACCATTGAGGGGGTAAGTCCTCCAACCCTGCGACAACTGCGTACTGCACGTCGCCGCTTAAACAAGTTTTTACACACGATTCCAGCGGCTCGTGAAAAATTCTTAGCGTTATGTCGACACCCAACTGCACTTCATAAAGCATTCAGTTTGATGCACAGACTTGGGGTAATGGCCGCATATTTACCGCAATGGAGCCAGATTGTTGGTCAGATGCAGTTCGACCTGTTCCACGCCTACACGGTTGACGAGCACAGTATTCGCCTACTCAAACACATCAATACCTTTAACAATCCAGACAACCATGCGAAGCATCCGATTTGTTGCGACATATACCCGCGCATGCAAAAGAAAGAACTGCTGATCATTGCAGCAATCTTCCATGATATTGGTAAAGGTCGCGGTGGTGATCACTCAGTGATTGGTGAAGGTGAAGCGTACGATTTCTGTATTGAACACGGGCTGTCGAAGCCAGAAGCTAAGTTAGTGGGCTGGCTGGTGAGGCATCACCTTCTCATGTCAGTCACCGCACAACGACGCGATATTTACGATCCTGACGTCATTACAGAGTTTGCGAAACAAGTTCGTGACGAAGAATCTCTTGAGTATTTAGTGTGTCTCACGGTTGCGGATATTTGCGCAACCAATCCAGAGTTGTGGAATGCTTGGAAACGCACGCTGCTTGCCGAGCTCTTCTACTCAACGCAACGCGCACTGCGTCGCGGATTAGAAAATCCGGTTGATGTGCGTGAGCGTATTCGCCATAACCAACAGATGGCTTCCGCATTGCTGCGCAAAGAAGGGTTTTCTGCACGCCAAATCGAAGTGTTGTGGCAACGATTCAAAGCCGACTATTTCTTGCGCCATACTCACACTCAAATCGCTTGGCATTGCGCGCATTTGCTGCGGATG
>NZ_JAWOWL010000204.1:0-1002 GCF_033340395.1 Vibrio sp. 1159 | reverse complement strand
GACGTTGCGTGGGATCCGCACTTTAGGCGCCCGTATGCGAGTGCACGAAGAAAGCTCTCAACACGTACTCAACTACCTACAACAGCAGGCTTTGGTCGCGAAGATTTACCATCCGAGCTTGCCAGATCATCCTGGTCACGAAATCGCGAAAAAGCAGCAGTCGGGTTTTGGGTCTATGTTGAGCTTTGAATTTGCAGGCTCATTTGAGCAACTTAAAGTGTTTGTTAAAGAGCTCGAACTGTTTTCTCTTGCAGAGTCGCTTGGTGGCGTGGAGAGTTTGATTTGTCACCCCGCATCTATGACGCATCGAGCCATGGGGGAAGAGGCGTTAGCGGAAGCGGGCGTGTCGCATCAGCTGCTTCGTCTGTCTGTGGGTTTAGAAGATGCACAAGACCTGATTGCCGATCTCGCTCAAGCCTTTGTAAAAGCTGCTCAGTAATAGGAGAACTAAAAATGAGTGTACAACGTCAGTTACATAAATTTGGTGGCAGCAGCTTAGCAAACCCTGAATGTTACTTACGTGTGGCCGATATTCTCAAAGAATACTCTGCCGAGAATGATCTGGTGGTGGTATCCGCCGCGGGGAAGACCACTATCGCTTGATCGAGTTTCTGGAAGGTTTAGACAAAGATGGCCGTATTGCGCATGAAGCACTGCAAGGCTTAAGACAATTCCAGTCGGAGCTAATTGAATCTTTATTAGAAGGCGAGGTGCAGACGCAATTGCTCGCTTCTTTGCACGATGAGTTCAGTACCTTAGCCGAGCTGGCTGCACCACTGACGGATGCGCAAAAAGCGGCAGTGTTGGGTCACGGTGAAGTGTGGTCTTCACGTTTATTGGCTGCCTTGCTTTCACAACAAAATGTTCCTGCGGTCGCACAAGATGCTCGTGCATTTTTACGTGCAGAAGCCGGTACTCAGCCGGAAGTTGACCGTGCGCGTTCTTATCCCCTGATTAAGGAGGCGTTGGCGCAGCACAGCCACAAACGCGTCATCATCACCG
>NZ_JAWOWL010000203.1:0-1003 GCF_033340395.1 Vibrio sp. 1159 | reverse complement strand
CGCTGCTCCAGCCCAATTCTGCTTAGTAAGCGTCGTTGTGAACGGTTTGCACTGCACGGCCTGAAGGGTCAACACAGTTCTTGAATGACTCATCCCACTCAATCGCTTTCGCTGATGAACACGCTACAGAAGGACCACCTGGTACACATTCTGCAGCTGATGGTAATGGGAACAACTCCTCAAAAATTTCGCGGTATACGTAACCTTCTTTAGTTGTTGGTGTGTTGTATGGGAAGCGGTACTGAGCCGTTTCCATCTGTTGATCGGTTACTTTCTCTTCTGCTACGGCCTTCAATGTGTCAATCCAGCTGTAACCTACGCCATCAGAAAACTGCTCTTTTTGACGCCAAGCGATTGAGTCTGGTAAGTAATGCTCAAAACATTCGCGAAGAATGTGTTTTTCCATCTTACCGTTGCCACACATTTTGTCTGCAGGGTTTAGGCGCATTGCGACGTCAATGAACTCTTTATCCAAGAATGGTACACGGCCTTCAACGCCCCATGCCGCCAACGATTTGTTCGCACGGGCACAGTCAAACATGTTTAGAGCCAGCAGTTTACGAACCGTTTCTTCGTGGAACTCTTTTGCGTTTGGCGCTTTGTGGAAGTACAAGTAGCCACCGAAGATTTCATCAGCGCCTTCACCAGAAAGCACCATTTTAATGCCCATTGCCTTGATTTTACGGCCCATAAGGAACATCGGCGTTGAGGCACGAATCGTTGTTACGTCATAAGTTTCGATGTGGTAAATCACGTCACGAATAGCATCCAAACCTTCTTGAATGGTGTATGTCATTTCGTGGTGAACGGTGCCAATTTTTTCTGCCACTTCACGTGCTGCTTTTAAGTCTGGAGCGCCTTCAAGACCAACCGCAAAAGAGTGAAGTTGAGGCCACCATGCTTCTGATTTTTCATCGTCTTCAATACGCATCGCAGCATAGCGTTTTGCTACCGCAGATGTGATGGATGAATCCAGACCACCAGATAGTAGTACGCCGTATGG
>NZ_JAWOWL010000202.1:0-1006 GCF_033340395.1 Vibrio sp. 1159 | reverse complement strand
TGACATCCAAACCAATGTTACCAACGTCGGAATCACGATGACTGCGAACAAAAATTCTCGAACGGTGCGGCCTTTCGATACGCGAGCGATAAACATACCCACAAACGGAGACCAAGATACCCACCAAGCCCAGTAGAACACTGTCCAACCGTGCATCCACGTTTCGTCTTCACGACCATGCGGGTTACTCAACGGAATGATGTTTTGGATGTATGCCATTGTCGTGTCGACTAATGAACCCATCGCAGTATCAAAGGTAATGAACGTAATAAAAATAAGCAGAGCAAACGCAACGATCATATTGACGTTACTTAGGAGTTTGACACCACCGTCAATACCACGAACAACAGAAAGCACAGCAATAAAGGTTACAAACGCAATCACCACCATTTGTGTACCGATGCCGCCGTTTAAACCAAATACATGGTTAATACCACTGGTTGCCTGCTGAGCACCCAAACCAAGAGAAGTCGCAAGACCGAACAACGTCGAAAGTACAGCAAGGATATCGATAACATGACCTAACCAGCCCCATGCACGGTCACCAAAAATTGGGTAAAACGCCGCGCGCAATGAAAGTGGTAAACCTTTATTAAAGGCGAAAAAAGCAAGCGCCAACGCAACAAGGGCGTAAATACTCCAACCGTGAACACCCCAGTGGAACATGGTCGCGCCCATCGCGAGTGATTTAGCATCAGCTGAATACGCTTCTGCGTTTAGCGGCGTACCCCACCAATCCGTGAAGTAGGCCGTTGGCTCAGCCACACTCCAAAATAAGAGGCCAATACCCATACCTGCAGCAACCAGCATTGATAGCCATGAAACGGTTGAGTGATCCGGCGTCGCCTCTTTACCGCCTAAGCGAATCTTACCTAATGGCGAGAAAAGCAGAGCAACAGCGAACAATAAGAAGAAATTGGTAGACCACATAAAGAATGCATCAAACTGTTCAATAATTCCGTTTTTGATCCCGTTTAATGCGTCGCGAGCGGTGACTGGCTCGACA
>NZ_JAWOWL010000201.1:0-1012 GCF_033340395.1 Vibrio sp. 1159 | reverse complement strand
GATCGAGTAGCACTTGTCGGCTACGAAGCGAATCAAACGGTTGAACTGACTTACTCTGAATTGTTAAACAAGATCGAACTCGTTGCCGCCGAGCTTATTGCACAGAACATCAAAGCACTCGCGCTACGCGCAGAAAACAGCATCGATTGGGCCATTGTTGATTTGGCGGCGATGGCGGCAGACATAGTCGTCGTACCTATTCCGACTTTTTTCTCTGATGCACAAGTTGAACACACATTAGAGCAATCAGGCGTCGATGCTTTAGTCGGCGATTGGCAAGCATGGTTGGCTTCTAATCCTAAGCAAAGCTTTAACCAGCAAGACCATTCGTTTTCCATTGCAAATTTGCCTTTGCTGCGTCGTAACCAGTTGGGAGATGAAGATACACAGGTAGCTTATCTACCAGAAACCGGAAAAATCACATTTACGTCGGGCTCGACTGGTCAGCCTAAAGGCGTGTGTTTAAGCAATGATCATTTGTGTTTGGTGGCGAAATCGCTCGCCGACGCAGTAAACGGCACGGCGCACTCGCACTTAGTGCTGCTTCCGTTATCGACACTTCTCGAGAACATAACCGGCGTTTATGTTCCACTCATGTTGGGCGTGACGTCATCTATTTTACCCGGAGAGCAAACTGGCTTACTCGGTTCAAGCCAATTCGAACCGCGTCTGTTTGCACAAGCATTAGCGACCATCAAACCAGAAAGCTTAGTGCTAACACCGGCTTTATTGCTTGCGCTCATTCATATCGCGAAACAGCAGCCCTCTCTTGTGGATTCTCTAAAATTTGTCGCCGTTGGCGGCGCAAGAGTGTCGTCGCAACTGATTAACACCGCGCATGCACTGAACATCCCTGCGTTTGAAGGTTATGGTCTGTCTGAATGTGGCTCTGTTGTTTGTTTGAATACACCAGGCGCATTTAAAGCAGGAACGTGTGGCAAACCACTTCCGCACATTCAGATTCGTATCGCGGAAGATGGTGAACTGCTCGTCAAAGGCAACGTTGCTCTTG
>NZ_JAWOWL010000200.1:0-1016 GCF_033340395.1 Vibrio sp. 1159 | reverse complement strand
TTCTCTTCGAAGCGCAGTTTCGCACGCTCTGCGGCTTCTGCTTCTTGAGTTCGAGTACGAATTTCTGCTTTTGCTTGGCGGTAATATTGCACCAGTGGAATTTCACTTGGACAAACAAATGCACAAGCGCCACACTCGATACAATCTTTTAGATTTAGTTCTTCTAGCTTGTCATATTCGTCGGCCTTAGCATGCCATTGAAGCTGCTGTGGCAGTAGAGATGCAGGACAAGCTTCCGCACATTGACCACAACGTATACATTCCATCTCGTATTGATGAGCTGAAATCTCGTGACGAGTCGGAGCTAAAATACAGTTCGCCGTTTTGGTGATAGGAACCTGTGAGTGGGGCAGGGTAAAGCCCATCATTGGTCCGCCCATGATCAAACGCTGAAGTTTTTTATCGGCTTTGTACCCGAATTCGTCGAGCAGTGCTTGAACTGGGGTACCCAAGAGCGCCCATACGTTTCGAGGCTGTTTAAAGGTTTTACCGGTTAACGTAACGACACGTTCGATCATTGGCTCGCCATCGATGATAGCGCGCTTAATCGAGTATAAAGAACCGACGTTTTGAACCAAGATGCCAATATCTGCAGGGATAGAGCCGCTAGGAACTTCCTTGTTGGTCAGAATCTTTATCAGCTGCTTTTCACCACCCGATGGGTATTTCGTCGGGATTACTCGAATAACAATGTCCTTGTTCAGCGCGGCACTTTCCAGTGCTTTAATGGCATCTGGTTTGTTATCTTCGATACCAATGATCGTCAGTTTTGGCTTAAGGATATGTTCGACGATTTCGATGCCCTGAATAAGCTCTTCGGCATGCTCCTGCATCAGTTTGTCATCGGCCGTGATGTACGGTTCACATTCTGCTGCATTTACAATCAGGATTTCTGTACGAGCAATGCCTGATTGGATCTTTTTCGCGGTAGGGAAGCCAGCACCACCCATCCCTGAAATGCCAGCAAGGCGAATAATGTCGATGAGTGCATCGGCGGATTCTTGAGTGTAGTCAGC
>NZ_JAWOWL010000199.1:0-1016 GCF_033340395.1 Vibrio sp. 1159 | reverse complement strand
TAGGAGTGAGTCATGGGTGGAAAGTTATTGGTGATACTGCTTTTGTGCGTCTTTGCCTCGACGGCACTCGGCTATCCTACGCACACTCAATACTGGCCGCATCGCAGTGTTCTGTATTTCGCGCCTGAAAATGATGATTACGTAAAACAGTTCTTGCTTGAAGCATTGATGCACGAGTGTGAGTTAGTTGATAGAGATGTCGTCACACTGGTGATCACAGAAGACGGCTACACCGTGCCAAGCTGGCTTAAAGAAGAGTTTGATTTAAAGATACTCGCAGAGATCTACAGCGTGAAAAAAGGCGAGCACACTGCGATTTTACTCGGTAAAGATGGCTTAGAAAAATACCGCTGGGGGGCAGAAACCGACTGGCAATACATTAACGATTTGATTGACCAAATGCCGATGCGAAAACAAGAGATGCAGAGGCAGCGAAGCCCCTGCGAAATCTGAAGCACTTGAGGAAATGAAGACTCGTGAAGAAACAGGATTCTTCGTTACTTTCCGAACCACGCCAACTTATTATGCAGCTGCGTAACGCTCCCCACCACAATCAATGCAGGGCTCACTGCTTGCTCTGCCATGCTAGACAGTTCATTTAGTTTACCTTGGAACACGCGTTGCTCTGGTCGCGTCCCATTTTCGATGATTGCGCATGACATTTCTGGGTCTAAGCCGTGCGTGATGAGCTTGTCCATAATGTGGCCGCTTTGCTTCAACCCCATGTAGAACACAAGCGTGTTGTTTGACTGCGCTAACGAGTGCCATTCAATTTCGCGACCGTCTTTTTGCACGTGACCCGTGATGAATTGAACGCTTTGCGCATGATCACGGTGCGTTAATGGAATACCTGCGTAAGCCGTCGCGCCAGCCGCAGCAGTGATCCCCGGCACCACTTCGTATTGAATACCGTATTCTGCAAGCTCTTCCAACTCTTCACCGCCGCGTCCAAAGATAAATGAATCTCCACCTTTTAGGCGTACAACGCGTTTCCCTTCTTGTGCTTTTTCCACCAA
>NZ_JAWOWL010000198.1:0-1017 GCF_033340395.1 Vibrio sp. 1159 | reverse complement strand
ACTTACGCGTAATTCAGGTGTTTCCTGAAGGCGTTCGTATTACTGATCTTGCCGACGAGTTACAGGTAACCAAACCTTCTGCCTCCAATATGGTGGTGCGTTTAGAAAAGAAAGGGTTAGTGAAGCGTATTGCTTGCAATGAAGATGCTCGCGCAAAGCGTGTCTTACTGACGGAAGATGTCGCTGAAAAAATGTCTTTAGAGCAAATTGTTTATAAGGATATTTCGGATCAAATGATGCTAAAGCTAAACGAACAAGAAGCCAAACAATTGCAGTCGCTACTCAATAAAGCGCTTGGAAATTAATTCAAAAATTCATTTATTTAACTATTTAGTTAGCTTTGCTAACTATTGGTGAGAATCATGCAAAACTCCATTTATAAACAGTTTTGGAAATATACCATTCCAACTGTCGCAGCCATGTTGGTCAATGGGCTGTACCAAGTCGTCGACGGTATTTTTATTGGCCGTTACGTCGGCGCTGACGGATTGGCGGGCATCAATGTCGCTTGGCCAGTGATTGGTAGCATTCTGGGAATAGGGATGATGGTTGGTGTGGGAACGGGAGCCCTGACTTCCATCAGGCAAGGAGAGCAAGATCAACAAGGTGCGAAACGGGTCTTAACCACAGGCTTGCTATTTTTGTTGGCCCTGATGCCTATTGTCGCAACGATTCTGTTTTTCTTTGCTGATGACTTTATTCGTTGGCAAGGCGCTCAGGGGCGAGTGTACGAGTTAGGCTTGCAATATCTCCAGATACTAATCGTCGCGTGTATTTTTTCACTTGGCTCTATTGCGGTTCCATTCTTGCTACGTAACGACAACAGCCCTAACTTAGCCACAATTTTGATGGTGATAGGTGCAATCATTAATATTGTGTTGGACTATGTTTTCATTGCTTGGATGAATTGGGAGCTAACAGGAGCGGCTATTGCGACCGCATTGGCACAGATGGTTGTCACCGTGCTAGGTGTGGGCTACTTCTTCTCTTCTAAAGCGAAGTTACGTCTAACATTTA
>NZ_JAWOWL010000197.1:0-1021 GCF_033340395.1 Vibrio sp. 1159 | reverse complement strand
ATCTCGATTGCAGAGAAAAACGGATTGATTCATCAACTTGGCGAGTTCGCCATTCAGCAAGCGTGTTATCAAGCAGCACAGTGGCAATCCATTTCGCCGTTGTTTGTATCGGTGAACTTCTCTAGCGTTCAATTCCGCTATTGTGATCGCTTATTGGCGTTCATTAGGCACAGCTTAGAAGAATCGGGTTTGCCTGCTGAGCAATTTGATGTCGAGGTAACCGAGAGCTTGTTGTTTAACCATGATGATGAATTGGTAGACATGCTGGATAACCTACGTGCGCTTGGTACCAAACTGACGATTGACGACTTCGGCACGGGCTATTCTGCACTGAGTTACTTGCAGAAGTTCCCGTTTGACCGTCTGAAAATCGACCGCAGTTTTATGCAAAACGTGTTTGAGAACGACTCTGATCGTGAACTGGTCAACGTGATCATTGCTATGGCCAAAGCCTTGCGTCTTAAAATTGTCGCAGAAGGTATCGAAGAGCAGCGCCATGTGGATTATCTCAACGAGCTAAACTGTGAGTTCGGCCAAGGTTTCCACTATAGCCGCCCTGTGCCAGCGAAGGAGTTTGAGCAACTTCTAAACCAACCTACTTGGTCATAACTCCTTTCAATACAACCTCATAGAAAAGCATTGATGTTATTTGTTCCTCAAATTCATTAATGCTTTTCCACCTTGAGGGATAATCGTTTTCCTTTCCTTGTTTTACACTACAATTAATTGATAGCTGATGGCCTGTGACGCCCGTCACGTAAAGGCTAAACCAAATTCGAAACGAGTGAAAACTCGTCAAAACAACCAGGAAGGAATTGCGAATGTCTTCTGCATTTTACCAACAGATTCAACAGCAAATTGAAGAAGTGAAGGCTGAAGGTCTTTACAAAGCAGAGCGTATCATTACCTCTCAACAGCAAGCCGCTGTTAAAATCTCGACAGGTGAAGAAGTACTGAACTTTTGTGCGAACAACTACCTAGGCCTAGCAAACCATCCAGCGCTTATCGAAGCAGGTAAAGC
>NZ_JAWOWL010000196.1:0-1022 GCF_033340395.1 Vibrio sp. 1159 | reverse complement strand
ATGCGTTTGAAGTATAGCTGGGCGTTGGTGTTGTTATTATCTGGCTGTCAATTGACTCAGCCAAATTCGTCCACCACTCCAACTCCAGAAACCAACAAGTCTGAGCAAACTGCTAAGCAGAATGCCACTAAGACTAAATCTAAAAACAAACAATCTTTGGCGAAAGATTCTGCCAAGGATACGCCAAAAGTTCTCTCCCCTCAGGAACAAGAAGATGTGTGGCAACGTATTGCTATGCAGCTTGAAATGGACATCCCAAACAACAAGAAAGTGGATTATTACCGTACGTGGTATTTGAAACACCCAAACCACCTGTACACGGTATCTAAACGTGCAGCGCCATTTCTTTACATGATCACGCAACGTATCGAAGAACGTGGGTTGCCAATGGAGCTTGCTCTTCTACCGGTTGTGGAAAGCTCATTTGACGCTTTCGCCTACTCGCACGGTAGCGCAGCTGGTTTGTGGCAGTTTGTTCCAGGCACCGGGAAAATGATGGGGCTTGAACAAAACTACTGGTATGACGGGCGTCGCGATGTCGCTGCCTCTACCGACGCTGCATTGGATTATCTTGTTCAATTAAATGAACGTTTTGACGGAAACTGGGAACACGCAATCGCAGCCTACAATAGTGGCGGCGGTCGTGTATCTAGCGCTATCCGTAAGAACAAAAAATTGGGTAAACCTGTCGACTTTTTCTCTTTAGATCTGCCAAAAGAGACCAGTAGCTACGTGCCAAAACTTCTCGCTCTTGCGGACGTGGTGGCAAACCAAGAAAAGTACGGTATCGACATTCCATCTATCCCAAACAAACCAGTGCTGACGTTAGTCGATCCGAAAGAACAACTGGATCTCGCTATCGCTGCTGATTACGCGGGCATCGGGGTAAAAGAGCTGCAAAGCTACAACCCTGCCTACAACCAATGGTCCACCGCACCAGAAGGGCCTCATCAGCTTCTTATTCCTGTGGAGAAGAAGGATGCGTTCTTAACTCAAGTTGAGAGCAATCGCGGTAAAGGCAT
>NZ_JAWOWL010000195.1:0-1023 GCF_033340395.1 Vibrio sp. 1159 | reverse complement strand
ACATGACACGCGAGACACAGCCAATAGAAAGTTTGTGGGAAGAGATCATTAAAGATGCGCAGTTTGAAGCCGAGCAAATGGGTAAAACACTCCGCTATTCAGAGATCCCTGAGCGACATATCTCAGGCAACCCAAAACTGTTGATGAGCGCGGTAGAAAACATCATCCGCAACGCGATTTATTACGGAAAAGATGAAGTGCAGATCGACATTCAAGACAAGACTGACACACTGACGATTACCGTCGATGACAACGGTGATGGTGTGCCGGATGAAGAGTTAGAAGCGATTTTCCGTCCATTTTATCGTGTGTCTACTGCTCGTGATCGTCACTCTGGCGGCACAGGATTAGGGTTAACCATCACCGAAAGTGCGATTCGTCAGCACAGCGGTACGATAGTCGCGAGCCGCAGCCCACTGGGAGGTTTGCGCGTCTCCATCACGCTGCCTTTAGTTAAAGTAGGCAAATAACCCTACAAGATTTCAGTTGATAATGATTTTCATTAACATTAGAGTAAATCCTCCGATTAAGGAGGATTTACTATGTCACATACATTTCCCGCTCTGCCTTACCCATACGATGCGTTAGAGCCATACATCGACGCAAAAACCATGGAAGTGCATTACAGCAAACACCACAAAACTTACTTCGATAAATTCGTCACCGCCGTGCAAGGCAGTGAGCTTGAAACACAATCGCTAGACGAAATCTTCGCAGCCGTTTCGCAACATAGCCCAGCCATTCGCAACAATGGCGGCGGCTACTACAACCACATCCTTTACTGGAATTGCATGTCACCAGAAGGCGGCGGTGAACCACAAGGCGCACTTGCGCAAGCCATCAACGACAAGTTTGGTCACTTCGAAAAGTTCAAAGACGAATTCGCTCAAGCAGCCGTTAATACGTTTGGATCTGGCTTTGCATGGTTAGTTGTGAAAGATGGCGACATCCACATCACCTCCACCAGCAATCAGGATAACCCGTTAATGGACGTGGCCGATGTACGCGGCGAGCCTATCCTTG
>NZ_JAWOWL010000194.1:0-1023 GCF_033340395.1 Vibrio sp. 1159 | reverse complement strand
GTTGAAGTGCTAAAAGGTCCATCTGGTCTACTTTATGGTAAGTCTGAGCCGGGTGGCTTAGTAAACATGGTTTCTAAGAAACCAACAACGCAAACACATGTAAGCTTGAGCCAAGATATCGGTTCAAACGAACATTCGCGTACCGTACTTGATGTAAGTGGTTCTTTAAATGACGCAGAAACGCTACGTGCTCGCGCTATTTTTGCGAAAGAAAACTACAGCTCTTGGCGTACGTATGGCGATGGCACAAAGCCGCAAACTGACCGTGTTGTGGGTGGCCTGGTTGTTGAGTATGACATCACTGAAAACATCATGGTGTCAGCGCATTATGACCGCACAAAAGACGAAGGTAGCGTAGATTCAGGTGCTTACATCGTGGACGGAAAGCCAGTTCGTGGTGATAAGTACATCTGGGACGCTCAGTGGTCAAAAATTGATAACGACGTAGAAAACTACGGTATCGATATTAATGCTCAAGTGACTGATAACGTGAATGTGAAAGCGGGTTACAACCGTCAAGACTTTAAGCGTTTTGATGTAGAGTCTTACCCTAAGTTTGACAATTATGACAAAGATGGTGTGATTCGACATAAAGGGAACGAGCGCACAGATAACTGGGTATTCGATACCGCGTACTTAGACGTAACAACCAACTTCTCTTTGTTGGGTACAGAAAATACGTTTTTGGTGGGGGCAAACTACCTCGACTACAAATACGACCGCTTTATGGCTTTCCATGCAGGAGAGGATGTTGCGGCAGGCACGACAGTTACTCGTCCTGGAACCGTACGCTCGAAAAAATCCCCAAGACGCGAGCATGACACTTGGGGGATTTACGCGCAAAACATGATGACGATTAACGATTACTGGCAAGTACTTGCGGGTGCTCGTTATGACGAAAAGCGTGAAGATTCGCTAACAGAGAACCAAGTTTCTCCAAAGTTAGGTGTGATTTTCCACCCGACATCGAATGGTTCGATTTACATGCAATACTCTGAGAGCTTTATGCCGCAAGGTGAAGTC
>NZ_JAWOWL010000193.1:0-1027 GCF_033340395.1 Vibrio sp. 1159 | reverse complement strand
GAAACCATTCTCGGTTGGCTTCCGTATCGAGCACAAGCAATCGATGATCGACGAAGCGCGTTTTGGTCCAAATGCGGGTCACCCAATTCTTGGTGCTGCGGATTATAAACTGGTTCACCATTGTAAAAATGGTCGTACCGTGTACAGCTTCTGTATGTGTCCAGGCGGCACTGTTGTTGCGGCGACATCTGAAGAAGGTCGCGTAGTGACGAACGGCATGAGCCAATACTCTCGTGCAGAGCGTAACGCAAACAGTGCGATTGTTGTGGGTATCTCTCCTGAGGTGGATTACCCGGGTGATCCTTTAGCAGGTATCCGTTTCCAACGTGAACTTGAATCTAACGCTTACAAACTAGGCGGCGAAAACTACGATGCGCCAGCACAGAAAATCGGTGACTTCCTGAAAGGCCGCGATCCAAGTCAGCTTGGTGATGTTGAGCCATCTTTCACGCCGGGCATTAAGCTCACAGACTTATCGAAAGCGCTGCCTCCATTTGCGGTAGAAGCGATTCGTGAAGCCATTCCAGCTTTCGATCGTAAGATCAAAGGTTTTGCATCTGAAGATGGTCTACTGACTGGCGTTGAGACTCGTACCTCTTCACCAGTTTGCATTAAGCGCGGTAAAGATTTCCAAAGTGTAAACTTAAAAGGCTTCTACCCTGCGGGTGAAGGTGCAGGTTATGCTGGTGGTATTCTTTCTGCTGGTATCGATGGTATTAAAGTCGCAGAGGCGGTTGCGCGTGACATCGTTGCAGCAATGGAAAATGCATAATTAAATCACTTTTTGATTTGATGAAAGCCAGTCAGTTTTGCTGACTGGCTTTTTTGTATGTTCTGCATAGCTAATTAGGATTAGTGAGCATTTTCTGCGCGACATTTGAGACGTTTCCTCGTCATGTCTCTGGCTTTTGTTGGTGTTTACTTCTGCAGATAAATTTTTCTTACTGGGATAAATATGCAACAAGATTTAGCTTGAGAGCAGTAGATAAATGAATTTTGATAGAGATCAATAGACTAAGCCTATGAA
>NZ_JAWOWL010000192.1:0-1027 GCF_033340395.1 Vibrio sp. 1159 | reverse complement strand
AGCTCGGATAGTGTCGAAGAAACAGGTTCCGATGAGCGTTTAGAAAGCTTTGCAACAAACCTCAACCAAGTGGCGAAGGCCGGTAATATTGATCCATTAATTGGCCGTGACAAAGAGCTAGAACGTACGATCCAAGTTCTATGTCGTCGTCGTAAGAATAACCCATTGCTCGTTGGTGAAGCCGGTGTGGGTAAAACGGCAATTGCAGAAGGCCTAGCTTGGAGAATTGTTGAAGGCCAAGTACCTGAGGTGATTCAAAATAGCGTTATCTACTCACTTGATATCGGTTCGCTGCTAGCAGGCACTAAGTATCGTGGTGATTTCGAGAAACGTTTCAAATCGATTTTGAAGCAGCTTGAAAAAGAAGAAGATGCCATCCTGTTCATTGATGAGATCCATACTATTATCGGTGCTGGTGCAGCGTCTGGTGGCCAAGTCGATGCGGCAAACTTGATTAAACCTCTACTAAGTAGCGGTAAGTTGCGCTGTATTGGTTCAACTACCTACCAAGAGTACAGCAATATTTTCGAAAAAGAGCGTGCGCTATCTCGTCGCTTCCAAAAAATCGACGTTGTAGAACCATCTCTGGACGATACAACCAAGATCCTGATGGGCTTGAAACCAAAGTACGAAGCTCACCACGAAGTGCGTTACACCAACAAAGCACTGCGTGCAGCCGTAGAGCTGTCTGCGAAGTACATCAACGAACGTCATCTACCTGACAAAGCGATTGACGTTATTGATGAAGCCGGTGCTCGTAGTCGATTAGCTCCAGCAAGTCGTCGTAAGAAGACGGTTGGCGTGGCTGATATTGAAGCCATGGTTGCAAAAATGGCTCGAATTCCAGAGAAGTCGGTGTCTTCATCTGACAAAGACATCTTGAAGAATCTTGATGGCAAACTGAAGATGCTAGTCTTTGGTCAAGACAACGCTATTGATGCGCTTTCGGAGGCTATCAAACTGTCTCGTGCTGGTTTGGGCGTAGATAACAAGCCTGTGGGTTCGTTCTTGTTTGCAGGGCCTACTG
>NZ_JAWOWL010000191.1:0-1039 GCF_033340395.1 Vibrio sp. 1159 | reverse complement strand
GTTCAACGCGGTGTAATAGGAGCTCTGCATGGATAGCTTGTTATTTACAGCAACCTCCGGTGCAAGCCGAGTTCTTAAAGCGCAACACGTTCGTTCGAATAACTTGTCGAACGCGGATACCGCAGGTTTCCGTGCGGATATGGAACGTGTTCGTAGCGTGGAGTTACAAGGCCCGGGCTTTGATGGCCGAACCATGGTGGTCACAAACTCTGCATCAACGCGTTTTGATTCTGGCGACGTTGTGAAAACAGGTCGTGCGCTCGACGTTGCCGTCATGGGTGAAGGTTATCTTGCGGTAGAAACGCCAGCGGGTAACGAGGCTTACACGCGTGCCGGTAACATTCAAATCGATACCTTTGGCGCAATGTCTATCAACGGATTCCCGGTTGTGGGTGAAAACGGTCCGTTGGTGGTGCCTGATTATCAAAAAATCGAAATCAGTGAGCGTGGTCTTGTCTCGGTTATTCCACCGGGCGGCGGTGCAGAAATCGCAGTCGGCACATTGAAACTGGTGAAGCCAGAAATCAATCAGCTGCAAAAAGAGAGCGACAGCTTGCTTCACAGTGTTGATGGTGTGCCATTCGCAGCGGATGAAACCGTGCAATTGGCACCAGAACACATCGAAGGCAGTAACGTATCGGCGATCGATGAGCTGATCGGCGTGATGTCGCTAACGCGTAACTTCGAGATGCAAGTACGCATGATGAAAACTGCAGAAACGTTGGCGCAAGCCGGTAACAAATTAATGGCGGCGAGATAAGTCTCGCCCCAAAAGGAGATAACCAATGCATTCGGCATTATGGGTAAGTAAGACAGGTATGGCAGCGCAGGACACGAAGATGACTGCCATTTCCAACAACTTAGCAAACGTAAACACCGTCGGCTTTAAGCGCGACCGCGTTGTATTTGAAGACTTGTTCTACAGCATTCAGCGTCAGCCTGGTGCACCGGTGGATCAGGTAAACGAGCTGCCTAGCGGTGTTCAATTGGGTAGTGGTGTGCGCGTTGTTGGCACGCAAAAAGTGTTCACGCAAGGCAA
>NZ_JAWOWL010000190.1:0-1041 GCF_033340395.1 Vibrio sp. 1159 | reverse complement strand
TGAAAAGGGCAAAGACGAAGTCGCGACGTTCTATTTGAGCAACGAAAAAGGCAAAGAAGAAAAAATCACCAAACCCGTGCTGAAGAAACTCAAAGTCGGCGACATGGTGCGTCCTGTGGTGGAAGGTGACTTCTTGTTCGGTAACAAAGAAAAGTCGATGGAGTTTGCTATTGACGTGCTAGATAAAGATGAAGAGCAGCCGTTTTTCGTTTTCGGCCACAACATGGCTAAAGGTGGCGTGCTACTGAATACGCGCGCAGACCACTTGCTCGATGCCAAACCTTTGTTCCGAGCTGGCCACATCGAAGTGGCCGAAGTGGAAGGTATGTCTTTCCCGGTCAAACTGGACACCGGTGCGGATGTCAGTTCTATCAATGCTAAGGACATCAAACTGTTCCAAAAAGATGGCAAAGACATGGTGAGCTTTACCTACGAAAATGACCTCGGTATGCAAAAGGCCTTTACTCGCGAAGTGGTAGACGTAATGAAAATTACTGCGAAAAAAGGCGAGAAAGCAAACGTACGTCCGGTGGTGGAAATGCACGTCAAACTGGGTGACTTAGAGAAGAAAATTCGTGTGAATTTGCAAGATCGCGGACGCTTTCATTACAGCATGATTTTGGGTAAAAACTTCTTAAAGCACGGTGCGTTAGTGGCGAGTGAAACCAATTACATCGTGACGAAAAAACCAGATTACGAAAAATAGTCGAACCGTCGCCTAACCTAATTGCCAATACCCAAAGTCCGCTCTGAGAATCTTGTGGCTTTGGGTATAATTCTAGGTTTAGGATGAAGATCGCGTAAGCGTCGATGCTGCTGAATGTGCGGCATTTTTTATGCCGAAATGAATAGGAACCAAATTGAAAACTAAGCTGATTACCCGTGAAGGTTATAACAAACTCAAGCAAGAGCACGATTACCTCTGGAATGAAAAGCGTCCAGAAATCACCAAGATCGTGACGTGGGCGGCCAGCCTTGGCGATCGTTCGGAAAATGCTGACTACACCTTCAATAAACGACTGCTGCGTCAAATCGATCGAC
>NZ_JAWOWL010000189.1:0-1042 GCF_033340395.1 Vibrio sp. 1159 | reverse complement strand
GTGTGCGATGGATTCTGAGTACCTTTTAAAGGTTCTAGCAAGCCTTTATTGACGGGGATGTTCATGATTTTTCCGTGCATTATGGGCATTTTTTATTAGAGAGTTTATCAAGGCTTTCTCATTATAATGGTGAAAAAAATATCATTTGGGTCGGTGTTACAAATAATAGGAAAAAGTTCCAGGAGAAAATATTTAACATATTGGGTTTAGAAGATGTAAATCACATATATGTAACTGGTTCAGTAACTTGTGAACGATTAAATGTATCCGAGAGAGAGTATATTATTTGGGATAAATTTAGTAAGTATCACTATGATTTTTTAAGTGTAAATGATCGGGTTTCGGAGAGTTTTTATAATGAAAATGTTTGGCTTTCTCGTTCTGGCTTTGATACATATGAAAATGAATTTATTATAGAGACTCTACTTTTAATGCGCGGTTGGCGTATTTTAAATTTAGAAGAATTAGAATTTGAAGAGCAGGTATCAATATTTAACTCATGTAAAAAAATTGCGGGTATAGAAGGGACTGCATTTCACAACATGATATTTTCAAAGCTTGCAATTGATGATATTAGTATCTTTTCCAGAAGGAGAAATAATCCTGTTAACGGAAACTATAGACTTATAAGTAGCGTTGTAAACAATAAGCATAAATTTTTCACACCTAAGATTGATCCTACTGGCTGCGTGGATGTTAATACTCTATTTGAATGTCTGGGTTTAGAGCTAAATGATACTGATTATAGAGTTATAAAAACATTGGAAAATAAGATAAAAACTCCAATGAAAAGACCGCATTTACTAAATCGAATAAGAAGCATTGCCACCGACACTGCTGATAGATTTTCAAACATATCAAAAGAAATGATGGATATATTCGAAAAATATAATTAGCCGTAATTAGTTAGGAATGATTTTATGAAAGGTAAGTATGTTAATTTAATTAGAGATGCTGCTTTAAGGGTAACTATTCACCCACGAGCTATTGACGACGGTTTACGCTAAAAATACTGGCTCCTGATAATCAACTTTCAACATGT
>NZ_JAWOWL010000188.1:0-1044 GCF_033340395.1 Vibrio sp. 1159 | reverse complement strand
AATAAGGCATCCATGCGCTGTTTAAGGTTACTCAGCCCAATCCCCGAACCAGAGTGATTGCTGACGTGACTCAACCCCACGCCAGTGTCTTTCACTTCAATTTGCAACAGCTGTTTCTCTTGCTTTATCAGCAATTGGACTTCACCACCTTCACGTTTTGGCTCGATGCCGTGAATAATGGCGTTCTCTACCAAAGGTTGCAGCATCATCGGAGGCAACTCTGTATTTCCTAACCCTTCTTGCACCTCGATTGTGTAACTTAAGCGCTCGCCTAAACGAATTTTTTGAATACCCAGATAAGCGTCAATCAAGGCGATTTCATTCTCAACCGTGGTGTGCTCCTCACGCGAGCTTTTTAGCGTTGCACGCAATAACGCAGTGAGTTGATCCAACATTTGTTTGGCTTTATCGACGTCTTGCGACATCAACGCGCTGATATTGGCAAGCGTATTAAACAGAAAATGCGGCTCAATTTGGCTTTGCATCTGCTTGAGCTGGCTGAGTAAAAGGGCTCGTTCTTGTTCGGCATTTTCACGTTTGATGCTCTCTAGCTCACGCTGTGCAATAGCTTCTTTTTCGCGTGAATGAAAATAAAAATAACACATACCGCTAAACAGCAGGCCCATCAGTAAGACAGGCAACATGCCCGAAATACCGAAGTATTCACCGAGCCAAAACTGCGCATTAATTACACCAAACAACAAACACGCGGTCAGTGATAGCGCAATTTCTAGCATGCGTGGGATGGTCGGAAACAACTTGTCGATCAACCACGAGAAGAACAGCGCAGAGTAGCCAAAACCAAAGCTCACCAGTACATGCACGTAGTACGGACCGCCCCAAACTGAGAGCGTCATTCCCGAGATAAACAAACAAAACAACGTGGTGACAACCACACTGCGCTGCCATCCACTTGCTACCATTGACTTAGCTGAACACATTTAAAATTTCCCTTTGATGTTAAATACAATCATATGCTTATCGCTGATTTGTGCGTAAGCAGAATGGTCGTCTCCGGTTAAAAAGCGTGCGACAACTTCCACT
>NZ_JAWOWL010000187.1:0-1046 GCF_033340395.1 Vibrio sp. 1159 | reverse complement strand
AGCTCGCGGGTGAAAACCTATTGCCAGCGATGTTCGGTTTCTTGCTAACAGCGGTAGGTCTACCTCTTATTACTATCGTTGCTATTGCTGTAGCAGGTGGATCATGGGATCACTTGACTCAAGATCTTCCGAAAAAAGCAGCAGTATTGATGGCAGCACTTATCTTCATCATTATTGGTCCTGCGTTTGCAGCGCCTCGTACAGGTCTAGTGGCTTACGAGATGGCCGTGAAGCCATTCTTTGTTGAAGCTTCTCAAGCGCACCTTACCGCGTTCTCTGTGATCTTTTTTGCGGTTGCAATGCTGTTCTCTTGGTTCCAAGGCCGTCTTATCGACTTGATCGGTAAAGTGCTGACTCCAGCGCTGTTTGTCGGTTTGATCATTCTTGCTGTTGCAGTATTCCTAGATCCTCAAGGCGATATGATTGGAGCTCGTGGTGAGTACCTAACTCAGCCACTAACCAAAGGCTTCCTTGAAGGCTACAACACCATGGATACTTTCGCATCACTGATGTTTGGTATGTTGATGGTGGATGCACTGCGCGGCAAAGGCATCACGGAGCGTTCTGCGACGACTAAGTACCTGATTTTTGCAGGTTGTATCGCTGCGGCTGGTCTAGCATTTGTTTACATTTCGCTATTCTACCTAGGCGCTACCAGTGCAACAGTTGCTGCGGGCGCAGACAACGGTGGTCTGATTTTAAGCCAGTACGTTCAAGCGTTGTTTGGCCCTTACGGTCAAATCGTTCTTTCTGTGATTGTATTGCTAGCGTGTCTGACAACGGCTATCGGCCTGATTTCAGCATGTTCTGATTTCTTCAGCTCGAAGACATCACTGTCATACAAGCAGTGGGTTCTAATCAACGGTGCCGTATGTGCGCTAGTTGCTAACGTTGGTCTAGCGCAATTGATTTCGCTCTCTGTACCTGTACTGTTTGCCCTTTACCCAGTGGCGATTGCTTTGGTTGCTCTTACCTTTGTTCGTAGCAAGCTGCCAAATCCTCGCTTTGCATACCGTGCGGTACTGCTAGTATCACTATTGTTCGCA
>NZ_JAWOWL010000186.1:0-1050 GCF_033340395.1 Vibrio sp. 1159 | reverse complement strand
AGCCTCTCAAGGCGTATCCATTCTGGGTTTTGCTACCGACGCAGGCGTTGCGAGAAACAAAGGCCGAATTGGAGCGAAAAAAGCACCAGATTTGATTCGTAGAGCGCTAGCGAATCTCGCTTGGCATAAAGATGCCCAGCTTTATGATCTTGGGACTGTCGTTTGCGATGATGACTTGTTAGAAGAAAGCCAATCACGCTGTGCAAACCTCATTTCAGAAGCGCTACCTCACACGCCAACTATCGTTTTGGGGGGCGGACACGAAATTGCGTGGGCATCGTTTTCTGGTCTAGCGGAATATTTCAAAACGCATCATCCAGAGAAAAAGCCAAAAATTGGCATCATTAACTTCGATGCGCACTTCGATTTGCGCGCGTTCGAAAGTTCATTAGCGGATGTAAAACCAAGCTCAGGTACACCATTCAACCAAATTCATCATTTTTGTCAGCGTAATGATTGGGCTTTCCATTACGCCTGTTTGGGGGTGAGTCGCAGCAGCAACACGCAAGCTTTGTTCCAAAAAGCAGACGAGCTGAACGTATGGTATGTAGAAGATAGTCAACTCAATTACTTGAATCACAGCTACCACCTAACCCAACTGCAACACTTTATCGACGATTGTGACTATCTCTATCTCACCATTGATTTAGATGTATTCCCAGCAGCAACCGCGCCAGGCGTAAGTGCTCCTGCGGCTAGAGGTGTAAGTTACGACACAATCGCACCTTTTTTAGAACGAATTCTTCACTACAAAAACAAGCTTATGTTAGCCGACATCGCAGAGTACAACCCGAATTACGATGTCGATAGTCAAACCGCTCGCTTAGCTGCCCGTTTGTGTTGGGACATCGCCAACGCCATGGCGGATAAAGAACATAAACGTCAGCCTATTAAATAACCATCACTTTGAAACCTAAGTGAATTTGGAATAACAAGACCAAGCAAGCACTTGGTCATCACGAGAAAATAAAGGAGTCTGAAAATGACACAGCGCCAGGGACAAGATCCACGACTTGATACAAGCAGAACAATTCGTGCACCTCACGGAAA
>NZ_JAWOWL010000185.1:0-1054 GCF_033340395.1 Vibrio sp. 1159 | reverse complement strand
GGCTTTGTTGCTTAAATCGATGGAACTAAATCAAGAAGCTACGATCTGATCGGCTACACCCATTAATCGTCGTAGCCTCATGCCTAAACCTCGTTACAAAACAACTAACTGGACGCAGTACAACAAAGCCTTAATAAACCGTGGTTCTCTGACCTTTTGGATTGATGAGGAAACGATAGCCGAGTGGAAGCAAAACAAACAAGGCAAGCGCGGCAGACCTCGCCAATTCAGCGACTTAGCCATTACTACTGCACTGATGGTGAAACGCATATTCTCTATGCCGTTGAGAGCACTGCAAGGATTTCTAGACTCGGTATTTAAGCTGGCTAACATCCCGCTAGTTTGTCCCCACTACACCTGTATAAGCCGTCGAGCTAAGGAAGTTGAGGTTTCATTTAAAACTAAAACCAGAGGTGCGATACAACACCTAGCCATTGATGCCACTGGCCTCAAGGTTTATGGCGAAGGCGAATGGAAGGTCAAGAAGCATGGTACTGACGGGAAGCGTAGGGTTTGGCGTAAGCTGCATATCGCAGTAGATACTAGCACCCACGAAATAGTCGCAGCAGAGCTGAGCTTATCTAACGTAACCGATGCCGAAGTACTTCCCAACTTGCTTAAGCAGACACGCCGTAAAATCATTGAGATATCAGGCGATGGTGCTTATGACACAAGGAATTGCCATGATGCCATACGGCTCAAGCGAGCTGTTCCGCTCATTCCGCCACGAGAAGGGGCAGCCTTCTGGGAACGAGGACATCCTCGCAACTTAGCAGTGGGTTGCCAGAAGCTCTACGGCTCTAACAAGAAATGGAAAAAGCGGTATGGTTATCATAAGCGCTCGCTCTCAGAGACAGCAATGTATCGGGTAAAACAGTTGTTAGGTGGGAAATTAAGCCTGAGGGACTACAACGCTCAAGTTGGTGAGACTTACGCTATGATCAAAGCGCTGAACAAGCTTACAGGGCTAGGTATGCCTGAAACTCAGTATATTGTTTAAGAACTGAACAACATGGGGCTACCATGTCTTCTCATCGAATTAAGCAACAAAGCC
>NZ_JAWOWL010000184.1:0-1055 GCF_033340395.1 Vibrio sp. 1159 | reverse complement strand
AAACATTTTCATTCTCTTTCTTATTTAGTTCTTTTTGTACACCCTCTTTGGTTGATTCAAACCAGTTTTTAAACTCTTCAACCTCTTCACTATTAAGCTCATTTTTAGAAATTTGGTCTTGAATAAGTGAATTAGAGAAATCTAATATACTAATATCAGCCGCTTTAAATGAGCAAACAATCTTTTGCTCACCTCGCCCCTTTTCAGGATTGTAAGTAGTTCGAATAACATTGAACATTTTGCCACGTTGACGATACATCATAATAAAGCTCTCTTTTTATGCTTGTTAACCTATATTTTAATAATAACAGTATGATTGACACAAATCAAGAAGTAATTGCAATTATACTGAAAATAAACAAAAGTCAAATTAAAAGCATATTGACGTAAACCAGTTTTAAAATAAAATATGGCTGCAAATTATATTTACAATATGCTTGCATTATTATCAGCAAGAAAGGCAGCATACGTGCCTATGCTTGCAAATTTAGCACAATTATGGGTAAGCATGTTTCAAATAAAACACTAAAGATTACAAGCATATTGCATTTATTGAAATTATATGCTTTTAGTTTTTTAGGTTTATTGTGCAAGCATATGACTGGCTTAAAAAGTTTTCAATTCCGTGGGGAGATACAGCCAAATTTCAAATTCATTCAAATTTCAAAACGGCTATCGAGAATTTCTCAGACCATAGTGATTTTGAAGAAAACCCCTGTTAGTACAGTAATAACGAGAGAAGCATAAGAGCAAAAGGATCATTAAGATCCTAAAAGTAGATCCAAAGGGAAAGGATGGCGGAAGATCTGAATTTTTCGGCTTGCAGCCGCAGGCAGGCAAGGCGCGTGTGTGAAGCCGCTAGGCTTCCCATCTTTTCGCTTTGCTTCAAGATGCGAAGTAATGAGCATCTAGATATATTTAGAGATATATAGAGGGCATTTTTGTGATTTCGCTCTAGCCCTTACAGGACGTGGGCTAGAGGAGAATTTTGAAGAGTAAAAACGTGAGTGTTAGTACAGTAGTTTGTGAGTGTTAGTACAGTAGTTTGTGAGTGT
>NZ_JAWOWL010000183.1:0-1059 GCF_033340395.1 Vibrio sp. 1159 | reverse complement strand
GTTGTAATCACCAACTTCAACTAAGCGTTCGCTTAAACTTGCTTTGACCGACAGTATATCTTCGACATCCTCAGGTAATGAGAGCAGCTCTAATGCTTGTCTAAGCTCTTCGATACTGTCACAAAGCTGTTTGATTTCGCGTCGGTATTCTGCGCTGATAACTAAGCAATGTGCTTTTTCACGGCTGGTGGACGCAATGTGTCGACCGATATGTTCCCAAAGCGTGATGGCTTCTTCCCCAGAAACAGAAGAAGGATCGATGCCTGCGTCAGTGACTTTGCTAAGCAGTAGTTCCATTCTTCATTACCTCAATATAGCTTTCTTCCAACTGCTCTAAAGTAAATGGGAAAGTCAGGATGTCTTGTAAATACAATGTCGGTTTTGGCCCTTTGAGGCCACGTCGTTCCCATGGATAAATGTCTAACATGGCATGCACGGTTCGGTAGAGCTCTTCTGCGGCTTGATCTTTTTCGGCAATCAACATAGCGAGTCGATCGCTAGATAGGCGTGAAATGAGATCGCTTGGCGTCGTTAATGAGTGAACCAGTTCAGTGCACGCATCGAGAAACGCAGGATTGGAGTGGCGAATCATGATCACCGCATGGTTAGAGCGTTTAAGCTCAGTCTTAAATAGAACCAGTTGTTCCCACCAGTACGTTTCAGAAACGACGTTAGAAAACTGCTTTTCGGGATCGTATTCATGTTGAGAGCGAATACGATTGATGAGCTTGCGAGCACGTTGTTCGAGTTGGCGTTTTGAGCCGCGCGCTTTATCCATGCTGACACGATTGGTCTGCTCTTTGAGCATTTTCAGTGCATGTTTGCGGTATTTTTTAAACGCATTAAATGCCGCTTCGAAATCGCCTTGCTCTTCAGCAACGCGAGATTGCTGAAAACAGATCTGACTTAGCAGTTCGCCGTTATCGAAATTAAGCGCGGATTCTTCTGCGGCAAGCAACAACTCGGCTGCGCTGTCCGTGTTTTTACGCAGTAGCTCTAGTCTTGCTCGACTGATGAAAGAGTGTGCTTTCATCCACGTTAGATCGTGCTCAATGGCCA
>NZ_JAWOWL010000182.1:0-1059 GCF_033340395.1 Vibrio sp. 1159 | reverse complement strand
GCTTTTTATTATCCAACAATTGATAACTATTATTATTTTTATTCTTCTGTATTCTATTTTTGTATTTATATATTCAATTTGAATTAGTAAATATTATCTATTTTACCTAGCTCTGACCTATTCATATTTCATTAATAAAAAATCGCAAAATGAAATATAAGATTACGCATCGTGCCATTTATAAATTGATAGTGGTCAAACTTATTAGCCATTAAATCTACAAGGATATCGATAGTGGTTTCTTGTCTGGCTTTAGTTGCTCAAGGCCTGATAAGTAAAGCTTGATTAATAGATCTTAGAAATGTCACTTTGACCTCAAAGTGTTTTAGATGTTTTCAATTCATGCCTATTTTGAAAATACGATCTCTATATCTTATTTGTTTCTAATTAGTGTTCTTTCCCCACTTGTTATTAATTAAGCGCCACTCCCAATTTTAAATGCACTTAGGAAAAAACCATGAGTCAAAATGGTAAGTTTAATATTACTCGGCGTGATGCTTTAAAGGGCGGTTCTGCACTTGGCGCTTTAGCGTTAGCAGGAAACGCGCTTTCTCTCCCGTTTGCAACTAAAGCGGTTGCCAAAGAAACGCCAGCAAAACCCAATGAAAAAATTGTCTGGTCGGCATGTACCGTAAACTGTGGTTCTCGTTGTCCGCTTCGTATGCACGTGGTCGACGGTGAAATCAAATGGGTAGAAACCGATAACACGGGTGATGATGTGTATAACCACAATCATCAAGTTCGTGCTTGTTTGCGTGGTCGCTCTATGCGTCGCCGTGTTTACTCACCAGACCGTTTGAAATACCCACTTCTTCGCGTTGGTAAACGTGGTGAAGGTAAGTTCAAACGCATTACTTGGGACGAAGCCTTGGACCTCATCGGTGACAACCTAAAACGCATCATTAAAGACTATGGTAATGACGCGGTTTACCTAAACTACGGTACGGGTACCTTGGGTGGTACGGTAACTAAGAGCTGGGATCCGAGCGCGACATTGGTTGCACGTATGATGAACCTGTGTGGTGGCTACCTGAACCACTATGGTGACTACTCAGCAGC
>NZ_JAWOWL010000181.1:0-1060 GCF_033340395.1 Vibrio sp. 1159 | reverse complement strand
CGCGTTTAGACTCCATCTTCACAGTAGTATCAATTCTCTTTACATCGGTCCCAAATTCCCTGCGGCTGCAGTTTCCCATCTTTGGTTGTTTTGGGTTGATGCGACGCCTATTGTATTGAACGTAGTCCGCGAAGTACGATTTCAAAAATTCAGTCGTCCCCGTAGACTGCTTATCCATTGGAAAGGAGGCCGTTTGACGATAATGATCCGCCAATAACACCATCAGCTTTTCGTATTGATAACCATCTTGTTCAAACAACGAGATTTTTTGCTCATCAAGTGATTTCAGCCATTGGCGAATGCTGTTGGCAGCGTCGTAAAACTGACTGTCCATGTTCGCTACTTCTGGGCATGATTTATCATCACATTGGGACAAATCAACATTGAAGTTTTGAGTTTCGAAACGGGATAACAACGCTTGTTGCGTGATGACAGAATCTGGCACAAAGTTCATCAGTGATGAAGGTGCCCAATCGACCAAACCTAACTTACGCCAATAGTTGTCCCCCACGTAGTCAACATGGAATTTTGCCAAAATGTCTCGGCCAAGATCGGTCAGCCCACCGTCCCAATGCAGATATAGAACCGGAATTTTAGCTTGCTCGGCATAAGCCAGCGCATCTATTACCTGTTGGTTGGTATCTCCTGACAGCAAATGTTGTGACAGAATCAACAGGTTTGGCTTATCGGCTTTCAAGCAGCTAAGTAATTTTGAACCGTCGCACAGGTTAGCTTCATTAAATGTCAGGTCTGGTGAAATATTGTTATTTAACCAACTGCGCGTCGCTTGCTCATCAGGAAAGTAATAAGACTGATCCATTTGCGCGATGACGACGTTTGAAGTAGCTCCACCTGACAACCAAGTAACGAGGTTTTTTAACCATTGAGTCATTGCCGCATTAGAAGAATCAGGAAAACGTTGTGCGGTTCGAAATGGGTTACTGCCTAAAACAGCATAACGCTGGCCATTAGTTTGCTCACCAGCAATACCAATCGACAACGCTTGGTCTTTGTAGCCACTCGCCATCGCTTTATTGGTCATCAGTATGGTGTCGTTGAA
>NZ_JAWOWL010000180.1:0-1065 GCF_033340395.1 Vibrio sp. 1159 | reverse complement strand
CGGTTGTGCTATCGCACCCGCTGAATTACTCCAAAAAACCAGTAAAAAATACTTGGTTAATGAACAAGTTGTTTGCTGAACATCCCAAAATGGCAGAAGCGATGTTGCATCGTTCAGAGAACTACAATGAGTCCTTGGAATTTATCCGCAATCCCCCACAAGGAACCCGTGTGAGAGTGATTGCACCGCCGGATGAATTTCATGTGCAACGCTTGTCGATGCGCCAATCCGTTCTACTCGAAGGGTATGAAATGGGGCTTCAAGAAGGCAGAACTCATATCACCAATCTGTCTGGTGGTTATGGTTTAAGTCGAGAAAACTGCCACTTTTGTCTTTAACTCGCAGTGATTGATAAAGTAAAAAGAACCCCGCGATTTGCGGGGTTCTTTACGTCTATCGTCTGCGAGATTAGTTCAGCTTATCCCAAGCCATTTCCCAGTGTGAGCCTGTCGCTGGCTCAAATTGTGTTGCACTCTCACTCCACTGTACGCAGTAGCCAGAGTAAGGGAATGGTTTACATTGATAAATCGCGCCGTCGCTTGCTAACACTTTTGTACCTGCTGTGTAGCTAGAAAGCCCCTCAGGGAATACAAAGTCGTATTCGCCTGATGGTGGTGGGGTGACTTCCTCACTTTTTAGATGGAAATCCAGCGTTTGCTGATCGACAAGGTTGCCATCGGTATCTTTAATGCGGGTCACTAACATGTGGTGCCCCGGTTCTGATTTGCTCAGCGTGAGTTCTACTTGTTCGCTTGCACCATCTTGAATGGAACCCGTCCAACTTGCTAGTGGTTCGCGATGATGATTGTAAACCGTTAACTCGGCGGTTAAGTCGCCCTCTGCGGTTAAGTCGCCCTCTGCGGTAAGAGTGAGGTCTAAAGAGGTTGGCTCTGTAGCAATTATGTACTCACTGGCAAGACCATCAACCGTGAGTGAATAGTCAGGTACTGGCGTTTCAATATTGTAGCCAATTTCAACACGTTCAAGGCCACTGTTTGATTGCAGGTAAATTGGGTTCGTGCCGTACACTGGCGTGAACTTCTCTTCCGAATATTGACCAGCTTG
>NZ_JAWOWL010000179.1:0-1077 GCF_033340395.1 Vibrio sp. 1159 | reverse complement strand
ACCGATGATGCGGCTTGCACCTGCCATGCGCGCACCGATGATCGCTGAAAGACCGATGCCGCCCAGACCAAAGATCGCAACCGTGTCGCCTTTTTCAACTTTTGCAGTGTTCAGAACCGCGCCCATACCAGTCGTTACGCCACAACCTAGTAGACACACTTCTTCAAGAGGCGCTTGCTTGTTCACTTTGGCTAATGAAATTTCAGGCAGCACTGTGTACTCAGAGAAAGTAGAACAACCCATGTAGTGGAAGATGGTTTCACCGTTGATAGAAAAACGGCTTGTACCATCTGGCATCAGACCTTTACCTTGTGTTTCACGAACGGCCTGGCAAAGGTTGGTTTTGCCCGATTTACAGAACTTACACTCTCCACATTCTGCGGTGTAAAGAGGAATCACGTGGTCGCCAACCTCAACGCTGGTAACACCTTCGCCAACCATTTCAACAATACCGCCGCCTTCGTGACCAAGAATTGAAGGGAAGATGCCTTCTGGATCGTCGCCTGACAGAGTGAACGCATCAGTATGACAAACACCTGTCGCGACGATGCGCACTAGCACTTCACCCGCTTTAGGAAGCTGTACATCCACTTCTTCCATTTTCAGTGGCTCGCCAGCCGCCCACGCAACCATTGCCTTGGATTTGATGTGAGTTTGACCAGGTTTGATTTCAAGAGTCATTGGATTTTCCTTTATATTCTCAGTATATGGAATGACGTAATAAGCGTAGTTAAGGTTTGCTTCCTGCGCTGCGTCGTTTTGTTGGTATCCATTCTAGGTGTTTCAATAAAAATGATAATCCGTCCATTTTGAAAATGATTTTTACATATACGTAATAATGTTAAAGTGAGTGGACAACAAGAGTGTGATGCCTCCTCAAAACAGAAGGGAAAACGGAAAAGGCGATTGACCTGAGGTTAGGTAGAGGGACTAGAGTAGAAAACAATCAACCCATCAGATAAGTAAGAGTGATTATGAATAAGACGGATCTGAACGCCTATTTAACCAAGCTCGGTTTGCCGAGTGAGTTACCCGCCGATTTGGAGTCATTGCACAGATTCACGTAGCGCAGCACCG
>NZ_JAWOWL010000178.1:0-1081 GCF_033340395.1 Vibrio sp. 1159 | reverse complement strand
ATCCCGCTGTACCTCTCTAACCTTTGTGCCAACGCTTGTACCTATTGTGGCTTCTCTATGGAGAACCGCATAAAGCGAAGAACACTGAATAGGGACGAAGTTGAGGCGGAGATTGATGCGATTAAGCGAATGAAGTTCGACAGCGTGTTACTGGTAACGGGTGAGCATGAGACCAAAGTTGGGATGAAATACTTTCGCGAAATGGTGCCAATCATCAAGCAGCGATTTAATTATTTAGCGATGGAAGTCCAACCGTTGGATCAGGACGAATACGCCGAACTCAAAACATTGGGCCTTGATGCGGTGATGGTGTATCAAGAAACCTATCATCCTAAAACATATGCTCAGCATCATTTACGTGGCAACAAAATGGATTTCCGATACCGGCTTGAAACGCCTGATAGGTTGGCAAAAGCGGGGATCGACAAAATCGGTATTGGCGCTTTGATTGGTTTGGAAGAGTGGCGCACCGACTGCTTTTTTGCTGCTGCTCATCTGGATTACCTTGAGCGTACTTATTGGCAATCGCGTTATTCGATTTCTTTTCCTCGTTTACGCCCTTGTGCCGGTAATGCACCTGCGTCGGGATTACAACCGAAATCTGTCATGACGGATAAGCAGTTGGTGCAATTGATTTGCGCCTATCGGCTGTTTAATCCGGAAGTGGAGTTGTCATTGTCGACGCGCGAATCACCGCAGTTTCGCGACAATGTATTACCGTTAGGCATTACGAGTATGTCTGCGGCATCGAAAACACAACCCGGTGGTTATGCGACCGAAGAGGTGGAACTGGAACAGTTCGAAATCAGTGACGAGCGTAGCGCGGCATCGGTAGAAGACATGATCAGAGCGAAAGGTTTCGATCCGGTCTGGCGTGATTGGCACTCAGCTTACTCCGGTTAACCGAGGCGTTTACTGTGTCATTGGCATGTTTCACGTGAAACATTGTGATTGAATGAACGCTTAGCTTTGAGTTTCATGGATGTGATTTATGGGCTGCGATTTACGAATTTAGCCCTAAAAAAAGGCTCTCAAAGTAGAGAGCCTTTTCTATTTTATCTTTAATAGATGTTCGCACTTT
>NZ_JAWOWL010000177.1:0-1081 GCF_033340395.1 Vibrio sp. 1159 | reverse complement strand
ATTTTTCTTGAGCCCAACCGCCAGCTGTTGCGTGAGTATCGCAGTTTAGTTAGTGAAGAGTCAGAGCTCTTCGCGATGGTCAATAAAGATCTCGCGTTACCTGCCGTAACGTTAGATAACCAGCACATTGAAGTGATGCTGAATGCGGGTCTCAGTGCCGATAGCAACATTGCCATTAATACGGGCGTCGATGGTGTCGGTTTATATCGAACTGAAATTGCATTTTTACTTCAACATCACTTTCCATCGGAAGATGAGCAGTATCATCAATATCGAGCAATATTAAACAGCTACTCGAACCAACGCGTGGTGATGCGTACTCTAGACATCGGTGGTGATAAACCATTGCCATACCTGCCAATCGAAGAGGACAATCCGTTTTTAGGTTGGCGCGGGATTCGCTTTACGTTAGATCATCCTGATATCTTTTTGATTCAATTGCGTGCGATGCTAAGAGCCAGTGCTGAAAGTGGTAATTTAAGTATCTTGTTACCCATGGTATCTGGTATTAAAGAGCTGGATGATGCGATGACGCTGATCAACCAAGCCTACAGCGAAGTTGTCTTGCTTGATGAGCGTATTCAGGCTCCAAAGGTCGGGGTGATGATCGAAGTACCATCGATGGTATATCTGCTTCCTGCCATCGCGCATCGAGTGGATTTTGTCTCTGTTGGTACTAACGACTTAACTCAGTATTTACTGGCGGTGGATCGGAACAATTCCCGCGTCGCTGATGTCTATGAATCCATGCATCCGGCAGTGCTGTTAGCACTCAAACAGATTCATGACGTGTGCGATAAATATCATGTGCCAGTGTGCATCTGCGGTGAATTAGCCGGTGATCCATTTGGTGCGCTCTTATTACTTGGGTTGGGATACACCAGCTTAAGTATGAACACATCTAACGTGGCTAAGGTGAAGTATTTGATTCGTCATAGCCAACAACAGGAACTAGAAAAACTAGCGGAACAGGCGATGATAAAATCGTACGGAGAGGAGATTCATCAAATGATGCATGATTTCTTTATCCAACAAGGTTTTGCAGGCTTCGTTCGTGCAGGGAAAAAGTAGGTAATCGTGA
>NZ_JAWOWL010000176.1:589-1085 GCF_033340395.1 Vibrio sp. 1159 | reverse complement strand
GTTGCCCTTCGAAACACGCGTCATTCGCAAGCTTCAAACAAGGATAACGAGCAAAGTCTGGTTGCAAGAATGTCAATTCACCTACTTGAGTAAAGTCTAGCGGTTTTACACCGGCATCAACACGAGAAGGATAAGACATTGTCAACGCAATTGGTGTTGCCATATCTGGCTCTCCCATTTGCGCCAGTACCGAACCATCACGATACTGAACCATTGAATGGATCACGGATTGCGGGTGAATAATCACTTTTAACTGGTCACGAGCCGCATTGAATAGCCATTTTGCTTCAATGTACTCAAGACCTTTATTCATCATAGTCGCAGAATCGACCGAAATCTTTGGCCCCATAGACCAGTTAGGGTGCGCGATTGCCTGTGCTGGCGTTACGCTGTCGAGATCGGCAATGTCAGCGTAACGGAATGGACCGCCAGATCCGGTTAACAGAATACTAGAAATGCCATGCTCATCTAAGTTACAGCGGCCAAGATTGGGTTG
>NZ_JAWOWL010000176.1:0-579 GCF_033340395.1 Vibrio sp. 1159 | reverse complement strand
TGGTAGGCACTGGAAAATAGCATTATGTTCACTGTCTACTGGCAGCAACTCTGCCCCGTATTGTTCAACGGCATCAATAAACAACTGTCCAGACATGACAAGCGCTTCTTTATTCGCCAGCAATACGCGCTTACCCGCTTTAACGGCCGCCATGGTTGGCAACAAACCCGCTGCACCAACGATGGCTGCCATTACGCTATCTATTTCTTCTAATGAAGCCACATGACAAAGTGCATCAACACCACCTAACACTTCTGTATTTGGTGAAATGGTGTGGATTTCTGATTGCAGAGCAACAGCCGCAGCCTTATCCGCCATTACTGCGAATTTAGGCTGCCATTGGCGACAAAGTGCCACCATCTTTTCAACGTTAGTGCCAGCCGCTAGTGCGACCACAGAAAACAGCTCTGGGTTTTGTTCAACCACTTTTAAGGTGCTTGCACCTATTGAGCCTGTTGCACCAAGAATCGTTAACTTTTGCATGATGTAAGACCGTTAGAAAAATTCAGGAGCGATGAAGCCGCTCCCGATAAATTAGAATACGTAGTATAGAAGAGCAAAGACTGGAAATGCAGCAGT
>NZ_JAWOWL010000175.1:0-1089 GCF_033340395.1 Vibrio sp. 1159 | reverse complement strand
TTTAATGGTGATGTTGGTCTAACAAGTCACTTGTTTCCGAATGAAAATTGCACGGCGAAGCAATCCCTTTGTGAGGAGTTGCCAAATGGCGGCAAGCCAGAAGTAAGCCAAAACATACTCGACTTCGTAGAGTTTTACAGCCAACACTTAGCCGTGCCGATTCGTCGAAATGTGAATGATCCTGATGTTCAGCTTGGCCAAAAGATCTTTGCCGCTTCGGGGTGCGAAAGCTGCCATAAAACCAGTGTAAAAACGACAAAACGAGCAGACCGGCCTGCGCTTTCAGAGCAACTTATCCACCCGTATACCGATCTGCTGTTGCATGACATGGGAGAGGGCCTTGCTGATCATCGACCTGAATATCTTGCCAATGGCCGTGAATGGCGTACGCCACCACTTTGGGGGATTGGTTACACGGAAGAAGTGAACGGTCACACGTATTTCTTACATGATGGTCGAGCTCGTAACTTGATGGAAGCGGTGCTTTGGCATGGTGGTGAAGCGGAACAAGCGAAACAAAACGTGTTATCGCTGAACCAAAAAGAACGTGACGCATTGATCGCGTTTCTGAACTCTCTGTAAGGATGCAACCATGAAGAAAACAACATTAGTGAGCGCTGTTGTTGCGACGCTAAGCTTAGTTGGTTGCCAATCGACAACGGGCTCGTCGGATGAACAACCAGAGCAAACTAGCCATATTTCTCAAGCTGTTTACGAAGTGGAGTTTCATGCCGCACAGTCATTTTTAAGCCAAGCTTCGCAGTTAGAGCAGAGCTTTGCTGATTTTTGTTCGGCGCCGAAAAATGACGTGGAACCAGTACAACAACAGTGGCACAGCACCATGCTGGCTTGGATGGCGCTTCAAGGACAGGAACGTGGCCCCGCGACCGCGCTGGAGCAAAGCTGGAACGTACAATTCTGGCCCGATAAAAAAAATACCACCGGGCGTAAAATGTCGGCGCTGACTAAAGCCGATAAAGTTTGGACAGTGGAAGAGATCTCGACACAAAGCGTGACTGTGCAAGGTTTGGGGGCGTTGGAATGGTTACTTTATGATGATGCATCCACGCTTAACACCAATAGCAATGT
>NZ_JAWOWL010000174.1:0-1092 GCF_033340395.1 Vibrio sp. 1159 | reverse complement strand
TTTCATGTTTACCCTTGGGGACAAATCCCAGAACAGTTGAAAGCAGAGATTCTTGAGTACTACGAGCGCGCAAACGCTTTTGCACAAGAACTGCTAGGTTGGGTAGAAGAGTACGCACCAAAAGACGTACAAGAGAAGTTCTCTATCGCGTTGTCAGAAATGATCAATAACAGCGACAAAACGTTGCTTCGCGTTCTTCATTACCCGCCAATGACAGGCGAAGAAGAGCCTGGTGCAATTCGCGCAGCCGCTCATGAAGACATCAACCTACTGACTGTACTGCCAGCGGCGAACGAACCTGGTCTGCAAGTTATGAGCAAAGATGGCGAGTGGATCGATGTTCCATGTGACTTTGGTAACTTGATCATTAACATCGGTGACATGCTACAAGAAGCATCAGGTGGTTACTTCCCGTCGACGACACACCGAGTTATCAACCCAACAGGTGCTCGCCAAGAAAAATCGCGCATTTCACTACCGCTTTTCTTGCACCCAAAGCCAGATACAGTACTTTCTGAGCGTTACACAGCACACAGCTACTTAATGGAACGCTTACGTGAGCTAGGCGTTATTTAATCAAACGCGATCCTGATTCCAAAGGCCGATGGTTTTTCGCTATCGGCCCTTTTTCGTTTATGGTACAAAAGTAACGACGTTGAGCTTTGAAACTTGCTCAATTTTAATCGCTTATAAATCAAACGAGGGCGCATGGAAGATCAATATGGCGTATGCGATAACAGGCAGAGTGAAATAGAAAACCCGTTGCTTTGGCCAATGCTTGAGATTCTCAAAAAGCAACCATCTGGTTGGAAAGTACACACCTTGGCCAGCAAGCTCAGTGAGCGCGGTTACATTAACCAGCTTGACCCCTCGCCAGATAAAGACTTATTCAAAAGAAACTTTCTGATAATGAATGCGCTGTATCAACTGCAAGAGACGCTCTTTCCGGACAGTTGGTTGCAAGTAGAAGCGATGGATATCATGTTGATGTCAGCATTAGAAGCGAGTAGAAACAGCGTCGATCCAAACGATCCTTTGCGACAATACTATTTGGATTGGAGCCATTATGAAGCGAACGAAGATGAAGTTCGT
>NZ_JAWOWL010000173.1:0-1098 GCF_033340395.1 Vibrio sp. 1159 | reverse complement strand
TATACCCGTGATCATTGAAGATGCTTGATTTTCAATGAAATCAGGATCATGCTACGCACCATGAAAATAATACTGACTCCTCAACAGAAACAACAACTCGAAGAGATGCACGATTCAACTCGTGATGGTCGAGTGCGTGACCGTATCAAAGCGGTTTTACTTGCGTCTGAAGGTTGGAGTCAGACAATGATTTCTCAAGCTCTTCGTATTCACGAATCGACCGTTGCTCGACATCTCAGTGATTATGTTCTCTCTGAAAAACTTAAGCCTGAAAATGGTGGTAGCCAGAGCCGACTTTCTGCTGGACAAACCATGCAGCTTATCGAGCATTTGACTGAGAAAACGTTCTTTCACACCCACCAGATTGTCGCTTATGTACAAGCTGAGTTTGGTATCCGTTATACCGTTGCTGGAATGAACAAGTGGCTACATCATCACGGTTTCTCATATAAGAAGCCGAAAGGTGTACCGCACAAGTTTAATCCAGAGATGCAGCAAGCCTTTATCGAACATTACGATGAGACGCTAAGAAACAGCGAAGACCCTGTGTTGTTCATGGATGCGGTTCATCCTACGCAGTCAACAAAAGTCAGTTATGGCTGGATACGAAAAGGCCAAGACAAAGTTATTGAGACAACAGGCAGTCGAACTCGCCTTAATATTATCGGTGCGTTACCACTTCAAAATATTGGCGCAACGGTGACCGACTCGTATGACACGATAAACAGCGAGAGCATTGTTCGCTTCTTCTGGAAGCTCAAAAAGGAGCATTACCCGTTGGAGCAAAAAGTTCACTTAGTTCTTGATGGCGCAGCCTATCATCAGTCAGAGTTGGTGAAAAATGCAGCAAAAGTACTCAATATCGAGCTTCATTACTTGCCGCCTTACAGTCCAAATTTAAATCCCATCGAGCGGTTATGGAAAGTGATGAATGAGCATGCGAGGAACAATATTTACTTCTCCTCGAAGGTTGAATTTACAACGGCCATTAATGAATTTTTCAATGTAACGTTGCCAGAAGTTGCAGGCTCACTGGTATCTAGAATTACGGATAATTTTCAGATTTTGAAACCAGCATCTTCAAGTTGAACGGGTATA
>NZ_JAWOWL010000172.1:0-1100 GCF_033340395.1 Vibrio sp. 1159 | reverse complement strand
TAATCCGTTCACTTCGATTGAAGAGCAAGAGCGCGATGTGTTCCAAGACATCTTCTCGGAAGATTTCAGCTTTGACGAGCAAAGCGATCTGGATCACAACATGAATGCGCCTCAAGCGTTGCCACCAGAAGGGGTGAACCTAAAAGAGCTATTAGCAGATTTGGAAGTCAACATGATCAGCCAAGCGTTAGAAGCGCAAGGTGGGGTCGTTGCAAGAGCTGCAGATATGCTGGGTATGCGCCGTACAACGTTGGTTGAGAAAATGCGCAAGTATAATTTGCAGCGTTAGATCGAGCTTCAGTTCAATCACAAAAGTTATCTTTTCTGACATTAAAATCAGACATTTCTCGGTGTCAACTTATTGTCGATAACATAACGTCATGATAAATATAAAAAATAGCTTGGTACGCTAATTGCTTACCAAGCTATTTTACTTTTTAGTGGCGATATTTCGACAGGCAGTGAATGGACAATAACACCAACCAATCCCATTTAGACTCAGTAGAAAACCAAGTTGAGCGCTATAAGCAGGTATTGGATGTGATGCCCGCAGGGGTTATTTTACTCGACACGTATGGTGTTGTGCGAGAAGCCAACCCCGAGGCGCACCGAATTCTAGAAATCCCACTGGTTAACGAGAAATGGTTCAACATCATTCAAGCGGCTTTTGATCCGCGTGAAGATGATGGCCACGAAGTGTCACTGCGTAATGGTCGCAAAGTGCGTTTGGCGATTTCTGCCTCCGCGACAGGGCAGCTGATCCTCATCACCGACTTAACCGAAACCCGTTTACTGCAAGCTCGTGTGAGTGATCTACAACGTCTTTCTTCATTAGGGCGTATGGTTGCATCGCTAGCGCATCAAGTGAGAACGCCGCTGTCGAGCGCAATGTTGTACGCCTCTAATTTGGGCGCGCCTAATCTTCCGCCAGCGACGAGAGAGCGCTTCCAAAGTAAATTAATGGATCGACTGCACGATTTGGAGAAGCAGGTTAATGATATGCTGCTTTTTGCTAAAGGTGGTGATAATAAAGTCATTAAGCCATTTACGATTGCTCAATTGGTTGCTGAATACCAACCAATGGTCGAAACCGCTCTTAA
>NZ_JAWOWL010000171.1:0-1100 GCF_033340395.1 Vibrio sp. 1159 | reverse complement strand
AACGCGAGTCGCGTTTGGTCGAGCGGTATCACTAGTGTCAAAACGGCTGACTTGGCTTTTTACGTCGAAGTTAAGGTGATCACCCCACAACGGCGTGTAGTAGTTCAAATCTAATTGAGGAAGCAAACGATATGGACGGTTTTCTTCTTTCAAGAGGATTTGGAAATCTCGAACGGTTAAAGACGCATCCCAGAAATCTGAACGGTACTGCACATGTCCTTCTTGGACTAACTGGCCGTCTTCACGGTTACCGATGTCAGAGTCCAAATCTAGGAAGTAATCAATGTCACTGACTTGTGAGTAATCAACTTTCACAATCCACTGTTTATTGATAATACCATCGTGCTTAACTTGGTAACCCCAGCGAGAATCATCTTGATATTTTTTATCGCTGTTGAGGTATTCGCCTTTCAGTTTACCTTCACCCCAGCCATCGGTTAGGTAACGGAAATCGGTGTCGAGTTTGGTGCCACGTTGCTGCATGTAGAGTGCAGTGAGTGTCATGTCGTATTGAGGTGCGATGTTCCAGTAAAATGGCACTTCCACTTCCATACCGTCACTAGAACCGTAAGAAAGAGAAGGGAATAGGAAACCGGTTTTACGCGTGTTGCCAATAGGCATGGTCATGTATGGCACGTAAAACACGGGCACATCCATGATCTCAAAACGAGGGTGGTGCAGCGTGGCGGTCTCTTCGTCTTGGTCTACATCAATACCAGACGCAACCAAGCGCCATGAATTATCGCCTTCCGGACATGATGTGATTGAGCCATCTTCTAGTTCATAGACAGACTGACCTGTACGTGCAATGTAAGCTGCAGTACCACGACCTTGTTGGCAAAGAAATTGGTATTCGGTGTTTTCAAGCGAGAAGGTATCTTGGTTGATGTCGTTGGTAACACGATCTGAGCGGGCTTTAACTTGTCCGTCATTGAAGGTCACGTTGCCTTCTGCCACCACCACGTTGTCTTGTTGGTGCAGGGTTACGCTATCTGCGGTGATTTTCTTCGGACCTTGCGTTACTTGGACGTTTCCAGAGTATTGTGCTTTGTCACCATTAATGGCTTGCAGGTTGTCCGCTTCTACCACTACTGGGGTAT
>NZ_JAWOWL010000170.1:0-1102 GCF_033340395.1 Vibrio sp. 1159 | reverse complement strand
CGACATTTCGATACAATCCATAGACAGAGACAAGTAATAAAACAGTGTACATTTAATCCATCAATTCACAGAGATAATGGATTCATCCCATGTATAAACCACTTTTACTCGTTGTCCTTTCTTCCTCACTTGCAGCATGTGCATACAACCAAAAGCCTGTTGTAGACATGACGAATGTTGACCAAGCGCAATACGAACAAGATTTTGCCTACTGCCAAGGTTACGCAGAAAAAGTCGACAAAACAGAAGCCGCTAAATCTGATGCAACCAATGGTGCAATGACTGGCGCATTAATCGGTGCCGCGGCTGGTGCTCTTGAAGATGGTATTGGCGGTGCAGCAGTTGGCGCAGTAGCTGGCAGTGCAGTCGGTGCTGGTGCAGGCGCTTTAGGTGGCGCGAATGATTCCACCAAAACACAAGCTCTCGTGCTACGCAAATGCCTACAAAATAAAGGTTACACCGTTTACGACCTTGATTAAGCATTAGTCTAAACGACACAACCAAAGTACTTACTCATCAAATCAAACGTGACGTTTTTTGCTTGCACCCATATTCACAAATGTTTCACGTCTAACCGATTAGTCTCAGATCGCAATTTGGTGCATTTCGGTACTAACACACATCAATCAACCAATAATAAGAATTAAGGCCCAATTTTGAAGCCAGGTAAAACAGGAATTCGCCGAGTCATGGATGCGACCGGTTACTCAATTAAAGGACTAAAAGCCGCGTGGACTCATGAAGCCGCTTTCAGACAAGAACTCGTACTGACTTTGGTTCTTTCTATCATCGCATTTTTTCTGCCAGTTACCACGCTTGAACGTGTATTGATGATCAGCAGCCTATTGCTGATTTTAATCGTCGAACTTATTAATTCCGCCGTAGAAGCGGTTGTCGACCGTGTCAGCGATGACTGGCATGAACTCAGTGGTCGAGCCAAAGACATTGGCTCTGCAGCAGTATTTGTTGCGCTATTTCTTGCCCTATTTGTTTGGGCGTCGTTCTTGCTTTAGTTTTATTCAAGAAAGTAACTTATGAAGACTGTTGATTCTCCAAAGAAAGGTATCCCATACGTTGCCTTTACTGTTCTACTCGCACTGTA
>NZ_JAWOWL010000169.1:0-1105 GCF_033340395.1 Vibrio sp. 1159 | reverse complement strand
TCTTGGTAAGCAATAAAGGTTTCCATTAGCTCTGGACCTTTAAATAGAGAGCGTGCACTCGCAAACAACGTCCAATCCTGAGTGACTGCCCATTCTGCTGCTAGGGCCCAGGTCACATCAGCATAGTTACTCGTCCCCGTTTCAGCTTCACGTTTGTAATCATCAAAACGCAGACCCGCAGTAATAAAGAAGGCATCCGAAAAGAAGAACTGATCTTCAACAAACAGCGCCGTTGAAACTGCCGATTCATCCATAAACTTGCTGCTGCCGTAGTAACTAGATGACGTCTTATCCATGTAGTCAAAGCCATAAGTCACTCGGTTATCAAACTGAGCGAGAGCAAAATCCGATTGGAATTTCGCATTTAAGCCAAGGTTTTGGTTCTTAGCCGTGTTCTTTGACAAGCGGTTCGAAGGCCAACGCGGTGCCATAACCGTTTCATCACGTTTGATTTCGGTTTCGGTGTTGTAAAGCGTCACGTTACCTTGGTGCTGCTCCCCTCTTAGCTCGTAACTGAGCGTGACGGTATCGCGATCGTAATCCGTTGGGATCAGCAACTTGCTCGACAAGCCATTGTTTGAACTACCTGCCATATCAGGGCGAGGACTGTAATCGCCGCTGTCACGGTACATATCGTAGGAAAGTTCGAAGCGGTGAATGTCATTAAACTCGTAACCAAGCTTCGCAAGAATGTTGTAAACGTCCCCTGCCGAGCCGAACGTCTTATCACCGTTTCCATCTTTGAAATCGTCACGCGTCACATAGTGGCCATAAACCATTGCATCTACGTTTTCTGACAGCAAACCGTATAACGTTAAAGAGCCTTGTTGGTTGTCGTTAGATGCAAAACCACCGTATACACGCGCGCCAAAAGTTTCATCGTAACGAAGCAAATCACGTGCGTCTTTGGTTTCAAAATACACCGAACCACCCACCCCATTTTGCGTCACTGAGTTGTTACCCACTTGGATATCTGCCGACTTAAGAATATCGGGGTTCAGCGTTAAGTTACCGATGTGGTGGAACATACTCGCGTGTTGTGACGCGCCATCCAGACGGATATCCAAGTCAGTCTCACCCAAGCCGCGAATCGTGATGCGTTGGT
>NZ_JAWOWL010000168.1:0-1105 GCF_033340395.1 Vibrio sp. 1159 | reverse complement strand
GTTCTTTCTGTTGTCGGCGTCCGTTTACGCTTTGGAAATCTCACCATTAAAACAGCCTCCGTACACGGGTGACTTAGATGTCATCAAAGAGAAAAACGTATTGCGCGTTTTAGTCTCTGCCGATTTAGGCTTCTACTATATCGAAGGAGGAACACCAAAAGGGATTGGCGCAGAGCTGCTGGCTCACTTTGAAAAAGATTTACGCAAAATCAAACCCAAACTGAACGTACAAATCATCCCTCTAGCTCGAGACCAATTGCTCCCTTCTCTCGAAAACGGCTCTGGTGATTTAGTGGTGGCAAACTTGACGATCACTGAGACCCGCAAACAAAAAGTCGACTTCAGTACCCCAATCTTATCCGGCATCGAAGAGTGGGTGATCACCAACAAAAGTACTCCAACCATCACTAAACTTGAGCAGTTGAGCGGTAAGGAGATTTGGGTACGTGCCAGTTCCAGCTACTTTGAAAGTATTCAAGCCGTCAACAAAACACTGAACAAGAAAGGCTTACCGCCAATTATCGTGCACTTCATCGAAGAGACTCTGCAAGACTACGAACTCGTCGGCATGCTCAACAATGGCTATATCAAAGCCATCGTTTTAGATAGCCACAAAGCCAAACTTTGGCTCAATGCGATGGATGACATCAAAGCGCATAAGAAAGTCCCTCTTCGCAAAAACGGCAACATCGCTTGGGTAATGCGACAAAACAGTCCTCAACTCAAAGCAGTGGTGAACAAATTCATCCAAAAATCTCGCTCAGGCACACTCCTTGGAAACGTCATATATAGCAAATACATCGACAATACCAATTGGCTCAATAAGGCACTTAACCCTAAGAAAATTGCCCAGCTAGAAAAACTGTCGGCGCTGTTTTCGCGCTACGGGGAGAAATATGACTTGGATTATTTGCTGATTGCGGCGGTTGCGTATAAAGAGTCCGGATTTAATAACAACTTAGTCGGCACAAGAGGCGCTGTGGGCATAATGCAAGTCTTACCGAGCACAGCGCGCGATCCAAACATCAACATCAAAAATGTTCGACAACTCGAAAACAACATCCACGCAGGAGCGAAATACTTAGCGTTTTTACGTCGGCAATAC
>NZ_JAWOWL010000167.1:0-1106 GCF_033340395.1 Vibrio sp. 1159 | reverse complement strand
TCTTAGATATTTAGATTTTCTGCTCAAACATTTTGAACCGCATAAGCATCATTTAGTGACGCTTAGCGAACTCGAATCTGTGATTTGCACGTCCAGACGTAACGTTTCCATTGTGATGAAAAAGCTGGCGGCTTACGGTTGGGTGGATTGGCAACCGGCGATTGGGCGAAGCAACCCAAGCCGCTTGAGTATCACCATTACTTTGCAACAAGCGATGACCGAGTTTTTGGTGGAAGAGCTTGCTAGGGGCAGAATGAATTCGATAACAAAGCTTATCGATTGGTTCGGCCAAACGGCGGTTCGTTCGCTTACGATTGCATCGGAAAAAGTGAACGAGCTGAATGAGTCTAAAAACGCCATTCTTATTTCTTCTTATCCGTGGGTGTCAAATATCGATCCCGCAGAGACCTTCCGTCATACCGAATTACACGTAGTCAAAAGTGTTTATGATGGGCTGCTAACACAAAACTCCAATGGTGGCATTGAGCCCGCTTTAGCGCATGAATGGAAAATGGAAGAAAACGTCATGACGTTATGGTTAAGGCCGGGCATTTTTCGTCATGATGGTGAGCTTCTGAGCATAGACGACGTGGTTTGGAGTTTAGAAAGACTCAAGCAAATTAAAGGACCGGTTTATGAGCTCTGGCAATGCATTGAAACCGTTACAGCCGAAACACCGAACTGCTTGAAGATAGTGCTCAAACGCGCAAACCAATTCTTTCCATACATGTTAGCCACGCCACATGCCTCAATATTGTGTCGAGACACGGCCTCTTTTGGCTCGGGTTATTCATATCATATCGGTACTGGGCCATTTCGAATCAGCAGCTGGAACAAAGAGAGCATCACGCTGCAAGCGCACAAAGAGTATTTTTCTGCACGCGCGCTTTTGGATCAAATTACGCTTTCTCACGGTGATGTTCAAAACTTAAATATGCTGAGTTTCAATCAAGTCTCGGATCATGTTGAGATTGAAAAAATCAGCGCATTTTCCTATCTCACCTATCGTGAGAGGCGAGATTCGCAACTGACGAAACAAGAGTGGCGCCAGCTTGCCAACTATATTAATCAGCAGAAGCAGCACCATGAGCCACAAAGTGCCGTCG
>NZ_JAWOWL010000166.1:0-1107 GCF_033340395.1 Vibrio sp. 1159 | reverse complement strand
ACCAATCTGATCCGTCGCTTTAGAAACGGTGCCGAATCATTGCCCGATGCCGTCGTAGTATTTCGCGCGGAAGGCAACATTGTTTGGTGTAACCGATTAGCTCAACATCTGTTAGGCTTCCATTGGCCAGAAGATTCCGGTCAACCTATCTCGAACCTGATTCGAACTCCAGATTTCATCAAGTACCTCAATAAAAAAGATTTCTCCGAACCGCTAGAAATGCGCTCGCCGTTGAATGTCGAACGTATGTTAGAACTGCGTATCGTGCCTTACACGGAAGGTGAACACCTGATGGTGGTGCGTGACGTGAGCCAACTTAAGCAACTCGAAGGAATGCGTCGTAACTTCTTCGCCAACGTTTCTCATGAGCTACGCACTCCGATGACCGTACTACAAGGTTATCTGGAGATGACGGAAGACCCAGACATGATCGTCGGCCCGATGTGGACTAAAGCGCATGGGGTGATGACGGAGCAGCTTAACCGCATGAACAGCTTAGTGAATCAACTTCTTACCTTATCTAAGATTGAAGCCGCGCCGATGCATGAGTTGGAAGATGTCGTAAACGTGCCAGCAATGCTTGAAGTATTAGAGAAAGAAGCGATCAGCTTAAGTGGTGATGACCAACATAAACTCAAGTTTGATGTCGATACCAGCCTTCGTGTGCTTGGAGATGATGACCAATTGCGCAGCGCGATCTCCAACCTTGTTTACAACGCAGTGAAGTACACTCCTCCGGGAGCCAATATTCATGTTCGTTGGTATCAAACCGCACAAGGTGCGTGCCTTGAAGTTGAAGACAGTGGTGATGGTATTGAGCCACAACACTTGCATCGACTGACTGAGCGTTTCTACCGAGTTGATAAAGCACGTTCACGCGATACGGGTGGCAGTGGTTTAGGATTGGCAATTGTGAAACATGCGTTGAGCCATCATGACTCACACCTGGAAATTCAAAGTGAAGTCGGTGTAGGCAGTAAGTTCTCGTTCGTACTTCCAAGTCGTTTGGTGGTGAAATAATGGGACGTCGAGTCAGTAAAGCCATCGCTTGTATCGCGCTTACTTGTTCGAGTATGACGGTTGCTCAAGATAAGCCATTACCGAACT
>NZ_JAWOWL010000165.1:0-1111 GCF_033340395.1 Vibrio sp. 1159 | reverse complement strand
CCTTTAAAATGGGCTTTTTCATCCAAAAAGGTGCTGACTTGGCCATGATTGCCGTTCATCGCATCTAACTTTTTGAACAACGCCCAAGAGGCTTGGTTATCTTCCGTGATGGTCGTTTCTACCGATTTAACCTCGCTCAGCGCTTCCCTTTCGAGAAGCTCCTTGAGCATACGAAATGCTAAACCGTTACCTCTGAATCGAGGTGATACGGCGACTTGCCAAATGAATAATACGTCTTGTTCGTCAGGCTTCTGATAACCCGAGATGAAGCCAGCGATGTCGCCTTTGTGCTCAACCAAAATGCTGGTTTTGCTGAAATGCGTTGACTGTAGAAAATTGCAGTAAGAAGAGTTCATGTCCAACGGAGGACAATCTGCAATTAAGCTGTAAATGCCGTCACCATCAGAGATTTTAGGTTCACGAAAAATCCATTTTTTGCTTGGGTTTTCTCCAATTTCTGGATAAAGCACCCAAGGTGCTGATGTGATCATTTTGAAATACATATCCTTTGACGTCTAATTAAATTTCGTATTTATTATGGACATTCTTTACGGTTGAAAATCAAATAATTGACGTTTTAATCTGGATCAATGTGATTAAAATCACATAAAAATAACATTTAACCTAAAATTAAAATAGTTTGAACTCTAATTTATTAAAGCATCATTTAATACGAAACAACTCAACATGAGTCAGAATGCAGTGGGGTTTCAAAGAGGGGACTTAAGGTTTTTTACATAAAAAAACGGCACACTTTCGCATGCCGTTTTAAGGTTAGTTTTGTCGTCGTGGCTATTTATCTTTTTTGACTACCTTGGTACTTGGACGAGGCTCATCCATTAGACCTTTAATCAAAGAAACTGTCGCAACAAGCAATACGATGGTAAATGGTAAGCCTGTAGTTACTGCCATCGCTTGAGCCGCTGCCAGCCCGCCACCGAGCATCAGTGCGATGGCGACTAAACCTTCAAACGTACACCAGAAAACACGTTGTGGTGTTGGCGCATCGACTTTACCACCAGCAGCAATCGTATCGATCACAAGAGAGCCTGAATCCGACGACGTGATAAAGAACACAACTACCAGAATGATACCTACTACCGATGTGATT
>NZ_JAWOWL010000164.1:0-1116 GCF_033340395.1 Vibrio sp. 1159 | reverse complement strand
GTGATCGATTGGGCCTTCCAACGTAAAGTTGTATGAACCATCGGTGTTCACCACCAACGTAAATACAGGGTTGCCGTCAGCGGTCGCAGTGTAAGTGAAGCTGCCATCTGCATTCGCTGTTTCAACCAAATCAACAACTTCGCCGTGCGACGTTAATCCTGCTACAGGGTTCGTCGATCCGTCGAGTTGATAGCTCACCACTCGATCAGAGCCTTCTGTTGTGGTGAATTTACCATCAATAGAAACGACACCATCTTGAGCAGAACCAACGCCCGATAAATCGTCTTCATCAACCATAATGGCATCGACGTTTGTGATGGTCGGTTGGTCATCGACGATGGTCACTGGGATCACCGCGGAGCTGGTGTCACCATCAAAATCGGTCGCAATAATCGGGAAGTTCAGCGTTAAATCGTCACTACCATTGACATGGTCGATTGGGCCTTCTAGCGTAAAGTTATAAGAACCATCTACGTTAACAATCAAGGTAAAGACAGCGTTACCACCTGCGGAGGCTTGATAAGTAAAACTGCCGTCTGGGTTGGCCGTTTCAGTCATCGTTACCGCGACGCCTTGAGACGTCAGCCCTGCGACAGGGTCGGCAGAAACATCCAATTGATAACTAACGACACCATCAGAACCTTGCGTTGTTGCAAATTGGCCGTTGATGGAAAGTGCATCATTTTGGTCTGAGCCAATCCCCGTCAAGTCATCTTCATCAACTTGGATTGCATCCACATTCGTGATGACTGGTTTATCGTCTACGATAGTCACTGGGATGGTGGCAGAAGTTGTATCGCCATCAAAGTCAGTCGCAATAATTGGGAAGTTCAGCGTTAGCTCGTCGCTATTAATAGCGTGATCGGTTGGGCCTTCCAGCGTGAAGTTATAACTGCCATCCGTTTTCACTACCAACGTAAACACAGGGTTGCCATCTGCGGCCGCAACGTAGCTGAAGCTGCCATCAGGATTTGCAGTCTCTATCAACGTCACTGGATTGCCTTGTGAGGTGAGCCCTGCAACCACATCTACAGAGGTATCTAACTGGTAACTAACCACGCGGTCAGAACCTTGCGTTGTCGTGAACTGACCATCAATCGTAAGTGAATCATTTTG
>NZ_JAWOWL010000163.1:638-1116 GCF_033340395.1 Vibrio sp. 1159 | reverse complement strand
CTCGTTACTGTGTTCTGCTAAAACGTGCGCCACTTCGTGCCCGATAACCGTTGCTAACTGATCTTGGTTTTTCGCTACCTTGAGAAGGCCAGTGTAAACACCAATTTTTCCGCCTGGCAACGCAAACGCATTGACTTGGTCACTATCAAACACCACGACCTCCCAATCTTTGAAACCAGCTTGAGGTGGAATGGCATTGGTGATCTGCTTAGCTACGCATTGTACGTAAGCGTTGGTCTTTTTATCTTTACTGATTGGAATATCCTTCTTCATTTGATCAAAGGATTTTGCACCAAGTGATGACATTTCTTGATCTGAAAACATCAGTATTTGATTTCGACCAGTTGGTGAGGCGCTGCACGCAGTTAAGCCTGCTAAGGTCAAGAGAGCAGAGGCTTTAATCCATACCTTCATAAGTGGCTCCATATTCACTAATTCTTGTTTTGAACCAGTAGTATATACCCAAATGATGACAAGA
>NZ_JAWOWL010000163.1:0-628 GCF_033340395.1 Vibrio sp. 1159 | reverse complement strand
AAGCGCTTGGCATAAATATGAATAAGCAGTCTCAATCTGCAAACAGTAAGAGCGAAAAATGAGTATTTGGAAAAAGCCGATCAGTTTGGACATCCTTAACGCTACATCAAGAAATACCATGATGGAGCACCTACAAATCGAGTACACCAACTTCACGGATGATTCATTAAGTGCAACGATGCCAGTGTGCAGTTTTACTCACCAACCGCTGGGTATGTTGCATGGTGGTGCATCCGTCGTACTAGCAGAAACATTAGGTTCCATTGCCGCAAACTTTTGCGTGAGTGAAGGTAACTACTGCGTAGGTTTAGATATCAACGCAAACCATGTACGAGCAATGCGCAGTGGTTATGTTATCGGTACCGCAAAACCTATTCACCTTGGTGTGTCGACTCAAGTTTGGCAGATTGAAATTACAGACGAACGTGATCGCTTGGTGTGTACTAGTCGTCTAACGATTGCTGTGAAACAACAAAAAGCAAAATTGGCTTAATTCGACGTTCATCAATCAGCAGAGATACCCCCAAAGGCAGAACATGGTTATCGAGTTTTCATTAGGTAAAATTATCGCGACGCAGCGTGAAATCGTCATCAAACTAACCGGTGAGGCAATGGTCACATTGCAAGC
>NZ_JAWOWL010000162.1:0-1116 GCF_033340395.1 Vibrio sp. 1159 | reverse complement strand
TCACTGCCATCAACGACTCGGCCTTGCTCCATGTATACCGACTTAAATGTTTCCCATTGTGGCCACTCGCAGGTGTTAGCCCACAAGTAAGGAGACACGAACAACATAAGGAACGAGATGAGTTTTTTCATTATTCCTCTTCCTCAGTTTTTTCTAAACGTCTAGACGCGACTTGACGTAATACGCGCCAAAGCACAATGGTTACGATCACCACTAGCAAGGCGGCAAAGCACGCAACGATGACTGGGTGATTAGAGAAGTGATACCAAACGAGCTGCCACACAGGAAGCTTACCGACATAGTAGTGCGACCCCACGTTGTAGCTTGCTACTTCGTTATTTCTCAACGTCACCACCGAGCCAAACATGTGCTCCACTTTACCGGAGTCAGCCAACGCGCGATCAACCGACGAAAAATCTGACGGGTGAGCCGCCATAATAGAAATGACGCTGCGTTTTTTCGTAAATGGCGATTCTGCACCATAAATAGCAGCAAAAGAGCCCTCAGCCTCAACAGAAACATAATCCGCGGCCACTTGACGAGTATCACTTGGACTCATCCAGTTCATTCCGAGCTGCTTTTCATTTTTGCTTGGCAGGCGAATCTGTCTCTGACCCTCTTTAACCACTAAGTTAACTTGGTCTGGATTATTAGCGGCTTCTTCTAGTGCATCCACAACACCGATCGTCAGGATGTCTTTATCTTTTAGTTGCTCAGCATTCCATTTGTCTGTCAAAAGCACCTGAATACCTGGGTACCCAGAATCACGTCCTAACGACCCCATGACGTTTAAGAAGGTCTGCAACACTTCTTTTGGAGCTCTCTCTGGAACAACAATCGCAGTTTCTGACAAATCGGCCATGCGAGTGTAAGGGAAACCAGAAGTAGCAAAAGCGCGCATATTTGGCATTTCGATGTAGTGAGGGAAACCACTAAAATCAACCGTAGAGTCACCATCAATGACCGCGTATTGCTTACTTGGTTGCGTCACCTGACATTGCCCATCGGTCACCGACGCAAAGCCAAACTCAAACTCGATTTGGTTTTTACTGCCAACTTTAAAGGCCGGAATACGAACAAGCGCATCACCACTCAGAATACTGTCATCTAATAGAG
>NZ_JAWOWL010000161.1:0-1123 GCF_033340395.1 Vibrio sp. 1159 | reverse complement strand
ATCAATTTAAAGATACAGGCCGCTTTATTTTTGAAGAAGGTTCAAATTTAGACACGCTATTTGCACAGCGCTTTCGTGAAGAAGTGTTTAGCCACGATATTCGACCTCCAATTTGTGTTGGACGCATTGCGATTACCGAAGAACAAGAAGAAAAACTGGCAAATGAAGTGTACAACAAATTAATTGAGTTTGATGTTCAAAATAAAACCAGTGAAAACAGTCAACGACTAAAAAATGTTTTACTCACTTTTACGCCTGGTAATCAGATATTTTTGGCTGACACAATTCCGAATATTAATGGCGATTTATTAAAATCCATCACTATCGCTAAAGAAAAATAAAAGAATAATTATTGGAAGCTCGTGCTTATTTAGTGCGAGCCGAGCTTCTGCACACTAAAAACACTCATTTATATAAATGAGAATATAAAAATAATGCAAATAATAGGGAAAAAGTATGTTTAAAAAGAGCACACTTGCCATTCTGATCGGGGCTACTATTTCGCTTGTTGGATGTGGTTCCAATGATAAAACTGAAATCCGTTTACCACAGGCGCCAACTTCAGAATTTACTAACGTGATTGATCGTACTGGTAATCCAACTTACCTGCGTGATTACGACAGTTATTCGAACCTGAAGTACAACGCACTCACGGACAACGGCGCGTGGCATGGCCATTTGCTACCTGAAGATGCGGCGGGTTATGGCGCTTTCGGCGGTATTATGCAAGTGACGCAAGAGTACGCGCATTTTATGTCTGGCCAAACGTTCGACAAGCTCACGTTGACCGACAAAGTGAGTGGCCAAACTTACGACTTATCGAACGCAGAAGCGAAAGTCTATTCCATTCCAGGTGCGTTAGTGCAGGTGTTGGACTTGGACGATATTCACGTGCAAATGGTGCTGCGCTTCGTGACTGATCGCTCTTCGCTGGTGGAAACGCTCATCACTAACAAAACTGATCGTGATATGAACTTGGCGTTGGAGTGGGACGGCGAGTTGGTGAAATACGCGCTGTCGACGCGCAAAGACCAAACCGTGGCGCAGTACTACCCAGATTACAAGCGCCAGATTTCGACCATCGAGAACGGCATTAAAATTAACTTTAGCGAGATGAAAGACT
>NZ_JAWOWL010000160.1:0-1128 GCF_033340395.1 Vibrio sp. 1159 | reverse complement strand
ATTGGGCCGTGCCACCACGGGTAGTAAGACATACCAATCACATCAAAATCGACACCACGCTGGGTGATTTCATCAAACCACCAACGGAAGAGACCGTTATCACCTGCTTCAGCGAGGTGCAACATGATTTGAATGTCTTTACCACTGTCGTTGTCATGCACCGCTTGGATGCCGGTTTTTAAAAGCAGTGATAGACGGTCGAATTCCTTACCATCTTGACCCCAACTCTTACCCTCAGGCCAAAGCATGCCACCATTCAGTTCGTTACCAACTTGAACCATGTCTGGCACGACACCCGCAGCTTGGTGTGCTTTCATCACCTCTGCTGTATAGTCGTAGACTTTCTGTGTTAGGTTCTCAAACGTAAGTTGCTCCCACTCTTTTGGCTTTTGTTGCTTTTTAGGGTCAGCCCAAAAGTCGCTGTAATGGATATCAAGCAGGAATGACATACCGTTTTCTTGTGCGCGTTTACCAAGCTCAATGGAACGCTCTAACGTGTTATTACCGCCACCAAATACATCACCAGTGGCTGACATTGGGTCTACCCACAAACGTGCGCGAATAGAATTAACTCCACTATCTTTTAATATTTTAATCAGATCTTTTTCATTGCCAACTTGGTAATATTTCCCACCCAATTTTTCTATTTCAGGCAACATGGAGATATCCATACCACGAATAAAATCAGCTCTCAGTGTTGGAGCAGTTATAACAGGAGCAGTTATAACAGTATTATCCACATCAGCATTAATATCAGAGCTGTTATTATTTGAAGTATTTACAGATTGACAGCCAGCCAAAGCCACTGCCGCACTAATAAGTGCAACCTTAAATTTTGTATTCATATTTTTCTCTCTAGTATTAGCCTTTTGTACTACCTGCTGTTAAGCCAGATACAAAGTATTTTTGTAGTGATAGATAAAGAAGCGCTACAGGTATTGAAATAAGCACAGCACCCGCTGCATATGTGGTATAACTCGCCCCCATTTTTTCTACGACCAAATTATATAAACCGATAGGCAAAGTATAATTTTCAGGCGTTCTTAATATCGTTGTCGCGAGAATAAAGTCCCCTAGTGGTCCGGTGAAAGAGAATAATGCTACTACTGCAATAATTGGTTTTGAAAT
>NZ_JAWOWL010000159.1:0-1129 GCF_033340395.1 Vibrio sp. 1159 | reverse complement strand
CAAGAACTTGCTGAAAAATCAAAGCTTCAGTATCAACAAGCATTAGAAGCTGAGCTTCGCTCAACGATTACTACTGAGATCGTCCCAGCAGGGCCTTACTATTTTGCAGAAACCTACCATCAACAGTATCTTGCAAAGAATCCGGATGGCTACTGTGGCATAGGCGGCACAGGTGTTTGCTTCCCACCAAGCTTGCAAGGCTAATCAAACTGCACTGAAACGAGAAAGAGCGACCAAGGTCGCTCTTTTTAATCTTTCGTTTTTTGGGTTAACACGCCATGAATGGTTTAGGCGGATAATGATGAAATTGCTTGGTTTACTTCTTTAAAGACAGCCAGTCGCTTTTGATCTTTCACATCAGGAAGCAGCACTTTGCCATTATCAAAGCAGAAACTTCCCACCCCAACAATGAAGAATTGCCCTTTAAACAACGTCTTTACGAAGCGGGCCACTTGTAGTGGTCGATATACAGCAAACTCACGTAGCATAATTCACCTCAATTCCTTTGAGAAAACCCCGATTGCTTATTCTCTGCAACCTTAATGCGCATTTTGCGACGGAGTTCAGTGTAGCAAATTCTAACTACAACGCAACATTACACCACTGCATACGTTAAATAAATGTTATCAACAATTCTACAAATTTGCCGGGACTGGATATATACTGGCTTAACTCCCAAACCCAAACGGAATATAACAATATGAAAACTAAGACTCTCCTACCTCTACTGCTTGCTCTTTCTCCAAGTTTGGCTTTCGCACATAACTTGTCGGTTGGTGAAACCGTTCCACCAGCACAAGTTGGCGCATACGGTGAAATTGTTTTACAAGGTGAAGGTGTGGCTTACCAGCCTTGGGCAACACAGCATATGTTAGGTAAAGTCCGCGTAATTCAAGCGATTGCTGGTCGCAGCAGTTCAAAAGAGATGAACGCACCGCTGATGACTGCAATTACCGCCGCTAAATTCCCAGAAGATAGCTACCAGACCACCACCATCATCAACCAAGATGATGCGATTTGGGGCACTGGCTCATTTGTGAAATCTTCAGCACAAGACAGTAAAAAAGAGTTTCCTTGGTCATCAATGGTATTGGATGAAAATGGTTTGGTGGCGAACACTTGGGGGCTA
>NZ_JAWOWL010000158.1:0-1140 GCF_033340395.1 Vibrio sp. 1159 | reverse complement strand
ACTGACGCAAGACGCCCTGCAAGCGCAAAAAGTGTTGGAGCAAGCTCGCATTGATGTCGCAAGTATTGGTGGTGTGGATGCAGAGATCAAACAGCAGCAGCGTTTGATGTCGGATCTTCAAAAGTTAGGTAATTTAAATCAAGAGCTTTCAAAGTTAGATGCATTGACGTCAAGTAAACAAGCCTCGGTAACTCAAGCCAAGTCTTATTATGAAAACCTTCAACGTGAAGCGGATGCGCTAGAGCTCAGTTGGCATAATGCGCAAGCGGCAGTTCTTGCTCTTCGTTTACAAACTGGAGAGAAGTGTCCCGTTTGTGGTAGTACCGAACATCCTCAGCCTGCTCAATTTGTTGGTGATGAAGTCACAAAAGAGCAAGTTCAACAGGCTCGTCATCAGGAGCGTGAGGCTCAAATCACGCTGAACCAATTGAGCAACCAGTTGGAACAACACAATATTGCGATTGCTCAATACACGCAGCAAATTGAGCAAATGGTTTCGGAGTTAGGGCAGAACGCGAACCTAGAGCTGCAAGCATTACAGGCATCAATTCATCAACTCAATGAACGATTACAGCATTTGAACGCAATTAATATTGCTCAGCTTGAGCAAAGCGTGAACGAGTTGAATCAACGTTGTGTGGTTGGCGAAGGTAAGATCAACGATTTGCAAAACCAGATGGCTGCAAATGAATCGACGATTAAAGCAAATCAGCAGCAGTTAGCGAAATTGAGTGCGTCATTAGATGATAAATACACATCACTAGAGCAACTAGAAAACGACTTGACTCAGATACACAAGCAAATTGTTGAGCTGAATAACGGCCTAGAATCTGCGCAAGCGCAGTTACAACAAGCTGTGCTGGCGAAATCAAATGTCGATAGTCAGTTGACGACTCACCAACAGTGGCTGTTGGAAGCGAATAGTAAACTTGAAAATGCTAAAACCGAATGGGAAAGCGCACTAAAAGCGAGTGCGTTTGCTGATGAAGCGCACTTCTTACAGAGTAAAGTGAGTGAACAACAAACTCAAACTTGGCAACAAGAAATAGATAACTTTAAGCAGACACAAATTCAGTTAGAACAAACTCTTGCGGATTTAAATCAAGCTTTGAAGGCGGTCGAGAAGCCTAATTTAGAAGC
>NZ_JAWOWL010000157.1:0-1147 GCF_033340395.1 Vibrio sp. 1159 | reverse complement strand
TCTTGGAAAGACAGCGACAGCAAAACCGCCATTGTGAATTTTGTCGATCAATCTACCGACAGTTCAAAGGCAACATTTATTCCCGTTTCTGACCGCATTGCCGTGTTCGACAACGACGGTACACTTTGGTCAGAAAAGCCGATTTATTTCCAAATTGCGTTCGCGTTAGATCAAATCAAAGCCCTTGCGAAAACGCATCCAGAATGGAAAACGCAGGAACCTTTTAAATCCGTCATTGAAAACGACTTAGAGAAAGTCTTTGCTGGCGGCAAAGAATCGCTACTCCAAATCATGAAAGTCACCCACAGCGGCATGACCGTTGAAGAATATCAACAATCCGTCGAGCAATGGCTTGCGGCAGCGAAAGACAAGCGCTTTGGTAAAGCCTATAACGAGCTCACCTTTAAGCCGATGCGCGAAATGCTTACTTACCTGCAAGAGAACAACTTCAAAACCTACATTGTTTCAGGTGGTGGCGTGGACTTTATGCGCGTGTGGGCGTCAGAGGCTTACAACATTCCTGAAGAACAAATCATCGGCAGTGCGTTGAAATACGAATACAGCTTTAATGATGGTCAGCCTAAAGTGATGAAGTTGGGCGAACTGTTAACGCTCGATGATAAAGAAGTGAAAGTCGAAAACATCCAGTACATTATTGGTAAGAAACCAGTGCTCGCCGTTGGTAACTCGGACGGGGACCAAGCGATGATGCAGTGGGCGACAAGCCAACCAAACTCTATGGCGATGATTGTGCATCACACTGACGAAGCGCGCGAGTGGAAATACGACCGTCAATCGGACGTTGGCCGCTTAGATAAAGCGTTAGACGAAGCCAATGCGCGTGACAACTGGCAGCTTATCGACATGAAGAACGATTGGTGCACCGTTTATTAAACAAGAGCGCTGTTCGAAACCCACTCAATTGACGAGCCAAGACCGAAAAATTCCCCACGCTTTGGGGAATTTTTCTATTTGCACGCCAAATTCTTTTATTTCTTCACGATCACTTCACGCTTCATCACACAAAATGCGCTTCTACTCACTAAGTTGATTTGAAGAGGCAAAATTAGAATGAACAAAACACTTCTTGCGTTACTTGTTACCTGCTCAGTTTCGGTATCTGCGGCTCCTTATGTAGGTCTGGAAT
>NZ_JAWOWL010000156.1:0-1150 GCF_033340395.1 Vibrio sp. 1159 | reverse complement strand
TATGCTTTGCCGTCACCTCGGTAGTACCACTGGCCCAATCGACATTCTGAATGGCTATTGACGGTTTCACCAAAAGAGCCACTTTGCAGTAAGCGATAGATGTTGTTTTTCCAAATGGCATGATCAAGCTTGACCGTATCGAGGAAAGAGCGGGTAGACGCAAAGTGGATCACCCGTTTCATGTGCTCTGATTTGACAACCACCTCGTTGACGATTGAGCCAATTTGCGCCGAAGAGGCGGATACTTCTTCTGCGCAGATTTGGTTTTCATCAATCGCGCTTTTGATTGAGCTGACTTGGGTTAGCACCTGATTAACCAGCGAATCAATTTGTTCGCTCGCTTCACTGGCTTTGCCTGCCAAATTTCTTACCTCGTCCGCCACCACGGCAAATCCGCGGCCTGCTTCACCAGCGCGTGCTGCCTCAATCGCTGCGTTGAGAGCCAATAAGTTCGTTTGGTCAGAAATCTCTTGGATAGTAGATACAAGGTGGGAAATAGAAGTCGCGGTGTTATCTAATATCTGCACAGATTCAATGCTTTGAGTGGCTTGTGAGCTGATTTTTACCGCTCGGTCATCCAGACGTGCGAGTGCTTGATGTGTTTGCTTGAACATATCATCAAGCAGCTTTAGCTCTTCGTTTTCATGCGCCATAGATTGAGCGCTTTCGACCATCGCTGTGCGAATGGTTTGGAGCATATCTCCGCCTTTCAAGCTGCTCGACATCAACTCGTCGCTACTTTCGTAACGCTGTTGCGCTGTGTTCAGCAGTTGTTTGGCTTCTTTTAACTGACGTTCCAACGTCTCAACGTCGGTTTGGTACTTGTCTTTAAGGCTCGCTAATTCCTGCTTAAGCGCCTCATTTTCCATTTTTAATTTTTTTGATCCGAACATATTTTTTATAAATGCAGCAAGGTTTTAAAAAATTCATGTTAAATCAGTTGGATAAGCAATGCACCATGACTTTCATATACTTGTTCATTTTTGTCACATTTTTTATGTGGGTTTTCATAAAAAGAGCGAAAGTCGCCCCTATCAATGTGAACGTGGTCAACACTGAGTGACGGATGAGTGAATCTAAATGGAAAGCTATGGAATAGAAAAGGGCGGGTGGAAGATAGGGGAAGAGGGCTCTTCCCCTTAGTATTTCG
>NZ_JAWOWL010000155.1:0-1153 GCF_033340395.1 Vibrio sp. 1159 | reverse complement strand
GACTTGTCATCGAGTGGGATACGGTAAAAATGTGAACGTGCTAAAACTTTGCTTTGCGTTGAATATCAACCGTTTCATGCAGTTCTGAGAACACGATGACGGCTTCACCTTTTTCTAGTTGCGTCTTCACTTGATCGATTTTGTTTTGCAGTGAAATTTCAACCGCGCCATAGTCGGTGCCTTCGCGTAGTACGAACTCACGGATTAGATTTTCCAGTGTTTCTGGCGCGATGTCTTGCCAAGGAATGATCATAAATACCTCAAACTTTTATGATGAAAGGCTAGTTTACTGTGTTCGCGGTTTGGATACAGCTGAAAGGTATTCTGCCGCGACACTTTCGTAGTACGCGGGTAGGGCTTCCTCCAACCAGAACTTTGGTTTTAATGCCGTACCAGTCAGAAAGCCAACGTGTCCGCCGTGCTCAAACAGACGGTAATCAATGTTATCTGGCAGAACAAATTTGGGGATCACCTCTTCGGTCATGAACGGGTCGTCTTTGGCGTGGATGATCAAAGTTGGCAAGGTGATCTGCTGTAGCTTGCTCAATCCTGAGCATTGATCGTAATAATCTTGTGCATCCTTAAAACCATGCAGAGGTGCAGTGATCAAGTCATCAAATTCGTACAGACGAGTGACGCGCTTGATGGAGTTGTACGACAGCGCCAATTCGCCATGCAGTAAATGATGTTTTTGTAGAGCATTTCGTTTGAGCGAAGAGAGTAGGTAACGGCGATACACTTTGGAAAAGCCCTGCTCCATTCGATTGGCACAAGCCGCCAGATCCAGTGGTGCAGAGACGATGGTGGCCGCTTTTAAAATCGGGTCATCTTTGTATTGGGCTAAGTAGTTCGCCAGCATATTGCCACCAAGGGAGATGCCGACGGCGACTTTTGGATTGTTTGGAAAGCGCAGATGAAGGTGTTCCAAAAAGAAGCGAGCGTCCGTTACTTCTCCTGAATGGTATGCGCGAGCTTTTTTGTTCGGTTTGCCGCTACAGCCACGAAAATGCATCATCACCGATAACCAACCAGATTTCGCAAACGCATTCATCAGGCCGTTTGCATACGGGCTGTAGAAGCATCCTTCCAAGCCATGAAACAGAACGAAGATGGGTTTGTTCTGCGCACGTTCTTTGGTGGGATCTTCACTCCA
>NZ_JAWOWL010000154.1:0-1154 GCF_033340395.1 Vibrio sp. 1159 | reverse complement strand
CAAGTGTTGATTGAGTGGCCAGCCTAATCGAGCATTAAGCGCTTCGACCAAGTTTATCTTGCTCAGATCTTTCACCGAAGCGACCGACGTCATGTACGGTTCTAACCATTCGTCTAATGAATCCAACAAACTGGCTTCATCAAACATTGGCCATGCTTGCTCAGGTAACCAATCCACCGCACAGCGAATACGTTCAAGCAGGCTTTCCGCTGCCGGCGTCCAGTTTAGACTGCTTAAGCCCTGACGGCGGACATAAGTGAGTAAAGCTTGTGTCATTTTTTCTTTACCCGGATTAGGTAATGACACCCTTTCAATCACCAATTGACCGAGTTTTCGTTGTTTCTCGGCCACTAAACGCCCTTTCTTTTCATCCCAATCCACTACTTCTTCAGTAGAAAATAGCGAATCAAAAGTCGTTTGCAATATATTGACGTCCAATTCACACGCTAAATGTATTTGGCTCGAATTGGAATGAGACCGCATCAGATCAATCGCGACCAAGTACTCACAGCCGCCTAACATATCGTCAGGACGACATTCTGCACCATGACCATTCGCTAGTGCAAAGCGACCAAATTGATTGGCGCGTTGCTGAGCGATCCTGTCGGGAAACGCCAAGCTCAACACCAACGGCAATGCATCTTCATCCACTTCTCGAAGGCTAAACGTGGTATCGAGTTTATGCGCAAGAGATTGTGCGCGCTTCAATAACAACGATTTTTTCGGATGAGAACCGGACAACCAATGATGCAAGCTATGTGCGATATTCGTTACATTACGCTCTGGCTCTTCAATTAGGGCGACCGCCGCCAAAGCGACATTTACCATCTTATCGCTGTGGGATTGCGATTTAATTAACATCGCTGCCGCGCGAGGTTCTACGCCCAAGTCATGAGCCTGCTTTCCTTCCGCAGTCAGTTGTCCTTGCTCGGTAATAAGCCCTAATGAAAACAACAACTGCTTAGCTTGTTGCAGCGCGGCAGCAGAAGGAATATCGAGCCATTTTAGCTCATGAATATCGGTCGTCCCCCAAAACGCCAGCTCCATTACGAAGCTCGCAAGATCGGAATGCAAAATCTCAGGTTGTGGCACTTGTGGCTGTTGCTTGAGTTGACTTTCTGAATAGAGGCGAACGCAAATCCCCTCTTCAATCC
>NZ_JAWOWL010000153.1:0-1154 GCF_033340395.1 Vibrio sp. 1159 | reverse complement strand
ATACAGAGGCTAAATTCATGCGCTCTTTTGTTTTACGAGCTCGCGCGGCGCCAACCACCAGCAAAGCACTATTAGAAGGTGTTGGTAACGAGGCACATACCGAGATCCTTGCTCATACCATGATGAACACCATGTTCGTGGCACAATCTCACCGTGAAGATGTGGTTGTCCATTTGGTATTAGAGAGCACGAAGGATTACTCGCGCACGATTACCATTCGTTCAAACGACATTACCAATATTGGTGGTTTTCACGAGTCAACGTTGATCTCTGACGTTGCCCGTGCGTTGGACGCATCTGTTGGTATGGGTAAAGAGCAGCTTCGTGAAGTTGAGCCGGGTATTACGGTTCGTACAGTGAGCTTCGAACGCTTGGTTCAAGAACTGGCGGAAGACCACCAACTTTATATGTTGGACAAGAAAGGCGAATTTGTTCGTGATGCAGAAATTGGTGAAAACCCATGTTTCTTGCTAACCGACCACATTCCGATGCCGAAGAAGTCGTTCAACAGCTTGAAGCGCCTAGGTACTGAGAAAATCAGCCTTGGACCTAAGATGCTGTTTGCTTCTCAGTGTGTAGTATTGATCCACAACGAACTGGATATCCGCGAATTCTAGTTATTCGCGTACACGTTGCTAGATGATGAAAGAGGACTCGATTGAGTCCTCTTTTTTGTTTCTGACTTTCTATGCCGCGCTTATTTACCGCCAATACTCAATCGAGCAAAACGCACATCTGGCGCGAAGAAAGTGCGGCTGTCATTAATAAGCTGCGTATCACCCACAGCTTCTACTTCTTGCAGCATCTTATAGAAGTTACCTGCAACTGTAATTCCGCGCACAGGTTGAACACGTTGACCATCACGGCACAAGAAACCACTCGCACCAAATGAGAAATCACCACTGACAGCATCTGCACCAGAGTGAACCCCTTGCAGTTCCACTAATTCTAGGTATTCACCTGCTTTGACTTCTGACACACTGCTGTTGCCTGTCGCAATCACTTTATGATTTGCCGATACGTCTAGGCTCGATTTCGCACTGCGAGATGCACTTGCCGTCGACACTGCACCTAAATAACTCGCTGTTTGGCTATTGTGCAATAGCGTTCTCAGTTGGCCATTGGCGATCAAAACATTCTCTTGAGTGGCAAAA
>NZ_JAWOWL010000152.1:0-1157 GCF_033340395.1 Vibrio sp. 1159 | reverse complement strand
GAACAACACACGCTGTTGCTCGCCACCAGAAAGTTGCCCCATACGACGATCTGAGCGAGCGGCCATGCCGACACGATCTAATTGCGCCAACGCACGTTGTGTTTGTTTGGTTTTACGGCGCCAGAATAGTGGGATTCGTGTTTGGTTCAGCAACACAAAATCCATCACCGTTAGCGGTAAGCTGGCTTCAAACATCGCTTTTTGAGGAACATAACCAACGTTTCCGCCATGCTTATTGTGAGTCTTATTCGGCCAGTGAACGGAAATGTCGCCAGTAAAAGGCGTAAGTCCAAGTACGGAGCGCAACAACGAGGTTTTTCCTCCACCATTTGGACCCATAATCACATGGCACTTGCCCGGCTCGAAGGTTGTAGTAACATTCTGCAATATCACGTTGTCACCGTATTGGAGACTTAAATTATCTATCGAGATAGAAGGACCAAGCATTACGCTTTCTCCTGTGCGTGTTTGCTTGCCACGAACTTCATCGCTTCAATCAAGGTCTCAACATTTTCGCGCATCTCAACTTCCACTTTGTTCGCTTCGTATTCCCCATGCGTCATGTGAGAAAAACGGTAGAGCTTAACTCCTGTCGCTTCTTCGATGGTATCAACAAAGCGATTTGGCATATTCAGCTCGTAAAACAACACATCAATGCCAGATCGTTTGATCTTCTCGATCGTCTCTTGCAGTTGGCTCGCGCTCGGCTCCACGCCATGAGCTGGCTCAATCACTGCAGCAACATCCACACCAAACTCTTGCAGAATGTAGCCGTATGCGTTGTGCGTTGTCGCAACCTTCATTCCCGCCGTGTCCAATTCGCCCAACGACAACATGGCATCACGTTTCATCATGCGAAAAATTTTAGCGTATTGACGCGCGTTTTTACGGTAGAAATCGGCATTGTCAGGGTCGAGTTTGCTCAACTCGCTCGCGATGGTATAAACCTTTTGAATCGTTGTTGAGAGCCCAACGAACGTATGTGGATTCACCGCGCCTTGCCCGACTGATTGTCCCATTGCTGGCAATAGCGGAACTTCTTTGTTGGCTTCAATGACAACGAGATCATCGCGTTGCGACGCGTTGATCACCTTCAATGCAAAATCATCATGGCCAATACCATTCACCACAATGACATCCATTTCATTAAGACGTTT
>NZ_JAWOWL010000151.1:0-1157 GCF_033340395.1 Vibrio sp. 1159 | reverse complement strand
CAAGAGGACAAATGGATCCTGACGGAAGAGGGCGCTAAGTTCGGCGGTGAATATGTTGACCACCCCAAGTTTGGGCAGTTTATTGTCTGGCCTACGAACTTGCATATTGAGCTGAATCCTACCTCTGGGAAAACTCTGAGTGCCACACAACTTGGCGATAAACTTCGCCTTAATGCCAAGCGAATCAACCAATTGTTGAGTGAGCTAGGCTGGATAAGTAAATCGGAAGACGGATGGCAAGTCACCGAAGCGGGCATTCGAGCAGGTGGTCAACAGCGTGCAGATAAAGAATCACAAAACACCTTTGTGGTTTGGCACGATGTCGTTTTGCGCAACAAGCGCTTGAAGCAATCTGTAGTGGAGTTTTTGGGGCAAGATGCGGAGTCGCACTCCACCGACAAATCCTACTCCAGTTTTCGTCAAAAATTCGAAGCCAAACACCGGACTTTGGATGGGCACTATGTTCGTTCAAAAGGGGAGTTATTAATTGATAACTGGTTGTATTTGGCTGGAATTGTCCATGCTTACGAGCGACAAGTCCCGATAGAACAAGAAGTGATGAGCGATTTTTATCTTCCTGCTGGCAAGCTGTACCTTCAGTTTTGGGGAAGTGATAGCGGAGAGACGCCAGAAAAAGAGCGAGAAGCCATTCGCGCGGTGTATCAGCAACACAACTTCAATTTGATCGAAGTAGAGCCAAGTGAACTAGACAAGCTGGATGAAGTATTGCCAAAACGTCTGCGCCAATTTGGCATCCAAGCGTACTGAGGTTCTTCTCAAATGAATGAAGATGCTTGCGATGTGATGGTATTTGTCATGCCCAGAAACGAAAAAACCCGTGATGATTCACGGGTTTTGTGTTTTTAGCGGTTATCTTGGCTTATCGCCCGAAGGATTAGAAACCTTTGATGTTTTCCGCTTCTAGCTCAGAGAAGTACTTAACTGTCTTCACTTTAAGCTCTTGTTGTGAAGGCTCGTCACATACGATCACTGCTTTAGGGTGCAGCTGAAGAGCAGAAACTGTCCATAGGTGGTTTACACAACCTTCAACAGCCGCTTCTAGTGCAAGTGCTTTGTTGTGACCAGTCACTAGGATCATCACTTCTTCTGCGTCTAGTAGTGTGCCTACACCGATAGTCAGTGCGTATTTAGGAACT
>NZ_JAWOWL010000150.1:0-1160 GCF_033340395.1 Vibrio sp. 1159 | reverse complement strand
TAACCACAACATTAACCATTTTTGTCACGTTTTTTTTACAAAAGCCCACAATAAAGTGGGCTTTTTCATATAGTCGATTTAGATATAAAAAATAACTAATTCTTATATGCACAAATTAAAATATTTCTCGGCGTAACTGATTTAGGGCAAAACTCTGCCAATCTAACACGATAACCACGTTCTTCAAGATAAAGCACTTTGTCTAATGCGAGCCAGATCTCCAAAGGTCGCTGAAAAACCAGTTGCACTAAGCTCATTCTTTCCATATGCCAAAAACGTTTTATTGCCCGCCTTTCAAACTCGGCAAAGTCAATCGCTTGGTTAATCTCGATACCTTTTTCTTTCGCAGCCCAGAGACACAATGCCTCAAAACCATCACTTAACTGTGATTTTCGAATGCTTGGCACGGGTTGATACTCATCAACTCCCAAAATCTCACGTGTCAGTAAATCAAAACCAAGCCTGAATACCATCTCTTGTTGACGATGGCGACGCACACGTTCACCGCCTGTCACCGTCTGTTGCAATGGAATGCGCAGTTCATGCTTAGACAAAATGAGTTCAGACGCTCGTACTGATTGGGATAACGCTTGGTACGTCTCGCTTTGAATCAAATGATAACAGCAAGGTGAAATCGTCATCGCCGCGATGCCGGCTTCACTTCCATATTCCATCAACCGAACATGAAGGTCACCACAAGCATGCAGTGCGACAGCATGTTGCGTGGGTTTGAATACTGCCTTGGTTTGAGGATCAAACGCGTCACCTTGGATAAAGGTCATTTTCCAATGATGTTCATTCGCGGCTTGTTGGCCGGAGTCGCATAACGCTTGTTGATATTCAAAACTGGTCACTGGTTGATCGGTTTGCGTGGTTAAGATCCGACCTAAGTATCCTTTACCCGAGCACCACTCTAACCATTCCTCACCTTGATGAGATTGAATCGCTGCCTCCCCCATCGCTGTGATCTGTTCTAACTTGCGCCCTGGGATTCCACTGTCTAACCCTCTTTCTAGCGCTAGGCCATCTAATGCCATCGACTCTAACTGTGTATGCCTAAGTAAGGATGGTAAATCTGGCAAAAACACACTGATTTCATCCAACGCAAGGTCTGAGTCAGCTTTGAGATTTTCTATTTGTGAGGGAGAAAGCGATTCTAA
>NZ_JAWOWL010000149.1:0-1166 GCF_033340395.1 Vibrio sp. 1159 | reverse complement strand
GTGTGCATTGATCCCATCAGGACTCGATTTCGTAATTGGGTAAAACCTAGTTCCAGTGGTTTTAATAAATGAGGGTACATGGCAGACATCACTTAACATCCATTGTTATTATCATGGTCTGACCAGACTACGTCCGGAAAACCAAAAAATCAAACAAGCGTTTACATTTTTGTAACACCGATCAATCTCGCGCGAAAATATGCCAATTGTTGAGTGAGCGTGATAAGCTAAAAAAATGTTATCTTTTGAGATCTTAGAGATAAGAACCCATACTTTGTAAGATTAGGGAAAGACTATCTCGTTATGGAGACAAGATGAAAAAACTCTTCAAATTTATTGGTTTGATATTTAAAGGGATATGGAAAAGCATCACCTTTATCAGACTCGCGTTGGCAAACCTGATCTTCCTTTTGATGATCGCCGTGTTTTACTTTGCGTTTACCTACACTGGCGAAGGACGACCTGTTATCGAGAAAGAATCCGCTTTGGTTATGAACCTTTCTGGTCCCATCGTGGAACAGCGTCGTTATGTCAATCCAATGGATTCAGTCGCAGGCTCTCTTTTAGGTAACGAGATGCCAAAAGAGAACGTTTTGTTCGATATCGTGGACACCATTCGCTACGCAAAAGACGATGCCAAAGTCTCTGGCTTGGTATTGGCACTGCGCGATCTCCCAGAAACGAACTTAACGAAACTTCGTTACATTGCTAAAGCGTTAAACGAGTTTAAGGCATCAGGTAAACCAGTTTACGCGGTGGGTGACTTTTACAATCAGAGCCAATATTACCTAGCAAGCTACGCCGATAAAGTATACATGGCGCCTGATGGTGGCGTACTGATTAAGGGCTACAGCGCTTACTCTATGTACTACAAAACTCTGCTAGAGAAGTTAGACGTATCCACTCACGTTTTCCGAGTCGGTACTTACAAATCGGCTATCGAGCCGTTTATTCGTGACGACATGTCGGATGCGGCAAAAGAGTCTGCCACTCGCTGGGTCACTCAGTTGTGGAGCGCTTTTGTTGATGACGTGACGACTAACCGCAACATCAACGCCAAAGTGCTAAACCCAACTATGGAAGAACTGCTTACCGAGATGAAATCTGTGGATGGTGATTTGGCGCAATTGGCAGTCAAAATGGGGTTAGTTGATGAATTGGCGACA
>NZ_JAWOWL010000148.1:0-1167 GCF_033340395.1 Vibrio sp. 1159 | reverse complement strand
CGGTTCGTAAGTTCATGGTGGGCTACGAAATGCTGGCAGAAAGCCAACGTGACCTCACCGCAGAGCAAGCGGCGCAGCGTCTGCGTGATGTGAGTGATGTCCACTACAAAGAATGCTAAGTCTTTAAATTGGACTGATTACGAATAACGGGATAGCGCGACTTTACAGATAGAAAGTTAGGCTCAACGCGCTATCCCACACAAATTACTATTTTAAGAGAACGTCCTTATGTCTGAACTTATCCAAAATGTGAAAGCGTCATTTGAGCAAGTGTTGGGCTACGCACCTAGCCATATTATCCAAGCGCCTGGTCGTGTGAACTTGATTGGTGAGCACACCGATTACAACGATGGTTTTGTCCTACCGTGTGCCATTAACTACCAAACGGTCGTGGCGGCGGCAAAGCGTGAAGACAATATCGTGCGTGTGGTGTCGGTCGATTACGGCAACGCAATGGACGAATTCGATATCACGCAAGCCATTACCTTCGAGCAAGACAAAATGTGGGCGAACTACATTCGCGGCGTGGTGAAGTGTCTTCTGGCGCGTGGCTACCAGTTTACTGGGGCGGATATTTCAGTCAGCGGCAACGTACCTCAAGGCGCGGGTTTGAGCTCATCGGCGGCATTGGAAGTGGTGATCGGTCAAACGTTTAAAGTGTTATTCAATCTGGAAATCAGCCAGACGGAAATCGCGCTTAATGGCCAACAAGCAGAGAACGAATTTGTCGGTTGTAATTGCGGTATCATGGATCAAATGATTTCCGCGGAAGGTCTTGAAAACCACGCAATGCTTTTGGACTGCCGTAGCCTTGAAACGGAGCTAGTATCAATGCCAGCAGATATGGCGGTCGTGATCATCAACTCGAATAAAAAACGTGGTTTGGTCGACAGCGAATACAACACTCGTCGTCAGCAATGTGAAGAAGCGGCGCGTATTTTCGGTGTGAAAGCTTTGCGTGATGTGACGATTGAGCAGTTCAACGAGAAAGTCGCTGAGCTGGATGAAATGGTGGCCAAGCGTGCACGTCACGTCATCACAGAAAATGATCGTACTGTGGAAGCGGCACAAGCGCTACAAGCACACGACATGAAGCGTATGGGCGAGCTGATGGCCGAGTCTCATGCCTCGATGCGCGATGATTTCGAAATTACGGTAAAAGAAATC
>NZ_JAWOWL010000147.1:0-1172 GCF_033340395.1 Vibrio sp. 1159 | reverse complement strand
AGTTGTTCTTTGGCTTCAACTTGCACGCGTTCTTGCTGAAGGTCTTGCTGATTATGATGCAACAGCTCAATAACACCAACACACAAGGCAACAAAAGCGAAAAAGAACAGTGCAAAATAGCACTGCTTTCTGGGTGAATAACGCATTAGCTCCCCACTAGCTCGTCCGTTACTACGAGAATTATTCTTTTATTGTTAAAATTCTTATTATCTACAAGAATAACCAATAGCCTTTGCAAAGGTAATAATTATCTGAAATTTTTATGGTTTAAATAGGCAACGGGATGCAAGGACAAGGCGATTTATTTGAAAGTACGGATTGGCAAGAGGTACGCCAAGGTAAGCTCTTTTATCAGCCAAACTTTCTTTCTCAGCAAGAAGCGGATACGTACTTTTCAACGCTTAGGAGTACCTTACCTTGGCAACAAGAACGCATAACCATTTTCGGGAAATCGGTACTTCAACCTCGTTTGCAGACTTGGCATGGCGATGCGCCTTACACCTATTCGGGTTTAACCATGGCACCTCACCCTTGGACGTCTGAGCTTTTATCACTCAAGGCTCGCTGTGAAAGCCTTGCCAACACCCCATTCAACTCTGTATTGGCGAATCTGTATCGCGACGGTCAGGATTCGATGGGATGGCACCAAGATAATGAACCAGAGCTGGGCAGAAATCCGGTGATCGCCTCGTTGAACTTAGGTGATACGCGCCGATTTGTGCTACGAAATTTACATTGTAAAACTCAAATAGAATATGAGCTCGGCCACGGCGCATTATTGATCATGGCTGGGGAGCTTCAGCACCATTGGAGACACTGCGTTCCCAAAACAGCCAAACCAAAAGGAGAACGTATCAACCTGACTTTTAGACATATTTTGAACTATTGACTCAGGTTTTACATTCTTAACAAACATTGATGATAAGTTTACATCCAGGTTATATCAGGGAATGGATTTATGCGTATCAAACCTATCAGCTTGGCGGTCTTGCTCTCTTGCTCACTCATCTTGAATGTACAGGCATCTCAAGAAGAGGTGCCTGCACTTAATTACTCTCAATCAGCACAGCTGATTCGCGACACATACGAACGTGAGTTATTCACGCTTCCTCCTTTTAAGGAAGGCCACTTTGGGCTGCGTATGTTCCGCCAAACCTTAGATGAAAAATACT
>NZ_JAWOWL010000146.1:0-1181 GCF_033340395.1 Vibrio sp. 1159 | reverse complement strand
GACATCGAACTGCTTAGCCATTTCGGCGTAAGGAGTTCTGGCGTCTGCCATTAGTGTTTTTAAGATTGCGCGGTCAAGGTCGTCGAGTTTCGGCAGGCTCGCATTCATACTATTATTTCCGTTGGGTATGAGAGTTATGTCTCTTTTATACTCACAGCGGACACGATTCACAAGGTTTGGCAGGAGTAACTGCGGGTTAACTCCGATGCTATGGAGAGAATGTGCAGCGTTTTCTGATTTTGGTCGCCTTATTCTGGAGTGCATGTGCCTGGAGTGAACTGACACTTGCTCAAGAGCCGAAGGTGCTTGTCGTCCATTCTTATCACCAAGGATTCTTTTGGACGGACTCCATTCAGCGCGGGATCGATCAACAACTCGATGACCGCGAGATGGACATGCGAGTTTTATACTTGGATTCCAAGCGTAACCAGAGCGAGCAGTTTTTTACCCAGCTCGAATCACTCTATCGCACCAAGTTGAGCGATGAGCGTTTTGATGCCATTTTGGTGACGGACAACAATGCATTGGAATTGATGCAACACTTGGCGCCGTTGATCAAAGACACGCCAGTGATTTTCTGTGGCATCAACAATTACCGTCCTTCCTTTCATCAATCACTTAACGCAACCGGCGTGATTGAGAACGTCGATTTAGAAGCGAACTTAGCGCTGATCGAGCGTTTGCATCCAGACAACAAGCAGATTTACATCATCAGTGACCATTCGGTGACTGGTGCGATACTTCGCGACGAGATTGACGATTTTATCCAACAACATGACCGTTATCGCAACAAGATCACTCAACTTGTCCCTGACAATGTTGAAGCATTGAAGCAAAAAATCGCTCAACTCAATAAAGAAAATGTGGTGCTGTTTTGGACTTACTACCGCGACAAAGATGGTGTGGTCGGCAGCGAGCGTGACTGGATTCAGATCAACAAGGCCTCCAACGCGCCATTGTTTATGGTGCACGATGTAGGATTGGGTCATGGCGCGGTGGGCGGCGTGATTCAAAGCGGTTATCGCCAAGGTGTTGAAGCGGCTAGATTACTTGAACAGGTGCTCGACCACCCACAAGAACCGTTACCTCCGGTGGTGAATGGCGATTCTGAAATCAAGCTCGATTACCAAGCGGTCGTGCGCTGGGGGTTGGGCGCCGAGCAAGAATCCTCGGCGGTCTTT
>NZ_JAWOWL010000145.1:0-1183 GCF_033340395.1 Vibrio sp. 1159 | reverse complement strand
TTCGCAACGGGGAAGAGTTTGTCAGTGGCTTTGTTGACACTAACATCGGTCGCTTGCGCTGAAAGTAGCACAGCGATGAGTAACTCAAATGGAGAGCTCCAGTTCAGTTCCGTTTCAGGATTGGGGTTGTTTTCTCTTAATCGTTCAAGAATTTCTATTCTTTTTTCTTTGTTCATTGCTGACTTCCAAACCCGTCTTTGCGGTTTATGAAAAAGGCCCTACGAGTGGTAGAGCCTTGATTTTAGAATTCTTATATTATGCGTTAGTTACGCGAGCACGCTCAATGGCCGGTTTTTCTTCTTTCGGCTGACGAGCCTGAATTGAGCTGTCGATAACATTTTTCAACGCAATCAAAAGTCCTACACCGATGAAAGCACCTGGTGGTAATAGTGCTAATAAGAAGCTGCTATCAAATTGGAATACTTGAATGCGCAGAGCTGCAGCCCAGTCACCCAATAGCAAGTCTGCGCCGTCAAACAATGTGCCGTTGCCGATAAGCTCGCGCATTGAGCCCAACACAACTAGCACACTGGTCATGCCCAGTCCCATCCATAAGCCGTCCAATGCGGCAGGAAGCACATCATGTTTTGACGCGTCGGCTTCGGCGCGACCGATGATGATACAGTTGGTTACGATCAACGGGATAAAGATACCCAGTGATAGGTACAATCCGTAAGCGTAAGCATTCATTAGTAGCTGGACGCAGGTTACGAGTGACGCAATGATCATAACGAAAACCGGAATTCGGATCTCTTTAGGAACATAGTTACGGATCAGTGAAACCGTTACGTTAGACCCCACTAGTACCAGTAATGTGGCAATACCAAGACCCAGCGCGTTGGTGATCGTCGATGAAACGGCGAGTAGAGGACATAAACCGAGCAGCTGAACCAATGCTGGGTTGTTGCTCCACATGCCGTTCTTCATCAATTGTTTGTTTTCACTCATTGATTGTCTCCTGCGCAGTTTAGTGGCTGGCTGAGAATCTCATCACGAGATTGATTTACGTAGTTTACGGTGTTTCTGACTGCTTTGACGACAGCTCGAGGCGTAATGGTAGCGCCAGTAAACTGATCAAAGTCTCCACCATCTTTACGAACTTTCCAAGAATTCCAATTATCTTCGGTGACTTGCTTACCCGTGAAGCCAAGAATCCAACTGGTAACGCGAAGATCTATTTTAT
>NZ_JAWOWL010000144.1:0-1187 GCF_033340395.1 Vibrio sp. 1159 | reverse complement strand
AACAAACACATTAAGCGACTGAGGACGAATCTTGATCTCTAAACGACGGTCAGAATAGAGCTCACCGTCGATGACGTAGTCAATCGGCTTATCCGCAGTAATCGTTACCCCTGTCGCGCTCGCGTACTGAAACAGATTCGACTCATCCTGCGCACCGACGCTGGTTAATGTTAGATCCGACAACGCCACTAGGCGTCCACCCAGCGACTGAGTGTTATCAAGGTAGGTAATGTGCAGTTTCCCATCATCTGGCTGCGGCGCGCCGCCACCTTGCGCTAACACGGTACTAAATGGCGCGATGTTGGCAACGACGAAGCTGTGCACGTCCATCTCCTGACTCTCCCATCCTTGTTCACTCGCCGCTTGCCCTTCGAAGGTTACTTGCAGAGTTTGCACCTCTTCGGAAATAACAACGTTAAAAAAGCCCGTTAAATACGCCAGTTGCCCAAAAGCATTTTTCTCTTCACGATGCGCGTGTTCAATCATCTTCTGTTCCAAGCCAATACCCAGCACCAACAGAATCAAACGCTGATTACATTCTGCGGTGTCTATGCGTTGGCAATGACCTGCGAGAATGGCTTCACACGCTTTTTCCACCGGTGATAACTTCACGCCGATACCATACAGCACGTGGCACAGCGCATTCGCCGTGCCCAACGGTATGATGCCGAGCTTGATGTCAGTGCCGACCAACTGGCTCGCCACTTCAGTCACCGTGCCATCGCCACCAGAGACAATCACCTGATTCACACCACTTTGTTTAGCTTGCAGTGCGAGGCTTTCTGCGCTGGTGGTTTCGTCCGTTTGGCGAATGCTGAGACGATATTTTTTGGTCAACTCACGAATCACATGTTGTTCGTATTGCTGCCATTTCCCACCGCCCGCGACAGGGTTCACCACCATCCAAGTCGGCTCATCGAGTGTTAGCACGCCTTTCTAACTGATCGCGCGCAGAGTTTTGATCTGCAAATTATTGAGCCTTGCAGTACTGCGCACGCTGTTGATTTTCTGCATCACCGATTCCACCGAGAGCGATGGGTCTTTACTCAGTAAATAAGCCGCCACCACAAACACCGAACGGCCACGCCCAAGTGCGCAATGCACAACCACAGAGCGCCCGCAGGCGATTTGGGTATCAATCCAATTCATCGCATGACGTAAACGCTCCAAGGTCGGCGCTTTATGAT
>NZ_JAWOWL010000143.1:0-1187 GCF_033340395.1 Vibrio sp. 1159 | reverse complement strand
AAATGTCGTCGAGTTAAAACCTCAAGTGATTGATGAGTAAGCTACACTTAACTGTGTTACTGACCATTTGTTTCTCATCATTGTAGAAGGCTCAAAAAAATGAACGCGATCTCGTTAGTCCAAGGCGACATCACCACCGCACATGTCGATGCCATCGTAAATGCAGCAAACCCGAGAATGCTTGGCGGAGGTGGCGTCGATGGTGCCATTCATCGCGCAGCAGGGCCTGCGCTTATCAATGCGTGTTATGCCGTTGATGATGTCGACGGTATTCGATGCCCGTTTGGTGACGCACGCATTACTGAGGCTGGCAATTTAAACGCGCGTTACGTCATTCATGCCGTTGGCCCGATTTACGATAAATTCGCCGATCCAAAAGCGGTGTTGGAATCTGCATATCAACGTTCGCTGGATCTCGCGCTCGCCAACCACTGCCAAAGTGTGGCGCTGCCTGCGATTTCTTGCGGAGTGTATGGTTACCCACCTCAAGAAGCAGCAGAAGTCGCGATGGCCGTTTGCCAAAGACCGGAATACGCGGCACTCGACATGCGCTTTTACTTGTTTAGTGAAGAGATGCTTTCGATATGGCAACACGCCCTGACCCAGCACTGAAATCTGTATGACAAGAGACATAAAAAAACCGGACTGCCAATACAGTCCGGTTTGTCTTATTTATCACTGAATTATCGTTCGTTAAGCGCTACGAATGCTAGGGGGGTCATCCAAAGCGCCTAATGTGTGCGATCTAGTTTTTGAAGAATCCGTTGTACATCATGTACAAATGCGCCGCAGACCAAGAGAAGTTCGACGCACCTTGTACCGCGCCCGTCTCTGGGTTGTAGTTTTCACGGATTGGCATGTCACCCGTCATACCTTCTGCGTTGTTAAACAACTCATTTGCCATTGCAATCGCTTCTTCTTTGTAGCCGTAGTTTTCCATCGCACGGAAGCCAAAGTACACTTGGTCTAGCCACACACGACCACGCCAGTACACATCTTTACCGTAAGCAGGGTTGGTTTGCGACGCGGTCGGCAAAGGCACACCCGTTCCTTGGAATTTATCTGGCGTGTTGAACTCGTCTTGATCACGCATCACCGCGATCACTTTATCGGCATGCTCTTGCGTTGCTGCACCATTAAACAGCGGCGACCAACCTTCAGGGCCACGTCCACGCTCTACAATCGGC
>NZ_JAWOWL010000142.1:0-1190 GCF_033340395.1 Vibrio sp. 1159 | reverse complement strand
TGTCTAAAGAAAAATTTGAACGTACGAAACCGCACGTTAACGTTGGTACTATCGGCCACGTTGACCACGGTAAAACAACTCTAACTGCAGCTATCTGTACTACTCTTGCTAAAGTTTACGGCGGTGTAGCTAAAGACTTCGCATCTATCGATAACGCTCCAGAAGAGCGTGAGCGCGGTATCACAATCGCAACTTCTCACGTTGAGTACGACACTCCATCACGCCACTACGCACACGTTGACTGTCCAGGACACGCTGACTATGTTAAAAACATGATCACTGGTGCTGCACAGATGGACGGTGGTATCCTAGTTGTTGCTGCGACAGATGGCCCAATGCCACAAACTCGTGAGCACATCCTACTAGGCCGTCAGGTTGGTATCCCATACATCATCGTATTCATGAACAAATGTGACATGGTTGACGATGAAGAGCTACTAGAACTAGTAGAAATGGAAGTTCGTGAACTTCTATCTGAATACGATTTCCCAGGTGATGACCTACCAGTTATCCAAGGTTCTGCACTAGGCGCACTAAACGGCGAAGAGCAGTGGGAAGCGAAAATCGTTGAACTAGCAGAAGCTCTAGATACTTACATCCCTGAGCCAGAGCGTGCGGTAGATCAGCCATTCCTAATGCCTATCGAAGACGTATTCTCAATCCAAGGTCGTGGTACAGTAGTAACTGGCCGTATCGAGCGTGGTATCCTAACTGTAGGTGACGAAGTTGCTATCGTAGGTATCAAAGACACTACTACAACTACATGTACTGGTGTTGAGATGTTCCGTAAGCTTCTAGACGAAGGCCGTGCAGGTGAGAACGTTGGTGCACTTCTACGTGGTACTAAGCGTGACGAAGTTGAACGTGGTCAAGTACTAGCTAAGCCTGGTTCAATCACTCCACACACTAAGTTCGAATCAGAAGTATACGTACTGTCTAAAGATGAAGGTGGTCGTCACACTCCATTCTTCAAAGGCTACCGTCCACAGTTCTACTTCCGTACAACTGACGTAACTGGTGACATCCAGCTACCAGACGGCGTAGAAATGGTAATGCCAGGCGACAACGTACAGATGACTGTAGAGCTAATCGCACCAATCGCAATGGACGAAGGTCTACGTTTCGCGATCCGTGAAGGTGGCCGTACAGTAGGTGCTGGTGTTGTTGCTAAGATCTTCGACTAATTCATA
>NZ_JAWOWL010000141.1:0-1202 GCF_033340395.1 Vibrio sp. 1159 | reverse complement strand
GTTTCCAACTGTTGCTTGTAATTGCGTTGAGTGTGCAAGCTGAGCCCCTTTTCGCTTCGCAAGAATTCGTAGAAGCGTTCAAGAGGCTTTTGAAGACTATTTGGCAGAGGAGTGTTGGGAGTTGTCGTCATCGTAACTTTGCCATACCAATGTTTGAGCAAGATGTGCCACTACTAAGGATAGGTGACGCAAAAACAAGGTATCCATATCTGGTTGGAAATGACCGCCATCTTCGCTAGAAAACGCAAGCACGCCAAGCGTCTGCTTCTTCACCAGCGGCAGTACCACATAGGAACCCATTTCTGGCACATCCATATTGCCAAACAACGCTTCACGATCCACTTTACGCAAGCGGCCCAAATAAGCCTCTTTGCCATTTAGGTGGTTGGTCGCAAAACGCTGGTAATGTTCTTTGCTAAGTTGCGTCGATGCATCGCATTGGCTAAACAAGCGAACATACGCACGCAGTCCGAGATCTTTGGCTTTTAGCTCTATCGCGCTAATAACTTGCTTGAAGTCACCGCACTTTAGAATCGAGCCCTGCAAATCCATGAACTCGTAGAAGGTACGATCGTTGTTTGCCGCAAGCGACATTAACGTGGTGATCTCTTCTTCAAGCTCTTCAATACGCTGACGCTGGCGATTCATTTGAATATGCACCAACGAAACCGTACCTAAATCCGAATGTGGAAAAGACAGACGATCCACCAGCTCAGGGCGCTCAACAAAAAAGTCAGGGTGATCTTTTAGGTATTCAGCCACCACTTCTGCCGTTAATGCGTCAGCTTCAACTTGAGACAAACCGTTTCCTTTTTCTTTGACTAGCACGACAGTTGACCATCAAATACGTGAGTAGCAGGGCCTGTCATAAAGAGTGGTTTGCCCGGGCCTTGCCAAGAAATATGCAGCTCACCACCAGGTAGCGATACTTTCACACTCTCATCCAAAAGTCCTTGCAAAATACCCACAGCCACCGCGCCACATGCACCGCTACCACAAGCTTGTGTTTCACCTGCGCCGCGCTCGTAAACTCGAAGACGAATATGGTCACGACTCACCACTTGCATAAAGCCAGCGTTCACACGTTCAGGGAAGCGTTCGTGTGATTCAAGCAGCGGACCTAGAGTGTCCACATCTGCGGTATCCACGTCATCCACTACTGTCACCACATGCGGGTTACCCATACTGACGGCACCACAAAA
>NZ_JAWOWL010000140.1:0-1207 GCF_033340395.1 Vibrio sp. 1159 | reverse complement strand
TTACTCTGGCAAAGAAATATCAAGTGAAAGCGCTGGTGGTCAAAAAGCGCGATGACAACGACGAATACGGCATTGTGTTAATGAATGATATTGCTAAGAAAGTGTTGGCAAATAACCGTGCCCCTCAGCGCACCAATATCTACGAAATCATGACTAAGCCTGCTTTGTGTGTCGATCCAGATATGAACGTCAAATACTGTGCTCGTCTGTTTGAGCGATTTGGGATCAGCCGCGCGCCCGTGATTGAAGATGGGGAAGTGATCGGCATGGTGAGTTACAACAATATCGTGATTAATGGCATGGTCAGAGAGGATGGCTAAACTGTGTAAGTAACATGCGTAATATTTTTCTCAAGTCAGCGACATGCGTCAATCTCTAAGATATTGATTATTAGTGATGTTGCATATATTTTCACAGGCGCTATTCTTTGTGCCCTAAGCATATAGTTGAGGAATTTAAATCATGCCTTTAGTCTCTTGCCCTGTGTGTGAGAAACAAATATCGAAACGTGCTCACACATGTCCAGGGTGTGGGGAACCGGACCCGTTACACCATTTAGCGAAGTCGAAGTTCATTTCGATGGTTTTTTGGACATTAGTTTTAGTCGGTGCCGGATATTTTGCTTGGTTCCATTTGCTACCAATGCTGATTGAGACTGTGCGTCATCAGTAATCGGGAAGTCGGTTGAGCATACGTCAGAATGCCGTAGAATAGCCTCATACATTTTGAGGAGACAACGTCGTGAAACTATTTTTTGCCTCAGACCTGCATGGCTCTTTGCCAGCAACCGAAGAAACCATCAAGTTATTCCTAGCATCAGGTGCAAAGCATTTGGTGCTGTTGGGTGACACGTTGAACCACGGACCACGCAACCCGATTCCGGAAGGGTATAACCCGCCCCAAGTGGCGGAGCTTCTCAACCAATACAGTCAGCAAATCATTTCCGTACGCGGTAACTGTGACAGCGAAGTAGATCAAATGCTGCTGAACTTCCCAATGATGATGGATTACGCGTGGGTATTGCTAGAGTCTGGTAAGCGAATCTTTCTGACGCATGGCCATTTGTACAACAGCGATAAAAGACCGCCTTTGCGAGAGGGTGACATCATCGCTCATGGTCATACGCATGTTCCCGTAGCCGAAATGAAAGAGGGTGTGATGATCTTTAACCCTGGTTCAATGACTTTCCCGCGTAATGGTTTACCAA
>NZ_JAWOWL010000139.1:0-1208 GCF_033340395.1 Vibrio sp. 1159 | reverse complement strand
ACTGAATATATAGTACAGTTATAGTAGAGAACCAGACATTATCTTAAGCAAACTCATGCACATAGTCGCGAGTTTGCTTAAGTGCATTTACGAGTCTTAAAGGTCGGTATGAGAATGAACCTCACAAACCATTTTTTAGTAGCCATGCCTGGAATGAAAGATCCGTATTTCCAGAATAGCGTTATCTACGTTTGTGAACATAACGAAGAAGGCGCTATGGGCCTGATGATCAACGCGCCTGTTGATATCACCGTTGGCAACATGCTCAAGCAAGTTGACGTGCAGCCTGTTCACCCGCGCCTGTTTGAAGCCAGCTTAGATAGACCCGTCTACAATGGCGGTCCAATCTCAGAAGACCGTGGTTTTATTCTACATAAACCGAAAGATTACTATGAATCCAGCATTCAAATGACCGACGACCTTGCTGTCACCACTTCGCGAGATATTCTTTCCGTATTGGGGACAGAGGCTGAGCCAAGTGACTATTTGGTTGCTCTTGGTTATTCCGGTTGGAGTGCTGGTCAGTTAGAAAATGAACTGGTTGAAAACTCTTGGCTAACCATCGAAGCCACACCAGAAATCATCTTCGATACGCCCATTACAGAGCGCTGGAAAAAAGCGGTAGAAAAGCTAGGTATCGACCCAAGCCAATTGTCGGCAGACGCAGGTCATGCGTAACGCAACCGCCTTCCTTAGCTTCCACTTCATTAAGATTTGAGACACTGTATGTCACGCACAATAATGGCCTTCGACTTCGGTACTAAAAGTATTGGTAGCGCGATTGGTCAAGAAATCACAGGCACCGCTTCACCACTGAAAGCGTTTAAAGCCAATGATGGCATTCCAAATTGGGATGACATCGAAAAACAAATTAAAGAATGGCAACCAGACTTATTGGTCGTAGGCCTGCCAACGGATTTGCATGGTAAAGATTTAGAAACCATCACCCCGCGAGCGAAAAAATTCGCGAAGCGTCTGCAAGGTCGTTATGGCTTGCCTGTTGAATTGCATGATGAGCGCTTATCAACTTCAGAAGCGCGTGCAGAATTGTTCAGTATGGGTGGCTACAAAGCCTTATCGAAAGGCAATATCGACTGCCAATCTGCCGTGGTCATTCTGGAGAGTTGGTTTGAAGCGCTTTGGGGTGAATAAACCTCGCAAGCACAATGAAAAAGGTTGGCAGAAGCCAACCTTTTTTGTGTCTTGAA
>NZ_JAWOWL010000138.1:0-1208 GCF_033340395.1 Vibrio sp. 1159 | reverse complement strand
ACTGTCTTCCTTTACCAACAATACGGCCGTTGTTGTGTCTTTGATTGGTGCGATTAAACGCAATCAACAGCACGCGCCTTCTAAGCTACTGATTCCACTTTCTTACGCGGCGATATTTGGCGGCACATTAACGCTTATTGGTACTTCGACCAACCTTATTATTAATAGCTTTGTGGAAGATGCAGGGCTACCGAGTCTAAGCTTTTTTACTCCGACGATGATTGGCTTGGCTGTCTTAGCTGGTGGTCTTTTAATTCTTATTCCGCTGAGCTATTTGCTGCCAAGTTACGATGACCAAAACCAAGAAGACTTACCGTATTTCCTTGAATCTCGTGTTGAACCAGGTTCACCTTTGGTTGGCCGTACCATCAGTGAAAACAATCTGCGTGCGCTGCGTAAGTTGTTTCTTGCAGAGGTGGTTCGTGATGGCGTGACGGTATCGTCAGTTGCCCCCGACTTCGTGCTGAAAGCGAAAGATCGCCTGCTGTTTTGTGGCGATGTCGAAAGTGTGGCGACCTTGCAAGAAATTCCGGGGCTGACGCTATTTGGGCAACAGCATTTGAATGGTCAAAACTTTATTGAAGTGGTGGTCAGCTCATCTGCAACCTTCTGCCATAAGACCTTGAAAGAAAGCCGCTTCCGCGATCGTTTTGATGCGGTTGTTGTCGCCATTCGTCGTGGACATGAGCGTCTAGAAGGTGGATTGGGCAGTATTACCTTAGCTCCGGGCGATACTTTAGTGTTGGTGCCGGGCAAGCGTTTCGAGTCTGAGCGTCGAGCGCACCGTAAAGAATTTGTGTTAGTGCACGACTTAGATTCCAGCGCACGTTTGGACTCCAATAAATCGACGATTGTGTTGATTGGTTTTGCTGCGGTTATCGCCTGTGCACTACTAGAACTTGTGCCGATCATTAAAGGGCTCGCGGTATACATCATTGCACTCATTGCGTTTGGCATAGTGCAAATCTCTGAGCTTCGCCGCCGTTTTCCCATTGATATTGTGGTGATTGTGGGCTCTGCGCTCTCTATTGCGCAGCTGATGATTTCATCTGGCTTGTCCGTCAGGATGGGCGAGATGTTTATCGAAGCGTTTAACGGCTGGGGCGTATTTGGTGCGCTGGTGGCCACATACATCATGACCTTGGTGCTGACTGAATTGGTGACCAACAATGCCGCTGCCGCGTTAGCATTTCCGATTGGCTATAGTA
>NZ_JAWOWL010000137.1:0-1215 GCF_033340395.1 Vibrio sp. 1159 | reverse complement strand
GTTGCGGGCGGAATGGATTACAGTGTTTATGCAGTCAGTGTTGTTAGCCCAGCGATTGATATCGAACCTCTGGTTGTTGAAGACATGAGACGCGCAGTGGCAACCAGTGCGACGTTAAACGTGACTCATGCGGCAGCCAACCCAGTAGCAGAGATGGTTGATATCTACCTCACAACGTCAGTAGGGATAGAGGGCAGTGATCCAACCATCACAAACTTTGCGTATAAAGAAAGTGCGAAAGGATTGTATGTTGCGGCAGGCACTTACTACGTAACTGTCACCGTCGCAGGCAACCCTGACGCGGTCGCGATCGATTCGCTACCAGTAGACTTAATGAATGGTGTTGTCTACCAAGTGGTTGCTATTGATGACGGAAACAATGGTGGCTTCAATCTTCTCGTTGATGACATCACCGATTAGGAAGAAGGGAGGTGAGTGCCTCCCTATAGTAAAGGCTGATTATGATGAGTGATAGCCCACAAAAACTGGGGCGAAATGAATGGAACGCTTACATGGATAAAGTAAAAGCCAAAGATAGAGAGGCTTTTGCGTTCGTATTCCGTTTTTATGCACCCAAGCTAAAACAGTTTGCCTACAAGCACGTTGGTAATGAGCAAGTTGCTATGGAGATGGTTCAAGAAACCATGGCAACGGTCTGGCAAAAAGCTCATCTTTACGATGGAAAGAAGAGTGCGTTATCGACGTGGATATACACGATTATCCGCAACTTGTGTTTTGACTTACTCAGAAAGCAAAAGGGTAAAGAGCTTCACATCCATTCTGATGACATTTGGCCATCGGAATATTATCCGCCAGATTTGGTTGATCATTATTCTCCAGAACAAGACATGTTAAAGGAACAGGTGGTGAAGTTTCTTGATATTTTGCCTAAAAATCAGAGAGACGTATTGCAAGCGGTTTATCTCGAAGAACTGCCACATCAGCAAGTAGCGGAACTTTTTGACATACCACTAGGCACGGTGAAGTCTCGGTTAAGACTCGCAGTAGAAAAGTTAAGGCACTCAATGCATACGGAGCAACTATGAACAAACATCCAGATAACAACTTGTTAGAAGCATACGCTTCGGGCAGCATTGATGCGGTTTCTGGTCTTGTGGTCGCCACACATTTAGAGACGTGCTCAAAGTGCCGAGCGTATGTAAACCAAGTAGAAGCAAGTCAAGCAAACACAGTGAGTGAAAGTCCATTAGAGTA
>NZ_JAWOWL010000136.1:0-1227 GCF_033340395.1 Vibrio sp. 1159 | reverse complement strand
CTTCTGGCAGTATTTGCACCGCATCCGCATCCACTGGAGCGCGTCCAAGATCGATCAACGGTAATCCTAGTTGCTGAGACAAGAACTCCAGCATTTGCTTTTCGGTAATAAACCCGAGGTCAATCAGTGCATCACCTAATTTTTGTCCGGTACTGCGCTGAGCGGATAGAGCTTGCTGGATTTGATCTTCCGATACGATGCCTTCTTCAACGAGTAGGTCACCTAAGCGTTTTCTCAACTGAATTTTCATTGTGCGCTCTCCAGTTGCTTTAAGATGGTTAATCGATCGCGAATGAAAGCTTGCGACTGATTCGAGATCCCTACTTTACCTAACGCTTCGTTGTAAGAGTTAATCGCAGCAGTAAAAGTGAGCGCTCGCTCTTGCTGAATCGCCAAACCAAGCCACCAGCGGGCATTGTCTGGCTCGCGTTGAGTCAGTAACTGGTAGCTTTCTAATGCGATGTCGTTTTGTTTTTGTTTCTGCGCAAGGGCTGCGCGCATTGCCAAGTAATCTCGACTCGGCATTGGAGGCAAGTGAACCAGTGGGCTCAGTGCCGCAGAAGGCTGATTGGCTTTAACCAATAGCTTCGACAACGCGAGTCTTAGCGGTTGGTTATCCTTATCAAGGTTGATGCCTTCTTGCAGGATTTCGTAAGACTTTCTGGTATCCCCTTTACCGAAATAAAGCGCCGCCAGCTTTTGACGCGTTTCGATATTGCTTGGCTCATAACGCAATGCTTCGGTATAAGCAGAAAGCGCCGTTTCCATATCGTTTGCATCAATGGCTTTTTCTGCTCGACTGATCGCTTTCAACGATAACTGACGGTGTGAAAGTTCAACTTGCTCAATGCGCATTGAACTCTCTTCAACCAAATTGGTGGTCGTATTGCTCGGTGCATTCGCTACTTGCGCTATCAGCATCGGAGCGTCTGAACTCATATCCGCATCCGCACGTGAACCAAATACGCCCTCACTAGGTTGAGGCGTTGGTAATGCTGCAACAGCTTGCGGTTTTTCTACAGGTTTAGAATAAACCACGTTGCTGGTTTCTGGCGTCATCTTATTGGTAGGAGAAGATGCCAGACGGTCAGCATTAGTGGTGTCTAAAGGTTGCGTTGCGCTTGGTTGGAACGATGTGATCTCATCTGAAGGTGCAGGGCCTTGGGACACAGCCCAGCCGCCTACGGCAAGACTTAATGAAAAACCAGCAACCAACCACAGCCAAGG
>NZ_JAWOWL010000135.1:0-1228 GCF_033340395.1 Vibrio sp. 1159 | reverse complement strand
ACTTAAAACGACTCCACAGTTTAACGCTGGCTTGCCACGCATTACTTGAATGTAAAACGCTCACTCTTACCGAACTTGGTCGTAACCTGCCAACGAAAGCCAGAACAAAACATAACATCAAACGAATCGACAGATTGTTAGGTAATCGTCACTTGCACAAAGAGCGACTCGCTGTATACCGTTGGCATGCCAGCTTTATCTGTTCAGGTAATTCGATGCCCATTGTTCTTGTTGACTGGTCTGATATTCGTGAGCAAAAACGGCTTATGGTATTGCGGGCTTCGGTGGCACTACATGGTCGTTCTATTACTCTTTATGAGAAAGCCTTTCCGCTTTCAGAGCAATGTTCAAAGAAAGCTCATGACCAATTTCTAGCCGACCTTGCAAGCATTCTACCAAGTAACACCACACCGCTCATTGTCAGTGATGCTGGCTTTAAAGTGCCATGGTATAAATCCGTTGAGAAGCTGGGTTGGTACTGGTTAAGTCGAGTCAGAGGGAAAGTGCAATATGCAGATTTAGGTGCGGAAAACTGGCAACCTATCAGCAACTTACATAGCATATCCTCAAGTCGCTCAAAGACTTTAGGCTATAAGAGGTTGACTAAGAGCAACCCAATTTCATGTCAAATTGCACTGTATAAATCACGTCCTAAAGGCCGAAAAAATCAGCGTTCGACACGGACTAATTGTCATCATCCGTCACCTAAAATCTACTCCGCTTCGACAAAAGAACCATGGGTTTTAGCGACTAACTTGCCCGTTGAAATCCGAACACCAAAGCAACTTGTTAGGCTCTACTCGAAGCGTATGCAAATTGAAGAAACCTTCCGAGACTTGAAAAGTCCTGCCTACGGACTAGGCCTACGCCATAGCCGAACGAGCAGCTCAGAGCGTTTTGATATCATGCTCTGATGAATCCCCTAATGATTTTTATCAAAATCATTAAGTTAAGGTAGATACACATCTTGTCATATGATCAAATGGTTTCGCGAAAAATCAATAATCAGACAACAAGATGTGCGAACTCGATATTTTACACGACTCTCTTTACCAATTCTGCCCCGAATTACACTTAAAACGACTCAACAGCTTAACGTTGGCTTGCCACGCCTTACTTGACTGTAAAACTCTCACTCTTACCGAACTTGGCCGTAACCTGCCAACCAAAGCGAGAACAAAACATAACATCAAACGAATCGACAGATTGTTAGGTAATCGTCACTTGC
>NZ_JAWOWL010000134.1:0-1250 GCF_033340395.1 Vibrio sp. 1159 | reverse complement strand
CATCACCGTTTGGTACGACTCAGCATTTTCTGTTATGCGTGATCTCAAAGGTATTGGTGCAAATCACGTAAGCGGGCGCTCACATGGTCTAACAAGTCGTCGTACTTTGTTGCAAGTCGAGCGCGCGTACCAAGCATTCAAAAACGATCAAGGTTTTCTACCTGCAACTTATCAGGTTTGTTTTGGAGTCATACATTTATGATTGATGCATTTTTTATTGCTGGTACGGATACTGATGTAGGCAAAACGGTGGCGTCGAAAGCCGTCTTGCAAGCACTCGCAGCAAAAGGACTAAATACCATTGGCTACAAACCAGTGGCTGCAGGAAGCGAAAAAACAGAGCAAGGTTGGCGCAATTCAGATGCACTGCACTTGCAAAAAGCCGCAACCTTAGAAGTGGCTTATGAAGATGTGAACCCATACGCTTTGGAATTACCAGCTTCTCCTCACATCGCAGCCAAGCACGAGCAGGTTGAAATCGAATACGATTTGCTGAGTGAAAAGCTCGCTCAACATAAAGAGCAAGCCGATGTTGTATTGGTAGAAGGTGCTGGTGGTTGGCGTGTTCCTGTGTCAGACACAGACAGCTTGTCTACTTGGGTACAGCAAGAGCAGCTACCAGTGGTACTTGTCGTGGGTATTAAACTGGGTTGTTTGAGCCACGCTTTATTAACGGCGGAAATCATCAAAGCAGATGGTCTAAACCTAGTGGGTTGGATTGCGAACCGAGTTAACCCAGGCACAGAGCATTACGCGGACATTATTGAAATGCTTGAATCGCGCATTGATGCACCGAAGTTAGGCGAGATCCCTTACATTCCAAGTGCGAAGCGCAAAGAGTTGGGTAAATACATTAACGTTGAGCCATTACTGAACATCGATTAAGAGCATTTCTTGTAAACGTACTCAAAACCAAAGGGCTGCAATTTGCAGCCCTTTCTATTGGTGTAGCTTATCTATTGGTGTAGCTTAATAAGATTACTGCTACTTTTCTTGGCTAAGTCCCATCAGCGCTTGCTGTGTCTCAGCAACACGTTTAGACAAGTTATGATCGGTTGAAATACCGAGTTGCTGTTTGGCCTCATCCTCTGAGATCCCTAGGTGACAACGCAGTAAATCAATAGCCATTTGATAGTCGTTAGTTTCTACCATGATATTTCCCTCAAGACATGGAAGTTTCGAGCTTCAATAACGCTCTTAGAGCGTGCTCTGTTTTGTTCATCTCGCTTGAATCTAGCATGTTCATTTGT
>NZ_JAWOWL010000133.1:0-1258 GCF_033340395.1 Vibrio sp. 1159 | reverse complement strand
ATACCCAGATAGCTTTGAGGCTTTAAGTTGGCTGATCAACGGCGTGCTGATGCCACATAAGAATCGGGCGATGGCTTCGTTACTGGTTGCAGAAGGGGAAAGTTGGACAAACTCTGCAATCCAAGCGGAGGCGACTGCTGGTTCAGGTTGATCGTAAATCCGAGGTGGGAACACCGCTCTCTGTCCTCGACACACAGAACAATGACCGCAGTGCGCAGGGGCGTTGTGGTCGGCAAAGTAACTGGCTAATTGATGACTTAAACAATCTGACGATTGGAATAACCCCAACATGGCGTGAATTCGGTCGATGTCTTTGCGCTCTTTAGACTGGAATAGCTCGTACAGATGCTGCGTGATGTCTTCGATATTCTGTGTTTCGGGCAAGACGGAATACACATCGGTTAGCTGCTTGCTTTCCAGTTCAACCCAACCATTCTGATGAAAGTAATCCAGTGCAGCGACAACGCGGCTACGTTCCGAGTGATAATGCATCCAAAGAGCATCGAGATCGACTTGGCACCATACTTTCGCTTTGGTTGAACAAGTGAAAATGGCTTCTACAAACTCGCGTCGTTCTCCTTGGAATTGGTTAACGATGAATTGCTGATCTTGTAGGAACTTGAATCGATATTCGGCAAAGTAGCTAAACTTAGCTTCGATCACTTTTGCAAGCTCTAAATACACCAACAGCGTCTTGAGTGGTAACTGGCGGATATTGCTCTCGCGAGACAAACGTAGTGGCACGACTTCCCACTGAGGTTGGTGCTCTTTGATTTGACCCAATACATAACTAATCGAAGAGCGCTCAGGCGTGTCGCCAAACACAAAGTTTTCTAATACAGTTAGCCCAGAAGTATTGCCAAGCAGAGTGCATTCAGAGCTTTGTCCATCTCGTCCTGCTCGACCTATTTCTTGTGCATAGTTTTCAATGGATTTAGGTAGATCAAAGTGAATCACACGGCGAATATCTGATTTGTCGACACCCATCCCAAAGGCAATCGTGGCCACAATGCAGTCAATTTGGCCCGCCATAAATTGCTGTTGTATTTGCTCACGAACTTCACTTTTCATTCCCGCATGATACGCATGAGCGTTAACGCCAATGTGGATCAATGACTTAGCCACTTGCTCTGCAGTTTGCTGTTGCGTTACGTAAACGATGGTTGGCAGTTTAGGGGCTGCGGCGAGAATCGTGTTGAGTTGCGTTTGCTTTTCGGACTCTTCGCAAGGGATGACTGAAATATCGAGGTTCGAACGG
>NZ_JAWOWL010000132.1:0-1259 GCF_033340395.1 Vibrio sp. 1159 | reverse complement strand
TGTAGTGGTACGGTGAATTTGGCCACCTGATTAGAGGTGTTAAGATACACCTCATAGCATGACAGGTGAAACTATGACCAAGCGTACCAGACGCACTTTCAGTGCGGAATTCAAACTCGAAGCAGCGCAACTTGTTCTCGACCAAAACTACACCGTTGTTGAAGCCGCAAAAGCCATGGGGGTGGGTAAATCGACAATGGATAAGTGGGTAAGGCAGCTCAAGCAAGAAAGAAAGGGAGTAGCTCCTCAAGCCTCACCAATGACACCAGAGCAAATTGAGATACGAGAGCTGAAGAAGAAACTTGCACGCCTTGAAGAGCACAATGAAATATTAAAAAAGGCTACAGCTCTCTTGATGTCGGACTCACTGAACAACTCTCGATAATCGAGAAACTCAGGCAGAGCTTTAACGTAACAACCCTGTGTCATGTGTTCAGTGTCCACCGCAGCAGTTACAAATACTGGCGTTGTCGCCCTAAGCGTGTTTCTCCAGAGTTGGTGAAGCTAAAAAGTCTTATTAAAGAAGCTCATACGGCAAGTAACGGCTCTGCTGGTGCGAGAAGCATTGCCGACATGGTAACGGCCCAAGGTGTAAAACTGACCCGTTATCGAGCTTCTAAGATAATGAAATTGTTAAGGCTGGTAAGCTGCCAAACACCGAAGCACCGTTATCGAAAGGCATCACAAGAGCATGTAGAGATCCCAAACCATCTGTCTCGACAATTTGCCGTTACCGCTCCCAACCAAGTCTGGGTCGGTGATGTGACGTATGTCTGGACGGGACAACGCTGGATGTATCTTGCTGTTGTCATCGACCTGTTCGCGAGAAAGCCAATTGGTTGGGCGATGTCAGTATCGCCTGATAGTAAGTTGACAGGGAAAGCACTCTCTATGGCGTTTGAATCACGAGGTAAGCCCAAAGGCGTGATGTTCCACAGCGACCAAGGAAGTCATTACACCAGTCGTTCTTATCGGCAACTGTTGTGGCGTTATCAAATCAAGCAAAGTTTATCTAGACGAGGTAATTGCTGGGATAACAGTCCGATGGAACGGTTCTTCAGAAGCCTAAAGACTGAATGGATACCAGTGTCGGGTTATCGGAGTTTTAACGAAGCGAGGGAACATATAACTCGATACATCACGGGCTACTACAGCCAACTCAGGCCCCATCAATATAATGGTGGTCTAACACCCAATGAGTCTGAACGACTGTATTGGGAAAACTCTAAAACCGTGGCCAATTTTAGTTGACCACTACA
>NZ_JAWOWL010000131.1:0-1259 GCF_033340395.1 Vibrio sp. 1159 | reverse complement strand
CCCCCAAAATTGGAGAGTGTTATGAAATCAACAACTAAAAGAACTCAGCGCGATTACTCCCTCGCTTTTAAACTCACTGTAGTTGATGAGGTTGAAAAAGGAAGCCTCACTTACAAACAAGCCCAAGAGAAGTATGGCATCCAAGGTTGCTCTACGGTTTTGGTTTGGCTTCGTAAGCATGGTCGACTAGATTGGTCTAAAGGGACACCTAACTTTATGTCCAAAGGAGACTCTATGACCGAGTTCAATTCACCTCCTACACCAGAGCAACGTATTAAAGAGCTTGAGAAGCAGCTCGAAGATGCTCAACTCAAAGCCGACTTCTTTGAAGCTGTCGTGAACGTTATGGAACGTGACTATGGTGTTAGAGTGACAAAAAAGCACAAAGAAGCGTTGTCCAAGAGAAAACCATAGTAGGTTTGAGCGTTACGAAGTTTTGTCAGTTAGTACAAATCTCTCGCCAAGCTTATTATAAGCAATGCCAAACTCAATCTCGTTGTGAACATCATGAGCATGCTGTCATTGGCTTTGTCCGTGAAGTCAGGCTGAAGCAGCCACGCATTGGCACGCGTAAACTGAAGTTCTTAGCAGCAACAAAGGGCATTCAAATAGGTCGCGATAAGCTCTTTGAACTTCTCAGAAAGCATCGGCTGTTAGTGAGAGCAAGACGAGCCTATCACCGAACGACTGACAGCCGTCATCGATTTTTCTGTCACCCAAACAAAGTGAAAGATGGGCTGACACCAACGAAGCCAGAACAACTGTGGGTTGCTGATATTACTTACTTGCCAACTCAAAATGGAGAGAGTTATCTCAGCTTGGTTACAGACGCTTATTCAAGGAAGATTGTTGGTTTTTATGTGGATGACAACATGAAAACTCAATCAGTTAAGCGGGCATTTATCTCAGCTCTCAGGCAACGGCAGAGTGAAGAAAAGCTAATACACCACTCAGATAGAGGCTCACAATACTGTTCGAAGGAATATCAAGATATCCATAAGAAACATAGAGTGACTTGCTCAATGACAGACGGGTATGACTGTTATCAGAATGCTTTAGCTGAGCGTGTAAATGGGATACTCAAAATGGAGCTCTTGCTGAAGAAACCGAAAGATCTGAAAGAAGCAAGGACGATGGTAGCAGAGTCCGTAGATATCTATAATCAAATGAGGCCTCATACGGCTTTAAAATACAAAACGCCCGATGAAGTACATCGAGCGTTTTAGTTAAAAAGTGTCAACCCATATCAGGACGGGTCA
>NZ_JAWOWL010000130.1:0-1261 GCF_033340395.1 Vibrio sp. 1159 | reverse complement strand
CAATAAACATACGACCTATCTATTAATGATATTTAGGTCTTAGTAGAGAATATTGAGGAACAAAAAAGCGCACCTTTAATGGTGCGCTTAACATCTTTTCGTTTAAGGTTTCAGCTTCAAAACATTATCAATGTCTGTAGCACTGTGGCGCTCAGCTAGTTGCTCCCAATCTTCCCCCCAAGAGCGGTTAACAATACGACCACGTTTAACACCTTCTCGCTCATCAATCGCTTTCGCCCAACGCACAACGTTTTTGTAGCTCTCCACATCTAAAAACTCGGCTGCATCGTATGCGCGACCCAGCACCAAGTTACCGTACCAAGGCCAAGTTGCGATATCGGCAATGCTGTACTCATCACCACCTAAAAAGGCGTTGTTTGCCAGACGTTTGTCCAGTACATCCAGTTGACGCTTAACTTCCATCGTAAAGCGGTTGATTGGGTACTCGAATTTCTCAGGCGCGTACGCGTAGAAGTGACCAAAACCGCCTCCTAGGTATGGTGCAGAACCTTCCAGCCAAAATAGCCAGTTCATTACCCCGGCACGCTTCGCGCCTTCTGTTGGTAAGAAGTGACCAAACTTTTCTGCCAAGTAGAAAAGAATGTTACCCGATTCAAACACGTTGATAGGTTCATCACCTGAGCGATCAACCAGCGCCGGAATTTTAGAGTTTGGGTTTACAGCTACAAAGCCAGAACCAAATTGGTCACCATCGCCAATCTTGATCAAATACGCGTCGTATTCGGCTTCCTTTACGCCTGCCGCCAAAAGCTCCTCAAACATGATCGTCACTTTCTGACCATTAGGAGTCCCCATTGAGTAAAGCTGGAATGGGTGCTCTCCAACTGGCAACTCTTGCTCGTGACGTGCGCCAGAATCGGGACGATTAATGCTCGCCCATTGGCCGCCATTTTCACTGTCGTTAGTCCAAACTCTTGGTGGTGTGTATTCGTTAGCCATTGTTATTCCTTATCGTGTTTGAATGCACCTGTAGGCTGGTTCAAATCGCTACCAGCAGCAATGCTTAAAAATCCCCACCTTAAATTGGCTGGGCATAATCAAGATATTAGGTCGGAATCTTCAAATAAAAGTCCTTCCCTCTCGATTAATTAGAACCTTTGGTTATGGGATTTTCTTTCACGCTATAAGGAAAAACGTCGCGGTAATGTGAACTAGGTTCGAGATGCCAATAACGAAGAACAGATCAGATTCAACGGTCCATCCATCATCTCCGTCTTAATCAAGCTCGTATCGTGGCAAC
>NZ_JAWOWL010000129.1:0-1265 GCF_033340395.1 Vibrio sp. 1159 | reverse complement strand
TGCATGAAGTGGCTGTAGCCCTCTCAGCCAATGCCTTGGTTGTCACGACCGTAATGGATGGACACTGCATCACCACTACTCGAAGCTGTGCCGATCGTGGCATCAACATGCGCGTTATTACGCAAATTCAACGTATCTGTATCATGATGGAGCGCGGGTTACTTGATGCTGCCATGGCGCAGAAAAAACTGAATACCATCAGCCCAGAACGGTACAACCGCTGGCTAGTGGTGCTTATGATTGGCTTATCATGCGCGGCATTCAGCCATTTAGCAGGTGGCGATTGGGGCGTATTTATTATGACCTTCTTGGCCTCGGCTGGTGGCATGATCGTGCGCCAAGAGATTGGCCATCGTCACTTCAATCCATTACTTAACTTTGCTGCTACCGCATTTGTAACCACGTTGATTTCTGCTCAAGCTGAAATTTATCAAATTGGTAATTTACCAACCGTAGCGATGGCATCGTCGGTATTAATGTTGGTGCCTGGTTTTCCACTGATTAATTCGGTAGCAGACATGCTAAAAGGTCACATTAACATGGGTATTGCTCGGTTTGTAATGGCCAGTTTGCTGACGTTAGCAACGTGTTTGGGCATTGTGGCGGCAATGAGTGTAACTGGTATTTGGGGGTGGGCAATTTAATGAATATTTTTGATTTAACGCTCGGTTTGCTCAATGACATGTTTTTTGCAGCCATCCCTGCAGTCGGCTTTGCGTTGGTGTTTAATGTGCCACAGCGAGCTTTGATCTATTGTGCGGTAGGTGGTGCGATTGGTCACGGAAGCCGTTACTTGATGATGCAGTTTGGAGTACCGATTGAGTGGGCGACCTTCTTCGCTGCCACCTTGGTTGGCATGATAGGGGTTCATTGGTCTCACCGCTTTTTGGCTCATCCAAAAGTGTTTACTGTCGCTGCATTGATACCTATGGTGCCGGGCGTTTTTGCTTACAAAGCGATGATTGCGATGGTGGAGATTAACCATTTGGGTTACTCGCCAGAGTTAATTGCGACCTGCATGGAGAACTTTCTTAAAGCCATGTTTATTATTGCTGGTTTAGCAGTTGGCCTCGCAGTTCCTGGGCTGTTATTCTACCGCCGCAGACCGATAGTATAAGGACCCGACATGATCATTAGTATGATTGCCGCGATGGCAGACAACCGCGTTATTGGCAAAGATAATCAAATGCCTTGGCATCTTCCTGCGGATTTTGCTTGGTTTAAACGTTGTACGATGGGGAAGCCCGTCGTAATGGGAAGAAAGA
>NZ_JAWOWL010000128.1:0-1270 GCF_033340395.1 Vibrio sp. 1159 | reverse complement strand
AACTCATTATTGTGGTTGGCCCGCAAGACAAGTTGGCAAACAAGCTGAAATCATTATGACGCAATTTCATCAGAGAGGCGTTTTTTACGTCCCAGACGGCAAACGAGATAAAGCGAAAGGTGGCGAACCGCGCATTATATTGCTGAGCTTTCTCGGAGTGTTGTTGCCTTCTGCTGTTCTGCTTACGCTACCGGTTTTTTCGGTTTCAGGTCTGTCTATTACTGACGCGTTGTTTACCGCGACTTCAGCCATCAGTGTGACTGGGTTGGGTGTGGTCGATACCGGCCAACATTTTACGCTCGCGGGTAAAATTCTTCTGATGTGTTTGATGCAGATCGGCGGCTTAGGGCAAATGACCTTATCTGCGGTGCTGCTCTATATGTTTGGGGTGCGCTTGAGTCTACGTCAGCAAGCGTTAGCCAAAGAAGCACTTGGCCAAGAAAGGCAAGTCAACTTGCGTCGTTTGGTGAAAAAGATCGTCACATTTGCGCTGGTGGCAGAGGCGATTGGTTTTGTCTTCCTCTCGTATCGTTGGGTGCCAGAAATGGGTTGGCAGACGGGCATGTTCTATGCGCTGTTTCATTCTATTTCGGCTTTCAACAATGCTGGCTTCGCTCTCTTCTCTGACAGCATGATGAGTTTTGTCAACGATCCGTTAGTGAGTTTCACCTTAGCTGGTCTGTTTATCTTTGGCGGCTTGGGTTTTACTGTGATTGGTGACGTTTGGCGACATTGGCGTAAAGGTTTCCACTTCTTACATATTCACACCAAAATCATGCTGATTGCCACGCCGTTACTGCTGTTGGTGGGAACGGTGCTGTTTTGGCTTTTGGAACGTCACAACCCCAACACCATGGGGTCACTCACTACTGGCGGGCAATGGTTGGCTGCTTTCTTCCAATCAGCCAGTGCGCGGACAGCGGGTTTTAACAGTGTTGATTTAACGCAGTTCACGCAACCGGCATTACTCATCATGATCGTTTTGATGTTGATTGGTGCGGGTTCGACCTCTACGGGTGGCGGTATCAAGGTGTCTACTTTTGCTGTCGCGTTTATGGCGACGTGGACGTTCTTGCGTCAAAAGAAACACGTGGTGATGTTTAAGAGAACGGTAAACTGGCCAACGGTAACGAAGTCACTGGCAATCATTGTGGTGAGCGGAGCAATTCTCACCACCGCGATGTTTTTGTTGATGCTGACGGAGAAAGCTTCTTTTGACAAAGTGATGTTCGAAACGATTTCTGCTTTTGCAACGGTTGGGCTTACTGCA
>NZ_JAWOWL010000127.1:0-1291 GCF_033340395.1 Vibrio sp. 1159 | reverse complement strand
CGCTTTGTTGGGGATAAGCAAATGCGAACCAATTACGAAGCGGTTCGTTACATCAAAGAGAACATGCTGTGTATGGAAGAAAAGAAAGGTGTGAGCTTGCTGGTGGTTGAAGATAAGCAGACAAAACAGCCGCTAGGCATTTGTGGGTTAGTGAAGCGTGATACCTTGAACGCTTACGACATCGGCTATGGTTTTCTTCCTTCAGCTTACGGCCAAGGTTTTGCTATAGAAGCAGCAAAGGCAGGGATCGAGTACGCGAAACAAGCGATGCAACTTAGTCAACTGGTCGCGATTACGAATAATGATAATATTCGTAGTATAAGTTTGCTGAAAAAACTCGGTTTCGAATTTGAACGTGTTGAGCAGCAATATGATAATGGCCGAACTTTAGAACTCTACACTCTCCAGCTGTGATTTTGGGCAATAACATGAGCGATATTTTACTTGGCAAACTCGCCACCGAATTTAAAACCGTCAAAGCGATGGTGGAGGTGTATTGCCATGATCATCATGGAACCAAAGATGCGCTGTGCAGCGAATGCCGTGAACTGCTTGAGTACGCGGAAGTGCGATTGGACCGATGCCCATACGGAGAAGAAAAACCGACGTGTAACAAGTGCCCGATCCACTGCTATAAACCCGAACCTAAAGAACAGATGCGTTTAGTGATGCGCTATTCAGGCCCGAGAATGTTACTAAAACATCCGATTCTGGCAGTTCGGCACCTGCTGCACGAGAAACGCGAGGTTCCTGAAAAAACAGCTGCCAATGCATCGAACCGCCACAAAAGAATCAATGAAGAACGCGATACTAAGAAGTCGTAACGACGGTTAGATTCTTTATCCAATACTTTTGCGTATATCGACGATAACACAACGCCAACTTAACGACTTCCTCTGCAATCATCAGTGCATACACGTACTTAAACTCCCAACCAAGAACAAACGCAGCGATTGCACAAAGTGGTAAGCCTGTCATCCACATGGCGATAAAGTCCATGCGTAAGCAGAATACGTTGTCGCCACCAGCTCGAATAATCCCGTTAATGATGATCATGTTCAACATACGCAACCAAATCGCGCAGCACAAAATCATCACCGCAGGGGCGGCGAGTGGATAAAGCTCAGGGTTGTCCAAATTCAATGCTGCAATGATCAACTCACGATTGAGAAGCAACAGTGCGCCGATAGAAATACCAAACACAAAGACTGCTTTGATAAAGAATTTTGCCATGTATTCAGCTTGCTCAAAGGCATCACGCCCCAAGGATTGACCAATTATCACAGAGCAT
>NZ_JAWOWL010000126.1:0-1293 GCF_033340395.1 Vibrio sp. 1159 | reverse complement strand
GTTTGCGGTTTGGCTATCGAGGATTGCTGTTGGCTCGTCGGCAATCACTAATGCAGGTTTGTGAACCAAAGCGCGAGCAATCGCTACCCGTTGCTGCTGACCACCAGACAAGTTATCGGGCATGTGATGGATAAATTCGCCCAGCCCCACATGTTCCAACATTTGTGTGGCAAGTTCGGTTTGTTCAGTTTTTGAAAAACCGTTGAGATGCAACGGATAAGCGACGTTCACCAAAGCCGTCATCACTGGCACCAAATTGAATTTTTGAAATATAAAACCCAGCTTTTCACGGCGCATTTTCGCAGCCTGCATTTGTCCGCTCGGGTAAGGTTGACCAGCAAACGTTACCTGACCTTGATATTGAGAATCCAACATGCCAAGCACATTGAGTAAGGTACTTTTTCCTGAGCCGGAAGGCCCACACAGCGCCACCATTTCACCGGCAAACACCTCACCAGAGACATCTTGCAACGCGCGTACGGTTTGGCTGCCGAGGGTGTAATCGCGACTAAGTTGACTGAAAACGATCATGACGCCTCCTTAATGTTTAGCCAGTAACGCTTTGGCAGTTTGCGTTTCTAAGTGAGTGCTATCGAAACTTTCCATTTTCGCCAACCATTTCTGCGCTTGCTCCATGTCCTCTGCACGCAGCGCTGCTTCAATGGCGTAAAGGTAAACCCAAGCCGTTGCCGCGAACGGTTGTTGATTGAAGCTCGGTTCATCAAGCAGAGTCAGGTACAGCTCGTACCCACGCTCAAAGTGATTAAACATATCCGGAAGCGAAGTGTAAGTGGTGGCCGCCATCGCAGTAGCCAATTGATATTCTGGTAGCCCTTGTAAACGCTGCTGCTCTTGAATCGGCATAGGTTGATTCGCCATTAAATCCAAACCTTTCTGAATGGTGGCAAGCCCGCGCTCAGTGAACTTCATCTTGTTCCATGGCATAAACGCATAGCGCCCTTGCAAGGTTTCACTGCTGCCAAGGTAAACCAATGTCACAGGCGTAGCGCCTTGCTTTTGAACTAATTGTGAAAGCTCGTCATGTACAGTATCCACCAAACCCGTGTCGCCCTGTGCGGCTTGGTTAAAGCGAGTTAGTAACTGCTCAGTAGGGTTTGCCAACGCCAAGCTGCTACTCAAGGTAAACGCTGCCAATGCCGCGCCGAGCAAGGTTGTGGCTCTGGATAAATGAAGATTGAAAACCATCATGGTGACTGTCCTTAGTTGAACGTGATTTGATGGTTTCAGATTACGCCATCGCTTCATAGCCAACTGTAGGATGCGACCAATGGT
>NZ_JAWOWL010000125.1:0-1294 GCF_033340395.1 Vibrio sp. 1159 | reverse complement strand
CCAGTAAGTCTACATAGTACTGGGCGAGATTTTTCATGGGTTTCATTAACTACTCCATGGCACAAGCAAGCTATCAACCCGACATATTGAAAACGGGTAGATGTACAAGGCCTAACGCAATTTAGGTCTGTTTGATTTTGAGGCATTCACCTTGGTGAACTGGCGAGAACACAAGGTATAAGCAGTTTAACGTGTTTAATACGGTGATTTAAACCGCTTGCTATCAACTTAGAGCAAGCGGTCACAAAGCGCTAGAAGGAACTAGGGTGGATGCAGGTGCGATTACGGCCATCGGCTTTGGCCTGGTATAGCGCACTGTCGGCCATAGCGATGCCCATTTCAGGCTCATCACCATGCTGAGGAACGTAAGAAACAAAGCCGATACTCACACTGAGGTGCTCTGAAGCTTCCGAACTACCGTGCTCCATATCAAGCTGTCTAATCTGTTGATGAATGCGTTGAGCGACTTGCTCTGCGCCTTCTGTTGTCGTGTTTGGCAAGATAAAACCAAATTCTTCACCACCGTATCGAGCCACGCAGTCTGAAGAACGGTTGACCACTTGCTTGAAGACCGCCGCGACACGAATCAACGCCTCGTCGCCTTGTTGGTGCCCGTAACAGTCGTTGTAATCTTTAAAGAAGTCGATGTCGCACAACATGATAGTCAAAGGCAATTTTTCACGAATGTGGTGATACCAAAGTACATGAAGACGTTCATCAAATCGGCGTCTATTCGCCACTTGCGTCAAGCTGTCCATAAAGCTCAATTTCTCAAGCTCAAGGTTCGCTTGTTCAAGTTTTTGCTCGGCGAGATAACGCTCTGAAATATCACGCGCCATGATAAGAACGCCATTCGTACCCGATGCCTTGTCTTTAAACGGCGATTTCACCACATCAAACCACGTAATATGGCCATCACTACTCACGACCTTATCGATATACCTTACCGGTTCTGCTTGTCGCAGAGCGTGTAGGTCGCTCGTTTCCAACCGCGTGTACATTTCAACGGGAATGACATCTTGAAGACGCTTACCAATCAAATCAGAAACTTCAGATATACCTAAAGCGTTTACAAATGGCTTATTGCACGCTTGGTACACCATGTTCTCATTAAAAATACCGATAGAGTCAGGGCTTGCATCTAAGATTGTTTGAAGAATGGTGTCACGCTGAGCCAAGGCGACTTCAGTGTCTTTTCGACGTTCCATTTCATCACGTAAGTTCTGCTGAATCTTATGCCATTCCGTCACATCGTGACTAATAGACAACGTTCCGAGTAGCTCACCACTTGGCG
>NZ_JAWOWL010000124.1:0-1296 GCF_033340395.1 Vibrio sp. 1159 | reverse complement strand
AAAAGCAAAGTAACTTAGCACGCAGAGAAGCCGAAAAATCCGCGCAAGCGCGAGCTGACTTCTTGGCTAAAATGAGCCATGAAATTCGCACACCAATTAATGGTATTTTGGGTGTTGCGCAGCTACTCAAAGATTCCGTGGAAGCGGAGGAGCAGAAGAATCAAATCGATGTTCTTCGCCACAGTGGTGAGCACTTACTTGCTGTTTTGAATGATATTTTGGACTTCTCAAAGATTGAACAAGGCAAGTTCAATATCCAAAAACATCCTTTCTCCTTCGCTGATACCATGCGAACGCTAGAAAACATCTATCGCCCTATTTGTGAAAACAAAGGGGTTGAACTTGTCATTGAAAACCGGCTTGATGGCAATGTAGAGATTTTCACCGACCAAGTTCGCCTGAATCAAATTCTGTTTAATTTAGTCAGTAACGCGGTGAAGTTCACGCCATCGGGCTGCGTGCGTTTACATGCCGAGTTAGAGCAGTTTTATGGCGCAGACAATAGTGTGCTAGTGGTTGAAATCAGCGATACGGGTATCGGTATTGAGTCCGACAAGTTGGATGAAATGTTCGAACCTTTTGTTCAAGAAGAAGCGACCACAACTCGCGAATACGGTGGCAGTGGCCTTGGTTTGACTATCGTGAAAAACTTGGTCGATATGCTCGACGGGGATGTACAAGTTCGCAGTCAAAAAGGGCAAGGAACCACATTTGTTGTTACGCTGCCAGTAAAGGATCGTGAGCGAGTTCTGGCTCCGTTGGATTCGAGCCAACGCGTAAAACCTGCAGAGTTGTTTGATGAAAGTCTGAAAGTGTTGCTGGTGGAAGATAACCATACTAACGCCTTTATTCTTAAAGCGTTTTGTACCAAATACAAGATGCAGGTTGATTGGGCGAAAGATGGGCTAGAAGCCATGGAGTTCTTAAAAGAGCACTCTTATGATTTGATTTTGATGGATAACCAACTTCCGCATCTTGGTGGCATCGAAACCACGAAAGAGATTCGTCAAAACTTGAAATTGGGGACGCCAATTTACGCCTGCACCGCCGACACTGCGCAAGAAACCAGTGATGCATTTATGGAAGCAGGCGCGAACTATGTTTTGCTGAAACCCATTAAAGAAAATGCACTCCACGAGGCTTTTGTTGACTTCAAGCAGCGCTTCTTGATTGAACGGACATAGTTTGCTGCCACATTTACGGTAGTTTCTTTGTTTACCTAGCCCAACTTAGCTTTTCTGAGTTGGGCTTTTTCTTTCCTGCAATCTGAAGATCTTAATTCTTCACAACCTTTTA
>NZ_JAWOWL010000123.1:0-1305 GCF_033340395.1 Vibrio sp. 1159 | reverse complement strand
ATTGCCGGGCTATGTGCAACGGGAATTTGAAGAATTTCTCCAATGCGGGCGGCTGGAGCATGGCTTTCTACGGGTTCGCTGCGAGTCTTGCCACGCCGAGCACCTGGTCGCTTTCAGCTGTAAGCGTCGCGGTTTCTGCCCGAGCTGTGGGGCGCGGCGGATGGCCGAAAGTGCCGCCTTGCTGGTTGATGAAGTACTGCCTGAACAACCCATGCGTCAGTGGGTGTTGAGCTTCCCGTTTCAGCTGCGTTTCCTGTTTGCCAGCCGGCCCGAGATCATGGGGTGGGTGCTGGGCATCGTTTACCGCGTCATTGCCACGCACCTGGTCAAGAAAGCGGGCCATACCCACCAAGTGGCCAAGACGGGCGCGGTCACCCTGATCCAGCGTTTTGGATCGGCGCTCAATCTGAATGTTCACTTCCACATGCTGTTTCTCGACGGTGTGTATGTCGAGCAATCCCACGGCTCAGCGCGTTTCCGCTGGGTCAAGGCGCCGACCAGCCCAGAGCTCACCCAGCTGACGCACACCATCGCCCACCGGGTGGGTCGCTATCTGGAACGGCAAGGCCTGCTGGAACGGGATGTCGAAAACAGCTATCTGGCCTCGGATGCGGTGGATGACGACCCGATGACACCCCTGCTGGGGCACTCGATCACTTACCGTATCGCTGTCGGTTCACAGGCGGGGCGAAAGGTGTTCACTTTGCAAACTCTGCCGACCAGTGGTGATCCGTTCGGTGACGGGATTGGCAAGGTAGCCGGGTCCAGCCTGCACGCCGGCGTGGCGGCCAGGGCCGATGAACGCAAGAAGCTCGAACGGCTGTGCCGGTACATCAGCCGCCCGGCGGTATCCGAGAAGCGGCTGTCGTTAACACGAGGCGGCAACGTGCGCTACCAGCTCAAGACGCCGTACCGGGACGGCACCACGCACGTCATTTTCGAACCATTGGATTTCATTGCAAGGCTGGCCGCCCTGGTACCGAAGCCCAGAGTCAACCTAACCCGCTTCCACGGGGTGTTCGCACCCAACAGTCGGCACCGGGCGTTGGTCACGCCGGCAAAACGGGGCAGGGGCAACAAGGTCAGGGTGGCTGATGAACCGGCAACACCAGCACAACGGCGAGCGTCGATGACATGGGCGCAACGGCTCAAGCGTGTTTTCAATATCGACATCGAGACCTGCAGCGGCTGCGGCGGCGCCATGAAAGTCATCGCCTGCATTGAAGACCCTATAGTGATCAAGCAGATCCTTGATCACCTGAAGCACAAAGCCGAAACCAGCGGGACCAGGGCGTTACCCGAAAG
>NZ_JAWOWL010000122.1:0-1311 GCF_033340395.1 Vibrio sp. 1159 | reverse complement strand
TGTTTCTGCTTCATTTTTGGTGAGTTTATGGAAACGAATTGGCTCGGCAATAATGTCTGCCACCTTCATACGAGGGTTCATAGACGTGTATGGGTTTTGGAACACCATCTGCATTTGACGTCGCATCGGACGACGCTCTTTTTCCGACTTCATCGCCGTGAGATCGATGCCTTCAAATTTCACTTGGCCAGAGTTTGGCTCATACAAGCCAGCAATCACGCGCGCGATGGTCGACTTACCCGAACCTGACTCACCCACCAGACCAAACGTCTCACCTTCGTGCACCTCAAAACTCACATTGTTCGAAGCCTGCACGTACTCACGGCGGCTTTCAAACAAAGAGTCCTTAGTCACAAACCTTAGGTTGACGTTTTTCACATCCAACAACGGGCCAGTGTACTCACGCTGATCTTGGCTTTGACCCAGCCAGTGGTTCTTGATGTCTGGCGACTTCATTTCTGTCGCTTCTTCGATGTAACTCACCAGAGGGAAACGATCGAGCTTTCTGTCTGAGCGAGGAACCGCCGAAATCAAGCTGCGCGTGTATGGGTGATCTGGGTTACCCAACACTTTTGCCGTTGGCCCAAACTCAACAAGATCGCCACGGTACATTACCGCCACGCGGTCTGTAACGTTTGAAACCACACCCATGTCGTGCGTAACCAACATACAACCAACATTGTTCTGGATACACAACTCACGGATAAGATTCAGGATTTGGTCTTGGATTGATACGTCCAGTGCCGTGGTTGGCTCATCGGCGATGATCAGATCTGGCTCACCAGCCAAAGCGATCGCGATAACCACACGCTGACGCATACCACCAGAAAACTGGTGAGGATACTGTTTAAGACGGTTTTCAGGCTGAGGGATGCCGACTTGCTGCATCAGAGACAACGCGCGTTGATACGCCTCGTCGTCAGACACTTTCATGTTGGCATGAATGGTTTCTTTTAGCTGCTGCTCAACCGTAAACAAAGGGTTAAGAGAGGTCATCGGGTCTTGGAAGATAAAACCAATCTTCGAGCCACGTACCTTACGCATCGCTTCTGGTGTTAAGCCAGAGATTTTTTCACCATCCAAAAAGACATCGCCACTGGCAACGCGTCCCGGAGGGCTCAGCAAATCGATAACGGCGTTACCAACGGTGGACTTACCCGCACCGGATTCGCCAACAACACCCACGATTTCGCCTCGTTCAATATTAAACGAAAGTGATTTCACGGCCGCGTGAACGCCGTGTCGGGATGGATACTCAATACGAAGGTTTTTCACCTCTAATAGTGACATTTCAGACCTCTACTGCCTTGT
>NZ_JAWOWL010000121.1:0-1319 GCF_033340395.1 Vibrio sp. 1159 | reverse complement strand
AAAGTTCACCGATATCAACACCGACGAGCGAAGATTCTGGACGTTCTGAACCTGCCGTTACAGATGCATCTGGGTTTATGTGCGAGGCTTTGACTAGGTTGCGACCCATACGGCCAGCAGCTCCTGCGATTGCAATACGAACCATTGCGCTTTCTCTCCTTCTCTGGATAACGAGGCTTCTCGTTCTCTTTCGTTTCGCTGAATCTTTTTAAACTAACAACATACTGTGTTAACCACAAGCACGTTCATTGGGCTTAAGCGAACTCTTTTACGACACGTTGTAAGATCGGCACGTTAGCTTCAGGGAAGGTGTAATCCCCTAATTCACCAACTGCGACCCAGCGACCTTCTTGGCCTTCTCTACCATAAGGTTCGTTCTCGAACTGAGAGACGGTAATAAAATCAAATTTTAGTGACTTATCTGGGTAATCGTATTCAAGGTGTTCAAACGGTGCTTGTTCAATCACTCGAATCCCCACTTCCTCTTCAAGCTCACGAACCATCGCTTGTTCAACTGTTTCTCCTAGCTCGACTTTACCGCCCGGAAACTCCCAAAAGCCACCTTTGTGTTTATCATCAGGACGTTTAGTAATAAAGATTTGCGACTTATCTTGATTGAAAATGATCGCTGCAACAATGTGAATTCTTTTCATGGATATTTACCTAGGATCTATCGATACAAAAAGAGCCGCCTAAGCGACTCTTTCTTATTAAGTTATCAAGTTAGATTAATTGATCTGACCGTGACACTGCTTGTATTTCTTGCCACTACCACATGGACAAGGTTCGTTTCGACCTACTTTACGCTCATCACGAACAACAGGTTGATTTGAGCCCTCAGACTCTTCACCATCAGCCAACTGATTTTCCGCAGCTGCATGCTGAGCCTGCGCACGACGAGCAGCTTCTTCTGCTTGTGCACGACGTTGCTCTTCCATACGTTCAACTTCTTCTTGCTGTTGAACGCGAACACGAGACAGAACAGTAATAACGTCAGTCTTCAGCGCTTCAAGTAAACCTTCAAACAATTCAAACGATTCACGTTTGTACTCTTGTTTCGGGTTCTTTTGTGCGTAGCCACGTAGGTGGATACCTTGACGCAGATGATCCATCGCCGCCAGATGCTCTTTCCAAAGCGTATCGAGTGTTTGAAGCATCACTGATTTTTCGAAGTTACGAAGCACTTGTGCACCCACAACTTCTTCTTTCGCTTTGTATACTTCAACGGCTAGGCTGATAATCTTCTCGCGCAGCGCTTCTTCGTACAGTTTGTCGTCTTCCTCAAGCCATTGCTTGATTGGCGCGTCTAGATCGAAATC
>NZ_JAWOWL010000120.1:0-1323 GCF_033340395.1 Vibrio sp. 1159 | reverse complement strand
AAGTGCTGATTTGTAGCTTGATAACGTAGCTTTATAGCTACAGCTTGATGACTACGCGACCCGTTACTTGGCCGTTGGTAATATCTTCGGCGTATTTTGGCGCTTCAGCGAGCTCTACTTCAGTACACGCTTGCTCGAAGTAGCTGTCTGGTAGTAGCTCAACCAGTTTTTCCCACGCTGCGATACGTTTTTCGGTTGGACACATCACGGAATCCACACCTTGCAGACGCACATTACGTAGGATGAACGGCATTACTGTGGTTGGCAGGTCAAAACCGCCAGCAAGACCACACGCCGCGACGGCGCTGTTGTAATCCATTTGCGCCAATACTTTCGCTAGCACTTTGCTGCCAACGGTGTCGACTGCGCCAGCCCAAATTTGTTTTTCTAGTGGACGTGCAGGCTCTTCAAATTCAACACGGTCGATGATGCGGCTTGCGCCCAGTTTTTCTAAAAGCGGACCGTTTTGTTCAACACGACCGGTAACGGCTGCCACTTTGTAGCCCAGTTGAGCCAGAAGCGTCACTGCCACCGAACCTACGCCGCCACTGGCGCCAGTGACAAGGATTTCGCCAGCTTCTGGTTTGATGTCAGCATCCAGCAGAGCTTGAACACACAGCATTGCGGTAAAGCCAGCTGTACCGACCATCATTGCTTTTTTGCTGTCTAAGCCTTTTGGTAGCGGAACCAACCAATCCGCTTTTAGACGAGCACGTTGCGCCATACCGCCCCAGTGGTTTTCGCCGACACCCCAGCCAGTAAGAACGACTTTATCGCCTGCTTGGTAGCGTGCATCGTCAGAGCTTACGACCGTACCCGCTAGATCAATGCCTGGTACCATTGGGAAGTTGCGGATGATTTTACCTTTCCCTGTGATCGCAAGGCCGTCCTTGTAGTTTAACGATGAGTAATCAACGTCAATCAGAACGTCGCCTTCAGGCAGTTGTGTTTCATCGATTTGTTCGATGTTTGCGATAGTACGTTTGTCTTCTTGGTTTAGAACTAGAGCATTAAACATAAGGTTCTCCGAGTGTGCGATAGCGCGGCAGGAATGCCACGAGCTGCAAGCCATTAACTGCCTGTAAGTGTATGCCTTCTTTATTTATGAATAAAATGAAACTTCATCATCTAATTTATGCGTTTTGTGCATAAATTATAGGGTGCCTAATAAAAGAAAAGGCGACATCAGATGCCGCCTTAAGTGTAATACCAAATTTTGCTGGTATTGGTTGATACCTAACTGGTGATGTTAAGGGCTACGGGCGCTCAGAGACAGTAGCGATACCCTGACCAAGACCGATACACATGGTCGCAAGGCCGTAT
>NZ_JAWOWL010000119.1:0-1323 GCF_033340395.1 Vibrio sp. 1159 | reverse complement strand
TGTACGCCCGTCCTTACGTCGCAGTGTGGGTTGAAGATGAACAACGTCAATCTGTTAAAACCATTCAGCTTTGGGTCGGTAAGGATGAGTGGCTCAAAGACATGCGCAGCTGGTGGCGAAAAGTGGGTCGTTATGATCGCGATCTGATTGACGCTGTGACGTCTGCGACTCGCCCTGCTGGGCAGTATCGATTTGTTTGGGATGGTACTAACGACGCAGGCGAACGCCTTGAGCAAGGTGACTATACCTTACATGTTGAGGTCGTTCGTGAACACGGTGGTCGCAACTACTTGCGCCAAAAAATGACATTAGCGGACAGTGAGGTGCGCTACCAACTCAAACCAACTCAAGAGACGGGGGTCATCACCGTCAATTACCAAGTTAAGTGATAGAAGGACACAACCATGAAAACCAAAATGAAAGCAGTGGCGTTAGCAAGCGTAATGGCAATGGGATTAGCTGCAGCGACAACGGCACAAGCACATCCTCGTTGGGTTTTGCCTTCACACTTTACCGTTTCTAAAGAAGGTGGTGATTGGCTCACGTTCGATGTGACTGCTTCTCATGGCACATTTGTATTCGATAAGCCAGCAGGTAGCGAACAAGCTTTTGTCATCATGCCGGATGGCCGCTCTGAGCGCCCGAACTTTGTAATACGCGGTAAGCGTCGTTCGATGTTCGATTTCTTCTTTGTTGAAGAGGGCACGCATAAGGTTGCGATTAACAATGAGCCGAGCTACTACACCCAGTACAAAGCAGGTCGCCGCGATACTGTGAAGTGGGTTAGAGCCAATAAAGCTGAGCGCGCTGATGTGCTACCAGAAAAAACGCGTGATGTGGTGACTCAGCTAAGCTACACCCGCGCAGAAAGCTACATCACGGTCGGTAAACCAACAGAAAAAGCGTTAGAAATTGAAGGCAAATTGCTAGAGCTAAAACCGCTGACTCACCCATCTGACATCATTGAAGGTGAAGCGGTGATGTTCCAGTTCTTCTTCGATGGCAAACCTCAACAAGGTGTGACGGCAGAGATCACGCGTGAAGGTACGTTGTATCGCAACCATCAAGAGCAAATTGACGTGGTGAGTGATAAAGACGGAAAAATTACTTTTACGCCAGACGTGGCAGGGCGCTATCTAATGAAAGCGAACTACAAAGGTGAGTTGAACAATCACCCATTAGCTGACAAAACCAGCGCGAATGTACACCTAACGTTTGAAACTCTACTCAACTAATCGAATTAGGCTCAGCAAGCTCTGAGCCATTTTGGAATCAACATGAACAACACTTCTATTTTTAAAGCTGCGGTGCTAATGGTTGGAT
>NZ_JAWOWL010000118.1:0-1323 GCF_033340395.1 Vibrio sp. 1159 | reverse complement strand
CACGGAAAAATCATGAACATCCCCGTCAATAAAGGCTTGCTAGAACCTTTAAAAGGTACTCAGAATCCATCGCACACATCGCTCTTTTGTGCTTCACACTCGCTTTTAGGGTCGTTTCACTCTTGAGCATATTTAAGCACGCTTGTCTGATCCTTGAGAAATTCTCTGCACTTTCTTCCGCGCGTTTACGACTCGCATCTTCACCAAATGTGGTATCCAAACTCCAATGCATCGACTCGACTAACCAATGTGAACGCGTTGCATTTAACAATTCTTTAGCATCTAAATCCTTCGAGCTGATGTAGTATTTCACCACCACTTCTGACTCTTTCGCTATCGCGTCTTCTTGCCTTATTGAAACCACAATACCCATGGTTTTAATACCAGGCCACTCAAACTCAACATCACCTAAAACACTTAAATCTTTATTGGTCAATGCAAGCCGAGTTTCTTTTCTACCACGTGATTTCTCTTGCGTGCTGTAGGAGTCACCATCATGGTTTTGGAGCATGCTCATCTCAAAATAGTTATCGAACGCTTGCTCTAAACGCCCCTGGTTACCCTTAACTGCTAAAAGATAGTCCGCGTCACTATCAAGTATCTTTTTTGCAATTTTCTTTTGGCAGCCCATCGCATCAATCGTGACTAAACAGCCTGATATATCAAGCAGTTCTAGTAGCTTTGGAATGGCGGTGATCTCATTCGACTTTTGGTATACTTTTTGTTGGCCGAGGCTCACGCCATTTTCAGTGGCAAACGCATTAACCATGTGGATTGCGCCGAGTCCGCGAGAGTCATCATAGGAGCCCCTCACTGTCTTGCCATCAATGGCAACGACCTCACCTTTGGTCAACTCACAGCAATCTTTCATCCATTCAATAAAGCATTTCTGTAATCGAGTGGCACTTATCATTCCCATCGTTCTGGCTATGGTCGATGTTGACGGAACACCATGACTAAAATCGCCAAATCGCTTCAAAAAATCCAGCCGAGCTTGACCGTAAAGACTGATGGCTTTCCAGTCGTCTTGACCAGAAAGTACCGCGCAAATTGTTAACAAAATGATATCAGTTAACTTGTGCTCGACTTTGCCTTTTTGTCTGTAATCTGGAATAACATCGAAATGCATAAATGGGTGCTGGTTACTCATTGTTGGACCTCCAATTTGTCTATGGAGGTATTAAAAAACACTGAAAATGATCTACAAATCGATCTTCGGCCAATTGGTTGTTATGTGATAGCGATAGCTAGCGAACTTCGAAAATTGAGACCACACCAAAGCGCAAACCCTTTAAACATGGGCATGTTCATGAATTTTCCCTG
>NZ_JAWOWL010000117.1:0-1324 GCF_033340395.1 Vibrio sp. 1159 | reverse complement strand
CAGTTTGCGATGAAAGGTTAGCAAATTTGGAACATGTCTATCTCGAAGCCGGCGATCATGAAACTCTGATTAAGCTGGATAGAAAGGCATTTAAAGATTTGATGAACGACTGCAAATACTTAAGATTCAGCAGTGAAGTTCTGCATTAAACTTGCCAAAATATGTCGACATTTCGTGAAAAAGGCTCTTTCAACAAGAGCCTTTCTTTGTGCTTTATCTCAAACACTTAGCTTTCTGAGACTAACTTATTGCGATAAACCCGAGTCGGTCGCCCTACTTTCCCGTGTTCTAAAAATGCCACCAACTCACCTTGCTCAACGGCTTTATCCAAATAACGACGAGCCGTGCTCTTACTGATGGTTAAGCTTTCCGACACACTCAATGCGGTGTGCTCGACATGCACGTGCGTAAACAGGTCCACCACCTGACGGAACATAAAAGGATCTAAACCAGCCAAATCCGTTGGCGTGCCTTTTCCAAGATGGAACAAATCATCAAGCTGCGACTGTCGAAAACTCTCTTGGCTACGCACATGGTTTTTGACCTTTGCGAAACGGAGCAAGCTTTCGGTTAGTCTTGAGTAATCAACGGGCTTGACGAGGTAATCAAATGCGCCGAAACGATGGGCTTTTTGAACCGTAGATGCGTCATTGGCCGCCGTGACCAAAATGCATTCTGGTTTCTGGTCGCTCTCTAACCATTGATAAACCAGCTCGACACCTTGCCCGTCTGGCAAGTAGTTGTCGACGATGACCAAATCCGGCTTAGTATGCGTCACTAGCTGCTGGGCAATGTGAATACTGCCGGCAATACCGACGACTTGATATTGTTCCACTTGCTCGATGAAATGGTGATGAAGCTCTGCAATGTTGGGATCATCTTCCACTATGACTACTTTTATCATCCTAACTCCTTGGGGAAATAGATCGTAAACGCGGTTTCTTGCTCGTCACTGTCCAACTCCATATGCCCATTGCCTTGCTCAACGATGGAACGTACAAGGTACATGCCTACTCCATGATCGGCTTTGTTTTGCTTAGTGGTAAAGCCCAATTCGCACAACACATCAAACTCACTCTCGATCAGCGGGCCATTGTTCGAAACCTGAATAGTGTACTCACAAGCCGATTCTGAAATACCGATGTGTACGTGACCGTTCTCTTGTCCTTTTACCGCTTCCAAAGCGTTTTGAGCTAAATTGCCAATCAACCCACACAATTGTTCTTCTGACAAACGGCGAGACAGTGCGCTCAAATCACTTTGGCAGTCAATGCTCAGTGCCACACCCAGTTCGTTGGCTTTGCTCGCCTTTGCCAAAATCAAG
>NZ_JAWOWL010000116.1:0-1324 GCF_033340395.1 Vibrio sp. 1159 | reverse complement strand
AATGCCCATGTAGTCCCACATGAACAGGCGAAGTTCGTGCCAGTTGTGTTGAATAATAACTTCTTCATCACTGTTGGTGACTTGGCTTTCATCCCAACATGGAACACGTGAAGGCAGCTCAATGCTGGTGTGATGTTTCAGAATATCTTTTGCAGCAGACCACGCATAAACCACACATTCCAACAGTGAGTTCGATGCCATACGGTTAGCGCCATGCAAGCCGGTGTAGCTCACTTCGCCAATCGCGTATAGATTTTTCAAATCCGTATGACCGTTTTGATCCACCATCACGCCGCCACAGGTATAGTGCGCAGCTGGTACGATTGGAATAGGCTCTTTGGTCATATCAATGCCCAAGTCCATCAAGCGCGAGTAAATGGTCGGGAAGTGCTTGGTGATAAAGTCTGCTGGTTTATGACTGATGTCGAGATACATGCAGTCTGCACCCAAGCGTTTCATTTCGAAGTCGATGGCACGAGCGACAACATCGCGGGGGGCGAGTTCTTTACGCTCATCAAAATCTGGCATAAAGCGAGTGCCGTCTGGGCGACGAAGGTAAGCGCCTTCACCACGAAGGGCCTCGGTCAGCAAGAAGTTGCGAGCTTCAGGGTGGTAAAGGCAAGTTGGGTGGAACTGGTTGAACTCTAAGTTCGCCACTCGACAGCCCGCTCGCCACGCGATAGCAATACCATCACCCGATGAGACATCAGGGTTAGAGGTGTATTGATAAACCTTTGACGCGCCACCTGTCGCTAGAACCACAAATTTGGCGCGCACGGTTTCTACGTGCTCTTCGTTTCGGTTCCAGATATAGGCACCGATGACTTTGTTTTTATCACCACCGATTTTATCTTCAGTGATCAAGTCCAGAGCGTTGTGGCGTTCAAGAACATGAATATTGGGATGGTTGTGGGCGTTGTCCTGCAATGAGGTTTGCATTGCCATACCGGTTGCGTCTGCGGCGTGCAGAATACGGCGGCGGCTGTGGCCACCTTCGCGAGTTAGGTGGTAACGAGGTTCATCGTCAGAATCATCGTCTTCACGGTCAAATGGTACACCGCCGTCAATCAGCCATTGCACACATTCTTTTGAGTGTTCTGCAATGAATCTCACGGTCTCTTCGTCGCAGATACCATCCCCGGCAATTTGGGTATCTTCAACGTGCGACTCAATGGTGTCGGATTCATCGAACACAGCGGCGATACCGCCTTGAGCGTAGTAAGTTGCCCCTTCGCTGCGCGGTCCTTTGCTAAGTACCATTACTTTACAGTGGTTTGCGACACGTAAAGCCAACGACAAGCCCGCAGCGCCACTCCCTACCACT
>NZ_JAWOWL010000115.1:0-1329 GCF_033340395.1 Vibrio sp. 1159 | reverse complement strand
AATGTGTTTTTGCCATAATGTTTTTCCTTTTCTATAGATACAGAAAAGGGCGATACCTTTCGATACCGCCCTTGTTGATAAGCCAAATTTAGTGATGGGACTTAATCATCGTCATCATCAGCCATGAAGTCACCGCCAAGCCAACCATCGTCGCCCGGTTCCATGTCGAAGTCCTGACTGAAGCCAGAATCTTCTGTACCATCATCATAGTCACCTTGGTCTTCTGTCCAACCGCCCATAACGAATACTCCTTCTTAACTGTAATCCATTGCGCCACACGTATCGCATGACCCACCCTTGTTGACCCAACCGGGACAACCTAAAGAGCGGCATGAATAACCTGATGCCATAAGTGGCTTAATGAATGTCACTTTCATTATAGTTTCCTTTAATTGACGTTGTAGTAAATCTACGTTGTGTAGTATCCCACTGCGCTCGGACAGGGTATGTCCAAGACCGCAGAATGAGTGTGAAAATAGTCATCGTCATTGCCCTGCCTTATCCGATGAAAGCTATGCCAAATCTCAGTGCGCGACGGTTTGAAACATTTAAAAATGTTTTGCCCTCAACCTGTCCAAGGGAAACCGTACGCTAGTAGCATGAGCGATAAGAGTGAAAAGCTAGCTTTAAGGCTAGGTGACATATTGACGAGATTGTTTATGGGAGAAGTGCTCTCCCCTGAGCAGTTGGTCGCGGATTATCAGGTAAGCGAGAAAACCCTGAGACGCGATTTCAATGAAAGGCTAGTCAACGCTCCGATTATCCGCACCAATGAGGGTTATCGGTTAGATCCAGTAACTCGAAATAATGGTAATGCGAATACCAACAAGGTACTGCACGATACGGGTTTGTCTGCGCTACTACCGAATCACTACAAGTTCAACGGTCACACTCCCGTTCTGTTTAAGAATCCACGCTCCGAATCCATCGGGAAGTTCGATGCGCTGTTTAGACAGTTGACCGAAGTGATTACCACTCACTCTGTTATTGACCTTACCTACAATGGAAAAACGTTTGAATCTGTCCATCCCTATCGTTTGGTAAATGACCGTGGTATCTGGTTCCTCGCCGCGACCTACTGTGACCAGCTACATTCGTACCGATTACCGAATATTTCACGGATTCACCGCCGGGAAGATAAATACAAACCGAATCAAAAGGTCCACGAGGAGATACATAAACAGGGGATGGAGTGGCTAACTCCGGATGATGCTGAGGTGCTTGTACAGGTTGACAGGGAAGTAGCTCCACGCTTTCTTGAAGGTATGATTCTTCCCCACCAGCAGCTATTGAAAGAACTGAGCGACGGTAGTTTGTTGGTTAGCAGTC
>NZ_JAWOWL010000114.1:0-1329 GCF_033340395.1 Vibrio sp. 1159 | reverse complement strand
CAGGGAAATCGCATAAACATGCCCATTTTTAAAGGGACTTCGTCAAATTAGAGTATTCTAATTTACAAGGTATTTCTTTACCATTCATCACAATATTGGAAACTCACTAAGGATCAATTTGTAGATCATTCTGAGTGTTTTTTAATGGTTCTGTACTTAAACGGAGCCAAATTATGACGACAATAACGAACCCATTTATGCATTTCGAAGTGATAAAAGATTACCGTCAAGCCGCTAAGGTAGAACACAAATTGTCAGACATTATTTTGTTGACGATCTGTGGTGTGCTCTCCGGTTTTGATACCTGGGAAGGTATCTGTGATTTTGGTGAAAGCCGAACCGATTTTCTTAAATCATTGGGTGATTTTGAGAATGGTATTCCGTCGTCAGATACCATCGCGCGCGTCATGGGGATGGTGAGCCCGTCAGCGATGCAAAAAGCGTTCATTCGTTGGATGAAAGATTGTCATCAAATCACAGATGGCGAAGTGGTTGCAATCGATGGTAAAACCGTTCGCGGCTCTTATAACAAATCTGAAGAACGCTCTGCAATTCATATGGTCAATGCATTTGCAACCGCGCAAGGGCTTTGTCTTGGTCAATCTAAGGTGAATGAAAAAACCAATGAAATCACAGAAATACCTAAGTTATTGGAATTGTTAAATATTTCTGGTTGCTTGGTGACGATTGATGCGATGGGTTGTCAAAGAAAAATCGCGCAAAAGATAATCGATAAAAATGCCGATTACTTACTTGCTGTAAAGGGAAACCAAGGCTCGTTAGAGAAAGCAATAGGTGAGTTTTATCGCCCTTCGATGTTGCAGGAGTTTGCAGAAGGCGACAGTTATGCGAGCCAAGAAAAAGGGCATGGCCGTGAGGAAACACGCTGTGCATTAGTCACGAATGAGTTGTCATTTTTAGGTGATTTAGAGCTTGAATGGCCAAATCTGAAAAGTGTCGGCATCATGGTCAACATGCGTAAAACAGAAGAGCGTGCGACAGAGCAAGATATGTCTGTTCGCTTCTACATCAGCTCGAAAAAACTCAGTGCGAAAGAGTTACATGATGCAACGCGTTCTCACTGGGGAATTGAGTCGATGCACTGGCAACTTGATGTTACTTTTAGAGAAGATGCATGTCGCATTCGAGTCGATGATCGCGCAGAGGCTTTTTCAAGGATCAGGCAGGTATGTTTGAACCTTTTAAAGCAAGAAACGAGCTTTAAGGGAGGCATTCAACGCAAGCGAATGAAGTGTGCGATGGATGTAAACTACTTAAGCAAGGTTCTCGGAGCCCTTGAATGACGGGGATGTTCATGCGATTTCCGTG
>NZ_JAWOWL010000113.1:0-1345 GCF_033340395.1 Vibrio sp. 1159 | reverse complement strand
GGGCCCGATGAACTGCGCCCATACGTGGAAGAGCTTTCTCGTATTTCTGAATCATTTGTTTCCGCACACCCTAACGCAGGTTTGCCGAATGCTTTTGGAGAATATGACCTTTCTCCAGAAGATATGGCAGAGCATGTAAAAGAGTGGGCTAGCAGCGGCTTTTTAAATCTGATTGGTGGCTGTTGTGGTACAACGCCGGAGCATATTCGCCAAATGGCGCAGGCCGTTGAAGGTGTTACACCTCGCGCTTTGCCAGATTTGCCTGTTGCTTGTCGTCTCTCCGGATTAGAGCCATTAACGATTGAGAAAGAGACTTTATTCATCAATGTCGGTGAGCGAACTAACGTCACAGGTTCTGCTCGCTTTAAACGTTTGATCAAAGAAGAACAGTATGACGAAGCATTAGAAGTCGCGCGTCAGCAAGTTGAAAATGGTGCCCAAATCATCGACATCAACATGGATGAGGGGATGTTAGACGCACAGGCTTGTATGGTGCGTTTTCTATACCTATGTGCCTCAGAACCAGAAATCTCCAAAGTGCCAATCATGGTCGACTCTTCCAAATGGGAAGTGATCGAAGCGGGTCTGAAATGCATTCAAGGTAAAGGCATTGTGAACTCTATCTCTTTGAAGGAAGGCAAAGAGAAATTTGTTGAGCAAGCTAAACTGATCCGTCGTTATGGCGCAGCTGTGATCGTCATGGCATTCGATGAGGTTGGTCAGGCAGAAACGCGCGCGCGCAAGCTAGAAATCTGTACAAATGCTTATCGTATTTTGGTAGACGAAGTTGGCTTCCCGCCAGAAGACATTATTTTTGACCCGAACATTTTTGCCGTCGCAACGGGTATTGATGAGCACAACAACTATGCTGTTGATTTTATTGAAGCTGTAGCGGACATCAAGCGCGATTTGCCACACGCGATGATTTCCGGTGGCGTGTCGAACGTGTCTTTCTCTTTCCGCGGTAATAACTACGTTCGTGAAGCTATCCATGCTGTGTTCCTCTATCACTGTTTTAAAAATGGTATGGATATGGGGATCGTAAACGCGGGTCAACTTGAAATTTATGACAACGTTCCGGAAAAACTACGAGAAGCGGTAGAAGACGTTGTGCTTAACCGTCGAGATGACGCTACAGAAAGATTGTTGGATATCGCGGCTGAGTACGCAGATAAAGGCGTTGGCAAAGAAGAAGATGCCTCTGCGCTTGAGTGGCGAACTTGGCCTGTCGCAAAACGTTTAGAGCATGCGTTAGTTAAAGGGATCACAGAGTTCATTGTCGCAGACACTGAAGAAGCACGTGTGAATGCGGCAAAACCACTTGAAGTGATTGAAGGCCCTTTGA
>NZ_JAWOWL010000112.1:0-1353 GCF_033340395.1 Vibrio sp. 1159 | reverse complement strand
TGAGTCGAAATGGGTAGGGGTCGGCGCAGCCGAAAGGGCGGCGTGCGCTAGCTTTCCTAGCATCCTTATCGTTTCTTTGGAGATCCTTTGAGATTAGTCTATTTGTCTCATTTGCATTTTTTTCCCTACTTAACATGGGGGATTCGTTTCTTTCAGGACAAAGAGGGGCGTTACATCGTGATCCCAGAGGGATACACTGTGAAAGGGGGATTGACTCTCAACGATGGCCAGAACGAACTTATCAAACTGGTGGAGAAGTAGAACATGACCGAGTTAGAAACCCTATTATTGAACGAATTCGAGCAATTGCAGACGCAGCACGAAATACAACAAAAGGAATTTGTGAATCTATACAACGATTTAGCGGAGCAGCTCCAGCAGTTGGAAACCCTGATTTGAATCAAGTATCAGTAATCTCTTTTTCAGGGAGTTTGAATCTGGTCACACGCTGCAATTGAGATTGAAGCATGAAAAAAGGCCCCGAAGGGCCTTTTAAAACTGGATTAGATACAGGTTCCACTGCTGCAATCAGGCATATCGGCCCAGAAGAGAACGTTTTCTTCTTTCACAATGCCCAGAGTCATCATGACCTGAACCAGTGGGCTCTTTAATGCTTGTTCACGATCGGTGATCTCTTCGGATGAAGTGAAAACGATGAATTTGATGTTTTCCGCTGGAATAGTGAAATACAAAGAGCTGGCCACACCGGCGATAGTATCAGGCAGCATATCTGTCATCATCAGGACTTCGAAAGAGATGGCTGACGGAATGTTCACCATATTATCAAAACTGCTAATAATGATGTCATTGATAACACCACCGCGAGGATGCCCTTTGAAGAACAGGTCATGCTCCTTACCAATATAGTAAGGGCTGGTTTCGTTGATAGCATTATTGATGATATTAACCTGTTGCTTGGCGTAGAACTCTTTCTCTTCACCACCGGCCCAGGTAGTCGTCCCCGTGAATACAAAGTTAGCCAGTGGACTCTTGTCATATTCTACTTGCAGCCAATTTTGATCAAAACCTACGATTTCAAGGAACAATGCTTGCTGCTCTGAGGACAGTTTTGCATATTTATCCCACTGCATTTGTTTGAGGCTATCACCCAGATACTCTTTTAACTCGTGTAGTTTTGGATCAAGCGTCAAAAAGTCAGATCTCAGCATTGAGTACTCAGTAGGGTAGAGTGAATGCCAGTTAAACTGAGTAGTCAACCAGGGCGCGGAAGAACCACCTGAACCTAAAATGATATTTTTAAGGTTGTCACCGGCTTGCTGTAACAGGTAGGTCTTATCCTGGGTATTGCGCCAGTTGTACAGGTTCACGTATTCAGCAGAGCCATCGTCATAG
>NZ_JAWOWL010000111.1:0-1356 GCF_033340395.1 Vibrio sp. 1159 | reverse complement strand
AAGCAGATTGGCACCACTGACAGCCATGTGTACCGATTGGAACAATGCATTACGGAAGAGAGGGTGATCATCGGCGATGATGATGGTGTAGGTCGAATCCATGACGTTAAACACTTTTGACTATTTCGTTAAATGAATTATTGTCCAGCTTTGAGAAGGTGGACAATATTTATTCGCTAAAAGTCTGAACCAAATCGACTTTTATTAGGAAAATTGCATATAGCCGCATTTTTCTCATTCAAATCTGTGCAACAAAAAACGCCAGCGAAAATCGCTGGCGTTTGAATGATGTGATATCAGAATCGATTGATGTGCTCTAAGAAAGGCTCGGCTTGCATAAAGCCAGTTAAACGAGCGTTTGAAACGTGTTCGCCTTTCGCATTCCAGAACTCGATGGTCGGCAAACCCAGCACGTTCATGTGTTTGAGTAGCTCAATATCTTGCACTTGGTTTTTGGTGACATCCGCTTGCAGCAACACGAAGTCTTGCAGCTTGGCTTCGACTTTTGGATCGTGGAAGGTGTACTTCTCAAACTCTTTACACGCTACACACCAGTCGGCGTAGAAGTCGAGCATGACAGGTTTACCTGCTGCTTTCGCCTGCGTCAGTTGCTCTTCAAGCTCGGCCACATTAGCAATGCGAGTAAAGCTAACCGTTGTTTGCTGTGCTTGGGTTTCGTGATTGCCAAACCAATAATTCAGTGCTGGTTGCGCGGAGGCGAACAAACCGAGGACGGCAATAATGCCAATTGCGCTTTGCTTCCAGCCACCAAACTCCAAGCTGTTTTTGATGTGATACAACCAACCAAATGCCGCGATACCGAGCGCAGACCACAACGCCGTCGACCACATTTCTGGCAAGATACGCTCAAGCAAGAAGATTGGTGCTGCCAGCAGAATGAAACCAAATAGTGTCTTCACGCGGTCCATCCAACCGCCGGCTTTTGGCAGCAGTTTGTTGCCAAATACCGCCACGAGAATCAGCGGAATACCCATACCCATCGCCAGTGCGTAAAGCGCAATACCACCAGTCAGCAAGTCACCACTTTGTGCAACGTAGAGTAGTGCGCCCGACAGAGGTGCCGTGGTACACGGTGAGCACACCAGACCTGAGATCGCACCCATCGCGAATACGCCTGCGCTGCTGCCGCCTTGTTGTTTGTTGCTTAGGTTGTTTAGCCACGTTTGTACACTGCTTGGCAATTGCAGGGTGTACACACCAAACATGGAGAGTGCCAACGTGACGAATAAGATACTCAAACCAATCAACACATATGGGTGTTGCATCGCCGCTTGGAACTGCATGCCTGCTGATGCCACCACTAAGCCGAGAAGAGTGTAAGTCAGCGCCATGCCT
>NZ_JAWOWL010000110.1:0-1359 GCF_033340395.1 Vibrio sp. 1159 | reverse complement strand
CCTGGCCAGCTTGTTGTGTTGCACTGATTTAATATCTCTAAGGACATCAAGATTCTTCTCCAGAGCCTTCTTTATTAGAACCTCTAAATTTGGCTTTAAAGCGATACATCAATTTAACCCACCAGCAGTGTTCACTGGGGCTTTATCGACGAGAAATAATTTTGCTCACTAAACCAAGTATCTTGAATTACTTAGGTATCATTTAGATTTATATTTTTATCGATAGTAATCTATTTATTTGAGCAACGATACGGGTTTACTCAAACATTTGACTGAAATCAGCATCACATACGTTTTTTACCGCAGGATGCTGAATCATTCGCTCGGCGAAAATAACGTAATACTCTTCTTTCAAATCCTCAACATGACCGATCAACTGTAAGCTGCGGTCATCTTCGATTTCTGACATGTAAACCGTCGGCGCCAAAAAGATTACATCATCACGGTATCTCGCAAAGGCTTTCATCAACGCGACGTCATCAAACTCTCCCAAGACATCAGGTTGTAATCCTTGGCGATCAAACCATTGAATGACTTTTCGCCCCATCGCCGTTCGACTTGCTGGGATCAACAGCTTTTTCTTTTCCAAAATTTCAGGGAACTTGACGTCTGGAATGTCAGAAGATGCAAAGAAACTCATACTACTCTCGCCAAGCTTCTTACTATAAAGGCCTGGGCTTTGCGTCGAGTCCACCGGGCAATCAGAAAGAATCATATCCAACTTGTGCTGCGATAGCCGTTCTAATAACAGTTCGTGCGTCGACTCGTAACAACGTAAGTGGATACTGTTGTCTTCAGGCACGGTTGTCATCAGCACTTTACTAACTAGCCGTTTTGACAGCGCATCGGCGACACCAACTTCAAACAAAATGTTGGAGTGCTGACTGTAGTTCACAATATCAAGCATCTCATAGCTTAAACCAAACATACGATCCGCATATTTGAAGACCAATTGTCCGAGTTCTGTTGGTTCGCCAGTACGGCCGTTTCGCTTGGTTAGCTTACCTTTCATCCGCTCTTCAAGCGCTTTGATTTGCCCGGTCACCGTTTGAGGAGTGAGAAAAAGCGCATCCGCGGCCTTGGTAACAGAGCCTTGCTTGCACACCATCCAGAAGTAATAAAGATGGTTGTAATTTAGATGTGACATCGGCCAATTCCAGAAAAGAAGGGGATGCTTTTTATACCAAATGTGACAGAGACAGACAAGATACTCGGCAAAACCATCACTTTAACCAACTAAAATTAAGTTTTACCGAAAATACAATCTCAGTATTGTCATAAAACTTGAAGTAAAACGCACTTTTTATCGAATTCTCATCAAAAAAACCTCAGTTTACAAAATCAATAAAACCTATATTT
>NZ_JAWOWL010000109.1:0-1367 GCF_033340395.1 Vibrio sp. 1159 | reverse complement strand
CATCAATGTCCATAACGCAAGAAAATGTCGTCGTTCCATGTTACAACCCAGAAAAATCTACTCACTTAAGTTTGGTGAAAGATGCGCAGTTTTCCACTTCCGGGTAAAACAAGAGAAGAGAAAGAAAAAATGCCCCTACCAGAGAGTCAGTCGCAGAGGCATGGTGAAATTGAAGATGTGATGAACTTAAATCAACAATGGTTTGGTATTTATACGGTTTCAAAAGCCAGAGCTTTCTTCTCAACTTGGCGGAAGATAAGCGTCAGAATCCCGTTCACGCTCAGATAAAACGCGCCTGCTACACCGAAGACCATTAATGTATCGTAGGTTTGAGCATTAATGCGCTGAGCATAGCCCATCAAGTCCATGATGGTGATAGTGCTTGCCAAAGACGTACCTTTGAACACCAAAATCACTTCGTTTGAGTAAGCAGGCACCGCGCGGCGAATCGCATAAGGAAGTAACACACGTAACGTGGCACTTTTGTTCATACCCAGCGCACGACACGCTTGCCATTGACCTGAAGGAATCGCATTAAACGCACCTTTGAAAAGCTGAGTACTGTACGCGGCAGTATTTAATGCCAACGCTAACATGGCACAGAACCAAGGTTGGCTCAGCCAAGTCCACAGCACACTCTCTCTTACTGCATCAAATTGACCCGGGCCGTAGTAGACCAAGAAAATCTGAACCAGCAACGGTGTCCCAGTAAACAGCGTGATGATGCCACGGCTTACCCAGTGCAAACCAGGGGTGCGTAGAATCAACGTCAAGGTCATCAATAGTGCAAGAATACAGCCGACAGCCAAAGACGCAGCCGTTAATTGAAGGCTAGTGCCTAAACCATCCAGCATTTGCCATACATGTTGTTCGTTCATGCGCTCGCCTCCTGCCCCACACTCATGCCTTGGATTGAGAATTTCTTATCAATCACTTTGACCGCGCGCTGCGTGATAAGCGTGATCACTAAGTAAATCGCCGCTGCCGTCGCATACCAAGTAAACGCTTCGTGCGTTGCTGCCGACGTAAGCTGAGCTTGTTTCAGCAGATCCGTCACGCCAATCAAAGAAACCAGCGCCGTGTCTTTTAGCAAAACCAACCATTGGTTGGTTAAGCCAGGAAGCGCATGTCGCACGGCTTGTGGCAACACAATGCGCACAAACGCGTGAAACTGACTGATACCGAGTGCGCTTGCAGCTTCTCTCTGTCCTCTGCCTACGGCTTTTAATGCGCCGCGCAGAGTTTGAGAAGCATAGGAAGCGAAGATCAACGATAACGCCACCACACCAGACAAAAACGGGCTAACCTCAATAAAGTCTCCGGTGATTAAAAACAGAACCTGAGTCGAACCAAAATAGATGAACAAC
>NZ_JAWOWL010000108.1:0-1368 GCF_033340395.1 Vibrio sp. 1159 | reverse complement strand
AAAACATGCGAAGCCCGATTTGGCTCTAGCCATTGTGTCTCACTGCGAAGAGAAAGGTATGGAATGTATCCCTGTGTTGTTGCGTTGGACTTTAAAACGCATCGTTACTATGGCGAGCGGGAATACTTAAGCCTTATATCTATTTACTCGTTTTCCACTTAAATAGTCTTTGGGGATAGCACTGCGCTATCCCCTTAAAATTTAGGCAAAAAAAAGCACACCAATTTAGTGTGCTTGTATCAAATATCATTAATTTTGATTAACTGTATTGAGAGGGATAAAGCTCAATACACAGCGGATACAAATTAGATCGGGGGTTCACTACTGTGCTTGCTCAGCGAGCGAAGAAGAAGTAGCGGTTGATTTCGCATGTAACCAAAGTCCTGTTGCTTTCATCAAGTAACCAAATATGCCACCTAATACAAGCGATGGAACAACAAGTTGCCAATTGCCATCTGCTGCGAATGTCGCGCAAGAACCAATGAAAGTACCAGGAATGTACGCTAGCCAAGCCTGTTTCGCTTGAATACACATGAAAAACGCTACAACAGCTGTGATCACATAACCCAAGATCTCTAAACCTGCGTAAGTGGAGCCATAAATAATTACCATTGCCCAGAATACACCGGTCAAGTTAGTAATTAAGCTTGTCGCTAAACCTTTTAATCCACTCGTTGGAGCAGCGAAGTAGCTTGTACAGCCTAAAAAGCCTGCCCAAGATAAAAGGCCAAGAGAAATGGCAATCCAACCCCAAACGCCGGACAGAATCCCAGTAGTAATAGAGATTGCTAAAAGTGTTGTCATGGTATTCGTACCTGCTCGGCGACTATCGCACCCTTTTGGTTTGATAACTGCCTTCATACATTGAAATCAAGAACCAATACTAGGCACATCGCGCCAGTTTATCGGTGATAATGATCACAACAATATCACCTTTCGTTTCATGTTTTACACAAATTATTTGACGCAACCGATAAATCAACAGATTTAGAAAATAACAAAAAACAGAGATGGACGAATAAAAGAGACAAAAAAGGCCCTGCGATGCAGAGCCCATTAAAATTGATAGTACCTATAAGACGGAAGGTTTGCCCTTCATCATGCGCAAACCTTCACGCTTTATGCAATCGACCAACGGGTTTTCGGCCATATCCGCACGCCAAATAAAGGACAATGTGCGCTCCATTTTCAGATCTGGTACGTTTAGCGCGACTAAACGTCCTGCCTCAATGTAACGTTCAACATCCAAATATGGCAAACAAGTTAAGTATTGTCCGTTAGCCACCAAGCTGCGCAACACAGGAACATGTTCATACTCACGCCATACATCTAAATCTTCAATCAAATGATGAATGGAGCTATCAAAGG
>NZ_JAWOWL010000107.1:0-1371 GCF_033340395.1 Vibrio sp. 1159 | reverse complement strand
TGTGCTGATTCTGCAGGTACATAAGAGCCGATATGAGCCATCAACGCAATTAGCGCAGTTTGGCGCATGTAGGTTGATTTACCCCCCATGTTTGGACCCGTGATGATGAGCATTTTACGGCTTGGGCTTAATTCTATTGGGTTAGCAATGAACGGGTCCGAGGTGACTTGCTCTACTACCGGGTGGCGACCTGCTTGAATGTGAATACCTGCGTCTTTAACTAGAGTAGGGCGGCAATAATCCAATGAGTCTGCGCGTTCTGCTAGGTTTTGTAACACGTCCATCTGTGAAACGGCAGAAGCTAGGTTTTGCATTTGTTCAAGATAAGGCATCAGCAAATCGAACAGCTCTTCCCACAGTTTTTTCTCTAGTGCGAGTGCTTTTGATTTTGAGTTCAGAACTTTGTCTTCATGCTCTTTAAGCTCAGGAATAATGTAGCGCTCGGCATTTTTCAGAGTTTGGCGACGCACGTAATGTGGCGGTACCAAATGGCTTTGGCCACGACTTACCTGAATGAAGAATCCATGTACGGCGTTGTAGCCAACTTTCAGCGTATCGATGCCATGACGCTCGCGTTCATCCGCTTCGAGCTTTTCTAGATACTCGGTTGCACCATCAGCGAGCTTGCGCCACTCATCCAATTCTTCGTTATAGCCTTCTGCAATCACACCACCATCGCGGATCACTACCGGCGGGTTTTCTTTGATAGCACGTTCAAGAAGCTCACATACCTCATCTATTGGCGCAGCATATTGAGCCAACTTCACTAGGTATGGATGAGTTAAGGATGCAGTGAGCGATTCTAGTTCAGGAAGTTGCTGCATGGCATGGCGTAGGCGAGCCATATCACGTGGACGAGCAGAACGTAGAGCAAGACGCGCTAAGATACGTTCAATATCGCCAATCTGTTTTAAAGTTGGCTGAAGATCGGTAAATAAGCCTTGATCTTTAATTTCACCAATCGCATCCAGACGGTTGTTTAGCGTATCAATACAACGCATCGGTTGATGCAGCCAACGTTTTAACATGCGGCTGCCCATCGGGGTTGAGCAATGGTCGAGAACTGCGGCGAGTGTATTGTCCGTGCCGCCAGCTAAATTTTGGGTGATTTCTAGATTGCGACGCGTAGCTGCATCTAAAATTACAGAGTGATCTTGGCGATCAAACGTTAGTGAGCGGATATGTGGTAGAGCAGTGCGTTGTGTGTCTTTTACGTATTGAATCAAACAACCTGCGGCGCACAAACCAAGAGAGGCGTGCTCAACACCAAAACCGACAAGATCACGGGTGCCAAACTGCTGGTTCAACTGTTGTTTGGCTGTATCTAGTTCAAACTCCCATACTGGGCGACGACGGTTACCGTTACGGTTC
>NZ_JAWOWL010000106.1:0-1372 GCF_033340395.1 Vibrio sp. 1159 | reverse complement strand
GAAATCGGTACTCCGCTGTTTGAAAGCGCGTCTATCGATGTCGGCAACAACCAGAAGTTCACGGTGACCGCGAAGAACGTTAGCCGCGAAAACATCTTCATTCAATCGGCTCGTTACAACGGCAAAGACTTCAACCGCACTTACCTGACTCATGACGAAATCATGTACGGCGGTGAGTTGGAGTTCGTGATGGGCGACAAACCAAATCAACGTTGGGGCTCTCTAGAGCAAGATCTTCCACCAGCACAAGGCATCGGTGAGTTCTTGCATGAAGACGAGATGCCAGCAGGTTCTCGTTAATCCCAATAGTGACAACTCAGCCGGGGGAGCGCATCTCCCGGCTATCCCTACAAGCAAATTTTATAAGCAGTCCTTTATAAACCGTCTCTTATAAACACTTTTTATATACGAATAACGACAAAACGGTATGCACATGTTTAAACGTAATCTTATCTCTTTGGCTATCCTGGTTGGTCTGACGGGTGGCTTGGCTGGCTGTAACAGCGACAACGATTCTTCCTCTTCACTGCCGGGCGATCCAATTGTTGATCTTGCGGTGTTGAAATACGTCGATCCTATGATCGGCACAGCAGCTTCTGGTCATACATTCCCGGGCGCGACGGTACCGGCAGGTATGGTTCAACTGTCTCCAGATACTTTCATCGGTTCTAACACTGATCATGAATCAGGGCTTAACCCTTGGCACTCAGCTTCTGGCTACTGGGATTCATCCAACTACGAAACTGGCGAAGTGGTTAACACTGACGTTCCGCTGTACGGCTTCTCCCATACTCACCTTTCAGGTACAGGCGCAACGGACTTAGGCGACATCTTGGTTCTGCCATACGCAGACATGGCAAACACTCAGCTGAACTCTTTCGACAAAGCCAATGAAGAAGCAAGCGCAGGCTACTACAAAACCAAACTAAACCAAGGTCAAATCGAAGTAGAACTGAGCGCCACCAAACGCGTTGGTTTACACAAATACACCTTTGCTGATGGCGCAGACCGCAACGTGAAGTTCGATTTAGGTCATACCCTAATGAACAACAACGGCAAGTCTTTGAAGAACAAAGTAGAAGTGGTGGACGAATACACCATTCGCGGTCGCAAAACCTCAACTGGTTGGTTCCAAGGGCAAGATCACCAAGGTCAAGACATCTTCTTCTACGCGAAATTCAACCAACCAATCGCCAAAGCACTTTTGGGTGAACAAGACCTAGAACCAACGCGCGAAATGCGTAATGGTGCGGTTTACTCAGGCGATGATCTTACCGCTTACTTAAATTTCGGCACAGGCGAAGAGCCAATTGAAATCCGCGTCGGTATCTCTCCAGTTAGCTGGCAAGGTGCACAGAAAAACTTAGAAGCG
>NZ_JAWOWL010000105.1:0-1375 GCF_033340395.1 Vibrio sp. 1159 | reverse complement strand
GTGTAAAAATGGCTTATTTAGCTGGGTTAGGCCGGCAATCCACATCTTGGCTGGAGAGAAAGTGTGCATCCACAACATCAAGCCGATACAGTCAGGATCGTTATTGGCTGCGCGGCATACTGCGAGAATTTCATCCGGTGTTTTTACCGTGCCTTTGTTAGCAATAGAAACTGAAATATCATCAGACGAATTTAATCCTGCAATGATTTCTTCGCTGTTTTGCGCAACGCTTTCCAATACTTGTGGGCCGTAAAGATGCTGAGAGCCTGTTACAAACCATACTTGTTTGTCGTTGAAAATCTTCATCATGTTTCCTTATTTTTTGCTTTGACCGTAGTAGGCGTTCGCGCCGTGCTTACGTAAATAATGTTTGTCGAGAAGCGAAGGGTTAAGAGTGTCTACCTCGGCATTGATTTGCAGTGTTTGCAAAGCCATGCCAGCGACCACTTCAACTACTACGGCGTTGTGAACCGCTTGAGCAGGGCTTTTACCCCAAGTAAAAGGTGCGTGTTCTTTGACCAAAATGCCGGGTGACGCCATAACGTTTGAATCACCGATGGTTTCGACGATGACTTTGCCAGTGTTGAGCTCGTAGTTGTGTGCGATCTCTTCGTCGCTCAAGGCGCGAGTGCACGCAATTTGTCCGTAGAAATAGTCCGCATGAGTTGTGCCCAACGCGGGAATTGCTCTGCCTGCTTGTGCCCATGCCGTTGCCTGAGGAGAGTGGGTGTGAACGATGCCGCCAATCTCCGGGAAATGGCGATAAAGCTCTAGATGCGTGGCCGTGTCGGAAGATGGGTTGAGTTTCCCTTCAACCACTTGGCCGTGCAGATCGACCACCACCATGTTTTCAGCATTCAGTTCGTAGTACTCAACACCGCTGGGTTTGATAACAACCAATCCAGATTCTCTATCGATGCCTGACACATTGCCCCACGTGAACGTCACAAGGTTATGACGTTGTAAATCCATATTGGCTTGCCAGACTTGGTGACGCAGCGTTTTGATTCGTTCGACTAATGAGTTCGCATCATTCCAGACGGTTTGTTCAGACATCTTCACGCTCCTGCGATTGGTGAAACTCCGCAATCTGCTCCATGTGTTGCCCAAGCTCGCGATACGTCGCGTAACGCTGTGCTCGCAATGTTTGCACTTTTGGTGTTGGTGAGTAGGTTTGACGAACAGGACTTGCCATCACGGCTTGTGCTGATTTAGTCGTCGGGTAAACGCCAGCTGCGACGGCTGCAAAAATAGCTGCCCCCAATGCGCAACATTGATCTGATTCGACCACGATGATGTCGCGACCAATCACATCGGCGCACATTTGCATCACGTAAGGGGATTTTTGTGCAATGCCACCAATGGCGATGACGCG
>NZ_JAWOWL010000104.1:0-1384 GCF_033340395.1 Vibrio sp. 1159 | reverse complement strand
TGATTCCAAACAGAGTGCAGAAATACTCTTGAAATGCTTACTTGATATGGTCTATCATGGAAGGACTTCACGGCCGTTCAAACCTGTGAGTATTCCGAAATAAACCAGCTTCCTACGGCTGGTTTTTTCACATCTGGGGAAAGAGATTAATCCTAAAAGCATTTGATCTCAATGCTGATCTTTTAGATCTGACAACTCTCCAAACAAAAAAGCCTCCCGATTGGGAGGCTTTTTTGTTTCTATCGTGCGAAAAAAATATATTTCAAAACTTCAAAGCACCATCAACAACACCCTACATGCTCAATCATCGATTTTGGTTGTTTTTCCGTTGGACAGCCGTTGGATTCAACGTTATTCGCATGGTGTTAAGCTGATTTTGGTTGGACAATCGTTGGATCGTCGTTGTTTTTCTGTTGGATTCTCGTTGGACGGTTAACTTTTCATTATGAGATCAGATTTTTTTAGGCACACAGTTGGCGAGTTCGCCAGTAATAACACTACGGTATCGGAAAATAAATTTTCCTCCGCCTTGCGTCATTGTGTGCCTCGATGCTGACGCATCGAGATCGGACTCTACCGCTTAACTTGTAGATTTTCGTTACTAACGTACCGACCCTATTTTTTGCCCCCTGACAACGAAGAACGGCTCCCGATTGGGAGCCGTTCTTACGTCTAAATCTGGGTTCGCACTAAACCATTTAAGTTAAATGAAAGCTTGATAGAGGTGATATATTGTAATTCCCACCATTACTACATTACTAATAGCAAGAATCAGTAAGTAATTGTTATATGAACTAATAATTTCGTTTATGTCATCAGTATCAATTTCACTACTAGTTCCGAAACGCATCATACCCTTACCTTTACAATAACGTCTCAGAGCAAGTCCTGAGAAAAAAAATGTTAATCCCCAGAAGCTTAAAAGATAGATAAATTCCGCAGAAAAAAAGAATAAACATATCCCTAAGCAAGATGCATTAATACCATCGGACACATTCACATACTTTTGCGTCTTAACCTTATCAATCACTACTTAAAACGCTCCCTGAAAAATAACTTACAACATTTTCTGAGGTATCTTTCACTCTCTTAGACACGCTAAGTAAATGTAGGCGATAGTAAGCCCCTCTACCCATTAAATAAGCCCAAAGAGGATCAAGGTTTTTATCTTTAAGTCCAGCGTAGGCTATATCTCCAAACACAACATATTCTAAAGGTTTGAGATATGGGTTAGCGATAAGAGCAACACCGATCACCTGCATCACATCCGAACGTTTATCTTGTGTTGCAGCCTCAATGTAATCCTGAAAAGCATCATCTTCCATGTCGATATTGGCATTTCTCATTAAGCATTCAGGCGTAGCGCAACTCGCTTTAAAACGCA
>NZ_JAWOWL010000103.1:0-1398 GCF_033340395.1 Vibrio sp. 1159 | reverse complement strand
TGTGATTGCGGTTCACGCAGGTAAGGCCCAATGGCCTTCAGCTTTGACATCAAGCGAAAGTGTGTTGGACCCTGAGTCGTCTCTGACATATGAATCTCCGTTTCCATATAGTTAAAGTAAACACCCAATAATGATTATTATTTTTTATTATCATGAGCTTATTTTTTGCTCAGGTATATCACTCTTAACTAAATTAGGAGATTTGTCATCTTAATAATTCATCTTCCAACCACTTTATCGCCAAATCGAGGGATTGCTCATATCCTTTTGTAATTGTCTTGGAACTGATCTTCTTCGCCTGCCCATAGTGGCTAAATAGCGCGACTAACTGGTTGTCACTGTAAGGCGAAACGGGGTCACCTTCTAAGCTCAGCGCTAAAATTGGCACCTTAGTTTTACGACTGCTCAAGAAGCCTTGGACTTTCAATGACCAAGCCATCATCTGCCCAGCCATGCTGTTGATATCAACTGCGCTTTTACCCAAACGAGAAGCCAGCATATCCAGATACATCTTCGGCATTTTTTGCAGCTTTTTCGGTGAGGTAAACAGATCATGCACCGGTGCGCCTAGTGCCACACACGCTTTGATCTTTTCTTGCTCAAGAAAAGACAGACGAACCATGGCATTGCCACCAAAACGAAAACCGACCAAACCAACTTTGTGATGATCGACGTAAGGAATGGAATAAAGCTCATTCAACACGGCTTGATGAAGACAGCTTGAATCTTCCGTCAAAGGCCAATGAGAACTGTGTCCGACTGATGGCATATCGACGGTCAGCATTGCAATATCTTTAGGAGCAAAGTGATTGCGGAACAAACGCCACATGTCGGTTTGTAAACTGTCGAGTCCTGCACTCACCATCACAACTGGCAGCTGCTTATCGGTTCTTGGCAAATGCAAGTTAGCGATAATTTTGCGTTTTTGGTAAGGCACCTCAATTTGCTTGATGGTGTATTGAGTTTTCTCAGCCCCTTCAGAATAGGCTTTGTTTGCTAACACCTGAGCCTGAAGCGCCAAGTTGTCGTTTTTTAAATGAGGATAGCCCGCAATGCTGAAACACAACGATGCGGTAAACAGCTCGTCGGCAGCATCCTCACCTTTAAGATCATTGGCACGTCGTTGGTGTTCCATACCTAACTTGATCCACTCAAACGTCCAGTTACCGCTGTGATACCCCATCACAGTATCTAACCAATCATCGTGAGTACGAGAATGCGTTGACGAAGCAATGCGCGACAACACGCCTTCCATTTCAATTGGAGATAAGCCTTGCCACGCCCACTGCAAGCGACGCAAATGACGATACCAAGCACGATCTTCTTGCTGTTCTCGATCATCAAGAATCTTTTTGCTGGTTGGCATGTATTGAGTGAGCGCGGAGGTTTCTTTCGCTT
>NZ_JAWOWL010000102.1:0-1406 GCF_033340395.1 Vibrio sp. 1159 | reverse complement strand
GCGTCGTTCAAGTCAAACTGGTAACCCGCATAACCCACAAACTTAGGTGTGAAGTTGTATTCTGCTTGCAGCGCCATTTCTTCACGAGCCGTTTCTGTCTTCGCGCCTTTCACGTCTTTGCCTTCAACCATTTCGTAGTTGATGCTCAGATTTAGGCTATTAGGTAGTGCATAAGCGATCAACGCTTCGTACGCGTCGCTTTCAGCTAGACGAGTTTTACCGTCGAAGTTCATGTTTTCGTTCGAGCCGTAAACCGCTGCTAGGTACAAGCCTTGACCGTAAGAACCGTATGCCGCAGAGACTAGGTGAGATTCAGCTGAATGCTTACCGATGTACGCTGAATCTTGGAAGTCGCCACCGTTGTACGTGTAACCCACTTTTGCGCCCATGATCGCGTAAGAAATGGCAACTTGTACGCGGTCATCGTATTTGTGCGTAGCCGTCGCTTCGTTCGTACCTTGCCAACCTAGACCAACGTTAATTTTGCCTGCTTCGCCAAGTTCGATTGCGTTGCGGTAAGAGATCATTTTCTCTGCGCGGCCAGTGCCTAGGTTGCCGTGGTCGTCATAGATAAAGTCGTTCGCAAATGCAATCGGCATATCTGCTACGCCAGCTACGTCGTAGTAAGGTGCCCATTGCGTACCACCCACTGCACGACCGTATGTATCGTGAGTCAGACCTAAGTAACCAAGACGAGTTTTGAATGAGTTTTCGCCGCCATCTAGGTAGTTAAGTGCCCATTCACCACGAGCGTCAGCAGTAAAGTCATTGCCTAGATCCTGAGTTGCTGTGAAGTTGATACGTGGAGAGTTTGTGCCTACGTCAGTATCACCTTGCTCTGAACCGTTCAGGTTAACAGACACATGGCCACCAATAGAGAACGTAGTGCCATCGTTATTGTAAAGTTCCACTGCTACTGCTTGAGTACCGAATGTTGCAGCTGCGATTGCTGCCGCTAGGAATTTTTTGTTCATTTATTAAGTCCATGTATTTATTAGTCGGTTAGTCGATTTGCACCTTGAGCATTTGGATTTATGTACGAATAAACGCCAAATGCTTCGGGTGTATACAACGGCTTTTTGGGGCATCTTTTCCGCCAAAACTGAATTACCTTTGCGCAACAACTGCCGCCACTTTATTTGAAGACTCTTCGGCAACCGAGTGAAAAATTATAAGAAACCGAATGAAAGCAAACGTTTAGATTGCTAACTTATCATTCATTCAATCGATAACCTTACAAATTGAAATGTTTTGTAACGCGCAAGATCACGAAATCTCATAACCCTCTGAAACTTAAATGATCGAGCCAGATGATTAAGAAACATTTGCTTACATTTGTGAATTTAAAACACCTTCAGGAACTTTTTGGAAAAATTGTGGTCAGTAATCAAGCACGAAAAAGCTAA
>NZ_JAWOWL010000101.1:0-1436 GCF_033340395.1 Vibrio sp. 1159 | reverse complement strand
GCGATTGATCATGGTGTAGGTCAAGATGAGCTGGTGACTAACGTATTGGTTGAAAGCATTCAAAGTGATGCTGACGGCACACAAGAGGCTGTTGTGGCTCCCCTAGAAATCGCCATCCTTGATGCCGATCCAGTGATCGAAAATGAGTCATATAGTGTAACCGAAGGCCAAGTCATTTCTGGCAATGTACTGGAGAATGACATTGATATTGATGGTGACTTGTACATTCGATATGTCAGAGCTGGAGGAGAGATCCAGTCTGTCCCTGATGGTGGCTCAGTAAGTTTTAGTCTAGAGAAGGGTGAATTAACCGTATTTTCAGATGGCTCTTGGCAGTTGAATGCCAGTCGCAACTTAGATCACACGGTTGAGCAAAGTCTCGTTTTTGATTATCTCGCAGCCGATGATTCAAAAGATTACGGTGTAGCAACCGCAACTATCGACATTATAGATGGCCAAGCGGGTTATGTAGGCAGCGCTACTATAAACGCAGCAGAAGTACCTCTGGGAGAGGCATTATTAACCACCGAAGGCAGTGTTAATGTGATTGCTGGCTCTGATAACCCTGATCCGACTAGTTTGTATTTTGGTGGGGCATCCATTACTAAGTTAGAGGCATTAGGGCTTACAAGCTCAGTCTCTGATAATGAGCTTAGCTACACGTTAAGTTCCAGTGGAAAGCAAATCACAGCATTTGCTAATGGTGTCACTGTATTTACGTTAACATTGAGTGGCATTGAGTCGGGTAACGATGTACTAGCTTCAATCTCGCTTACTCTTTATCATCCTATCGATCAATTCAATAGTAGTGATACGGTCACTTTCCCGCTGACCATTGGAGGGACAGATCTAGACTCCACACCGCTTGTAGAGAATGAAATTGATTTCGTGTTGAAAGATGGTGTTGATCCTACGTTGAGCAACTTGACTGTTGTTGCAATGGAAGAGATTAATCTAGAAAGTGGGGCAATCTTTAAGACTGGGAGCCTTCAACTCGATATCGGGAGTGATTATGTTGACTCTCTTCGATTTAGCGAATTAAACCAGCCCACATTAGTGAGTAGTGAAAGTGAGTTGCTTTACCGTCTGTCTGATGACGGTACGACAATTACTGGCTATATCTTAGAAGGTGGGGTGGAAGTAAATATTTTTCAATCGAAACTATTATCCACATTACCTGTAGAGTCGAGTAGTGAAATAGAGTATTCCTTTGAATTATATCGCTCTTTCGATCTGTCAAAAGATCAAATCCTGGATATACCATTGTTAGTTAATGCAACAGATTCAGACGGTGACACCACCTCCGTAACATTGGATATTACCTTAGAGGCAATTGAAGGTTTGAACGATGATGCCTCTTTAACGGTGGATATTCTTGATGGCGGCGATGGATACGAAAACCAGTTTGAAGTTCCTAGTGTCACGATTCAAGGTGA
>NZ_JAWOWL010000100.1:0-1447 GCF_033340395.1 Vibrio sp. 1159 | reverse complement strand
ATTGGAAAAACTGACACCCCCGCTTTTTCTCAATGCGGTAATGTCATCAGCTTTGTCTTGTACCCATGTAAGCAATTGCTTTTCACTTTGGATACGAGATTGCGCCAACTCTGCACGTTGGCTCATCGGCTGCAGCAGCCCCCAGTAAAGAATGCCAAGGATGGCGAATGCACCGCAGCCCAGCACAAGTCGTTGTTCACGCTGAGAGATGCCACTCCACCAAGCTTGCGCTTGAGAAATTAAATTCTTCATCATCACCTCACTGACGCTTCAACACAAAGCTACCCATCACAACGTTATCGCTGCGATTAAGCTGACCTTGCTCAACATTAAACTTCTCAGCCAACTTCACACGAGCCTGCTCAAAAGGCTGGAAGTCTGAGCTACGTGCGTGAATGCGCACTTCACCACGTTGGCCGTCATACTTAAAACTGGTGATTTCTAGATCTTTCACCTGACCAAGCGTTGCTGGCAAGGCCGCAAGCCAAGACAACATCGCAACATCTGTTGAGCCACCAGATAAACGGCGCTCTTCATCTGTCATTTGACGCTTTAAGTAGCTTACGGTCGGAATTCGATTCTTGTTTGGGAAAACCTGACGGAAAATACGTTCGCTTTCTTCACGATAGGCTTGTGCTTGCGCCTCGTACTTGTGGACGACGAGAAGTTGCTGAGCCACGACCACCACTAACAAAACGCCCGCAGCGATAGCCGCCTTTTGCCAAACTTTCCAGTACTTACCCCAAGAAGACTTCGGCTTAAACTCGCCAGTTAACAAGTTCGTTTTACTACTCGCGACGCCTTTTGCGAGCAACGCCATCGTCATTTCTTCTGGCTTAGGAACCCATACACTCTCCACAGTCGATTCTGGCACGGAACTGTAGCAATCGAGTTGCCAACCTTCATGGTTTTGCAGGTAAGAAGAGAGGTAAAGATCCAGCCACGCCGAATCCACCACCGCGCCTTCCGTCTCTGAGTGACGAATTAGCCATTGCTCACCAATCAGTGCCGCACTGCTGTTGTCATCACTGACAGGCAATGCCAATACATCTGGCAAGATGCGTTTGATGGTCAACCCTTGGCTAGCAAAACGCTGTAGCACGGTTTGTACCCATGCACGCTCGACCGCACACACTTGTGCTTTATCCGCTTGCTTACCCAATACGGTGAAGTGCAAGCTATCCACATCTTGCGCGACTTCATCTTCAATCAAATAAGGCAACATGCTGTCGAACTGACGTGTGGCACCAGGCGGAATGTCCACCTGAGTTAACACCACATCATTACTCGCTAGTAAAGCGATGACTTGGCGCGGGCCGGCATACGATACCAACTCATCCAAGTGTTCCCATCCGGCAAGTTCACCGCTGGCAATCACTTCCTGTTGATCTGTCGACCACACCACCCAAGGAATGGTACTTTGTTGTTCGCTACTCAGCCGAACGGT
>NZ_JAWOWL010000099.1:0-1452 GCF_033340395.1 Vibrio sp. 1159 | reverse complement strand
CATTTACCGCAACGTCAATCACTTCTAGGCGCGATTCTGAGTTGATGATTTCGCTTACGCGACGACGGAAAAAACTCGAATCATCAACGACTAGTACTTTAATCGCCATTTTGTTCCTTTTCTTTACGTCAGCTTAGATGCGCGAAGCTGCTGCGTATTGCTTCAATAGATCTGGCACATCAAGAATCAATGCAATGTGACCATCACTGGTAATCGTCGCACCAGCCATACCTGGTGTACCTTGCAATAAGTTATCTAATGGCTTGATAACCACTTCTTCTTGACCGATAAGCGTGTCGACGACAAAACCAACGCGTTGGCTGCCGATCTGCACAATCACAACATGACCATGACCGATGCGTTGCTCCACGCGAGGAGACTTAGACGCCAACCAGTTTTGTAGGTAGAACAGTGGAATAGACTTATCGCGAACGATGATGGTTAACTGACCATCTACCACGTTGGTGCGGCTTAAATCTAAGTGGAAAATCTCATTTACTGACGCAAGTGGTAGTGCAAACGGATGACCGCCAACACCCACCATTAAGGTCGGCAAAATCGCTAGAGTCAGTGGCACTTTGATGGTGATCTTCGTGCCCTTGCCCAGCTCTGAATCGATGTCGATAGAGCCGTTTAGGGTGTTGATCGCCGTCTTAACTACGTCCATACCCACACCGCGGCCTGAAATATCAGAGATTTTCTCTTTACTTGAGAAGCCAGGGGCGAAGATAAGGTTGAAACACTCTTTGTCCGATAAACGCGCTGCTGCATCTTCGTCCATCATGCCGCGTTTTACCGCAATGCCACGAAGTTTATTAGGATCCATACCGCCACCGTCATCAACGATAGCCAATTCGATATGGTCACCTTCTTGTGAAGCAGATAGGATGACTTTACCAGTGCGCGATTTCCCCGCTTTTACGCGGTCTTCTGGCATTTCAATGCCGTGGTCAACCGAGTTGCGCACCAAGTGGATCAATGGATCCGCTAGCGCTTCTACTAGGTTTTTATCGAGATCGGTTTCTTCACCGCGCATTTCTAGCACGATGTCTGTATTTAGGTTACGCGCCAAGTCACGTACAACGCGAGGGAAACGTCCAAATACTTTGTTAATTGGCTGCATGCGCGTTTTCATTACTGCACGTTGAAGGTCGGCAGGAACAACGTCTAGGTTTGCCACAGCTTTCGACATTTCTTCATTGTCGCTGTTCAAACCAAGACTTAATAAGCGGTTACGCACCAACACGAGCTCACCCACCATGTTCATGATGGTATCTAGCGTTGATGTATCAACACGTACCGTCGCTTCTGCTTGTGGCTTTTTCACCGCTGGTGCAGACGCTTTTGACTCCTCTTTCACCGCCACAGGTGTTGCTGCTGGCTTAGCAGCAGAGGCTGGCGTTGAAACCGGAGCAGGCTGCGCAACAGGTGCTGGTTTTGGCGCTTCTGGTG
>NZ_JAWOWL010000098.1:0-1454 GCF_033340395.1 Vibrio sp. 1159 | reverse complement strand
ATGATTGATGAGAAGCTTGAGCAAGAGTTGGCAAGGTTTGAGAAGAACTTTGTCAAATACAGCAAGAAAAATCCTGAACAGTATCAATTTGGTGAAGCGTTTGGGACGCATTTACTTGAAAGTGAACACCTTTCACCAGAGCAGCGTGAGCGAGTAGAAAAACAGATTGAGAGCCAGAAGCAGCGCATAGAGCAGTGCACCGCTAAGGCAAATAAGAATAAAACTGAACCTGATCCTAAAACCAAAAAGTTAAAACTATGAGGACCGTCATAAACAGCCTGGGCCAAACTACAGATAAAACATAAAATGACTAAAATTACTGTAGAAACAATAACCTAATAAGGTGGGCGCATGATTTTTAGAACCAGTAAGGCTATCGCCATCAGCATTGAAGATGTGCCAGATGGAATGACAGCAGCACTGAGCAACTATCGTTTCACAGCGAAAGTTGAGCAGCGTATCCATAAGAAAGGTGAAGAGTATCTAAATTACAGCTTCATGCTGAATTACCGTTACTGGATTGGTTGGCTTGTACCTTTACCAATGATGATTCTGGGTGTGTTTGCTTTATTCGATATTATTGGAGCAGACTTTCCCCAGCATGTTGCTGATATGGTTTATTTGAACCAAGGGGTCAAAGCGATGATCCCTCGTTTTCTTGGTACATGGATTTTAGGCTCAGCATTCTTCATTGCGGCTCATATCGTGTTTGGCATCCGTCATGCAGTAAAATATAAGATGGTTATGCTGTTCTTTGATTTTCTTTGGGCAGGACTCTCTGGGGCTTTACAGGCTGGTTTTGTTTGGGCGTTCACTCTGTTTTGGGGAGCGCAAATTTTTTAATTGCAAATAAAAAGTACGGCACTCCAAAATAACATTGTAACATTCTTTTACACATGTTACAATGTGAAACTATAACAATATGATTCATGGAGTAATAATGAAAAAAATCATAATAACAATGGCAGTGGCGTCTTCTCTTCTTCTATCTGGTTGTGCACAGCGTGTAGCAGATTTCACGTTAGCATCAACAAAAAATGTAGAGTTGAATGATGGAGATTTTGTTAAAGGTGATCGTGTTACAGGTGAAGATTCAAAACCTATCATCATCTTTCCTTTAGGTATTCCATCGGTTAAAGAAGCTTCTGATAAAGCTATCGAAAATGACAAGTGTGCAGTTGCTCTAACAGATGTAACAGCAGATTTCGAGTTTTTCTCTTTCTTCTTTGGCTTCCAAAAATATAAGATTGAGGGTGACTTGGTAATCGACAAATCTCAGAAAGGCTGTGAAAACTGGCCTAACTAACAGAATATTAAAAAGGAAGGTGAGCACAAATGGCTCACCTTTTTTTGGGCTTGGCTGTCGAATACTCTGCCAACTCAAACATCGAATTTTTTAGGCATTCCGTATGATAATACCTCAAGTAATGACTGAGCATTCTGGTTATTAAATC
>NZ_JAWOWL010000097.1:0-1459 GCF_033340395.1 Vibrio sp. 1159 | reverse complement strand
TTTGGATATGAGTTTCTCGGGTTTGAAAACCTTCACGGCAAACACGATTGCAGCGAATGGCGATGACGAGCAGACTCGTGCTGATATTGCGTACGCTTTTGAAGAAGCCGTTTGTGCAACGTTGGCAATCAAATGTAAGCGTGCATTAGAGCAAACCGGTATGAAGCGCATCGTTATTGCTGGTGGTGTAAGTGCGAATCGTCGCTTGCGTGCAGAGCTTGAGAAGCTTGCGAAGAAAATCGGTGGTGAAGTGTATTACCCACGTACCGAGTTCTGTACTGACAACGGTGCAATGATTGCGTATGCGGGTATGCAACGTTTGAAGAACGGTGAAGTTGCAGATATGTCGGTAGAAGCGCGTCCGCGCTGGCCAATTGACCAGCTAACGCCAATCGCGTGATCAAACCTTGTATATTGACTGGCCTCTATTTATAGAGGCCTTTGTTTTTGTGGTTTATTTTCCCAAGAAAAAGGCGCGAGATTTCCAGACTGATGTGAGCAGTTTTCTTTGTGTTCAGTGATAGGATGGCGCGGAAGAATAATAAATGGATATAACAATGAAGAAGTTTGAAATTGAAGGTCAGCAACTTGCTTACCTAGACAAAGGCGAAGGGCCTGTGCTGCTGTTTGGACATAGCTATTTGTGGGATTGCCAAATGTGGGCGCCTCAAATTGAAGTTTTGAGCCAGTCCTATCGTTGTATTGTGCCTGACTTATGGGCGCATGGTGAATCGGACGCCGCTCCTGCTTCGACCACGTCTTTAGTTGATTATGCCCAACACATGCTGGCGCTAATGGATCATTTGGAAATCGACAAATTTTCCATTGTTGGCTTATCTGTTGGCGGCATGTGGGGCGCGGAACTGACCGCTCAAGCCCCGCAACGAGTGAAGTCATTGGTGTTGATGGATACCTTTATTGGTTGGGAACCAGAAGTGACGCATAAAAAATACTTTGCGATGCTAGATACCATCAGCCAAGTTCAAGGTGTTCCTGGGCCTATTATCGAAGCCGTTGCACCACTGTTCTTTGCGAATAACGCGGATCAAGTTCACCCAGAATTGGTCGCTTCATTTAAACAAAGCCTTGAATCGCTAACAGGTGAGCGAGCTGTAGAAGTTGCTCGTATCGGTCGCATGGTATTTGGGCGACGTGATGTGATTGAAGATGCAGAAAAATTCGCACTGCCAACATTGATCGCAGTTGGTCGAGAAGATAAGCCGCGTCCGGTATTTGAATCTTACCTAATGCATGACTGCATTACGGGCAGTGAGTTGGTGGAGATTCCTGAAGCGGGTCATATCAGTTCGCTTGAACAGCCCGAGTTTGTGAATCAGATGTTGTTGAGCTTCCTAAACAAAGTTCACGCTTAAAATGCATTTAAAAACTCGGCGTTATGCCGAGTTTTTTTCTGTCAGTTTCTTTTCACCAATTTTAGGCTCTTCACCCGAAAGTAAAC
>NZ_JAWOWL010000096.1:0-1481 GCF_033340395.1 Vibrio sp. 1159 | reverse complement strand
AAGTGTGGCGAGTCGGCTGGCTGGTCAGCGACTTTATATTAAAAAAGAAATTATATTAAGATTATTAAATATATTAAAAGAGGTGGGCACTCTATCAGGATTATCGGACGTTTCATCAGAAAAACGTAGACGGTTTATCAAGGTCGAATGACTGCTCACCAACTTGTTCGTTTTTGACCTTTCTCTCATTGACGAATGGCATAGGGTGGACAATTTGTAAATTATTTTGATGAACGGTCTTGACAAATCTTTTCAATATGTAACAACGATAATAAGAGATAAAAATCAAATTGAGATAATTTACAGAATAAACTAACGCTAAATCACTTCCATCACCGCACTCAAACACGCTGGGATAGGCTTTTATGTTTTGATTTTTGCTCTTTAACGACAAACATCAAAGGAGAAGCTAATGTCTGTTAAAACCACGAAAAACAATCCAAAACATAAGGTTCTAATCGTAGAACGCCAGTTCATTCACACTCACTTTAATATGTACCAGAGCCTACTCTTACCATCAGGTTTGAGCTTTAAAGCGCTAAAAGTGGCGTTTTATCTGCTGCATCATAATCAACTATTCAATTACTACAACAAAAGCAATGAGATTGTGACTTGCCGTATCTCTCTGTCGGAATTATGCAGTTATTTTCAATCCAGCAGAAAGCCTATGCTGGAGATACTATACGATCTAAAACATCCTTTAATTCAGATTGATTCTATTGACAATTTCTACGTGACATACTCGGTTGATACTGCTTCATTTAATTCAAGAAAAGTTGTGATGAATGATAACCATCATGGTTATAAAACAAATCAAAGCTACTTCATAAACTTAGATGAGATGAAACCGCATCGTTCAATCATAGGTTGGATGATGAGCAATTTCAAAAGCTATTATGGTCAGCAAGTAAAGCTTAAACGAGAGTTTTTATTCGACTTATTCGGGTATGACCGTGAGACAGAAAAAGACCGTAAAAATGCTGTAAGAGTCATAAAACGAGCCTCAAAACCACAGGGTTATAGTTATCAGAATTATTCCTTTGTTCTGGCAAAACCGATGAAGATACAGAGTGTAGAAGATGATTACGCTGTTCAACTTTCACAGCTTAATGCTGAGTCAGAGCAGGAATACAGTCTAAGCCCTTATGATGAGGAGTATTATGGTCAGTTCTAATTATTCCTATGAAGAATCTTTGGCGCAGTGGCAACGATCACATCCTTGCGTGGTATGCGTATCGCTACGAGTGTATCAAGGACATTGGTCAATTGAAGTTGTTGGTTTACCTGGCGTTGAAACACACGTTATAGCTAATCAGGGTCAGACTATCGAACAGTGTCTCTATCAACTGCTGGCTTATGAAAGACTCATCGTTGCTGATAGCCAGAGCTTCTTTGGTAAGATAGAAAAGCGCCTGACCAGTCGATCATTTTTCACAGAGTATGTGATCAATCAATTAAAGCTCCGCACCGTCTCCATCGGA
>NZ_JAWOWL010000095.1:0-1506 GCF_033340395.1 Vibrio sp. 1159 | reverse complement strand
GAGAAGACAAAACCATGCGCTAAGTTAACGTTGCGTAGCAAAGAAAAAGCACTCGGGTCAACGAGTGCTTTATCGTCATGGTGAGTAGGAGAGTTAACTGGCGAACGTCACTTTAGGCAAGGTGGTGATCACCGGAACGCCCAGGTGTTTTTCTAATGCTCGGCGAGAGCGCACCGAGTTGTCTGCCAGTTCAAGTATGGTGGCTAGACCAACGCCAAGGCCGGCACCACCGATAAAGCCTAGAATGATAAATACAATGCTTGGTAGATTAGACGGAATTGTCGGAGTGAATGGCGCATCAATGATCTTCACGCGTTTGTTTTCTTCAAACACACCAAGCGATCCTGTCAATTGCGCCATTTCGTAACGCTCGACGAGGTCGTCGTACATTTCACGCTTTACGGCGACATCACGTGCTAAACGGTTGATTTCTGTCGCGGTGCTACCAAAGCGATGGGCATTGCTTTCTAACTCTTGAATCATCTTTTGCAAACTGACGGTTTCTTCGGTGAGTGATTCAAAACGGCTACGCATAATTTGCAGTTGATGAAGTTGAGACACAAGCAATGGCTGCGCTTCCCCAAGGCTACTTACGGTGGCGTTACTCGCAATGTCCCACAATTGGTTACTGTTCAGCTCTGGCTGTTTTGAACTGAGCAGAACTGTGCGTTCTTGCTCTAAGCGTTTTAATTCGCGCAATTTTCCTTGTACTAGGCTGTGCGCTTCGGTGTATTTGGCGCGGAGCAGAGTAAGCTCGCTTCGGATCTCGATAATTTGTTCTTCAATCTTACCGATGACGGGGTTGGTTTTGGAAAGCTGTTGGTCCAAGCTCCCCAAACTGCGAGTCACACCGGCAAGCTCGGCTTCTTTCTCCGCCAAGGTTTGCTTTAAGCTGGCTAGGCGGGTCAAGCTTTGGGCCTGCATTTCTGGAGTTGCGTGTGAGTAGGTGTTTTTATACTCGGCAAAAGCGTGCTCGGCTTTGTCGAGTTCTTCTCTTCGCTTATTGATATGGATGGTCAAAAAATGACTGGAATCCTTAATCGACGAGCGTTCAGGGGCCAACAGTTGCTCAACAAATCGGTTACTCACCGACGTTAACATTGACTCCATTCCTTGTGCTTTACCGCTTCTTAGCTGAATTTGGATAAAGTCTTTACCCAGTTGTTGAACAGACAAGCGCGAAGCGAGATCTTTGATGATGAACTCTTGTTCTTTCGCGCCCATGTCATCGTCAATCAGCCCTTGCTCTTTTGCGACAGAGTAGAGCACGTGACGGCTTTTCAGCAAAGTACTCAACGCACTCAAACGGTCTTTAAGCATGGTTGATACGGCAATATCTTGCAGAAACGGATTCATCTTCGCCGTTTCTTGAATCAACATGCTGGTGTGTGCGACGTACGTTGTTGGAACGAGCTTGCTTACGCCAAAACCAAGGATAGGTAGCACAAGCATCGGAATGACAATCATATAGCGACGTCGCCACGCGCCATGCAGTAATACGCTGAT
>NZ_JAWOWL010000094.1:0-1514 GCF_033340395.1 Vibrio sp. 1159 | reverse complement strand
TGTGTGAAGTGGATGGCCACGCTCCAACGTTCACATCCATTCAAGACATTCAAGGTGAAGGTGCTTCTTCGCCATTTATCGATGGTTACCCATACATTACGACAGAAGAGCATTTTGTTACTGGTGTCGTGAGCGCTGTTACTAGCGGTTTGACGAAAGGCTTCTACCTGCAAGCTATCGAGAACGATAACAACGATAAGACGTCAGAAGGTCTATTTATTCATACGAACGCCGCAGATACCGAGCTAAAGCCTGGTGACGTAGTTTGTGTGAAAGGTAAGGTTCAGGAGTACTACAGCAATACTCAGCTTTCTTCTGACGCAACCAGCTATGTAAAAACTGGCACGTCAGACATTTCATTGGTGACGCCGCTTGTGATCAAAGAAGGCGAAACTCTGCGTGATGCGTTAGAGCGCCATGAAGGGATGCAAGTGACGCTGAACTCAGCCAGTGATTTGTTTGTTACTCGCAACTTCTCTTACGATTACGATTCAAAACGTAACAACATGATGTTGTCGCACCAAGCTCCACTCTTTAAGCCAACTCAGCTTCACGCAGCAGACAGTGCAGAAGCGGTCGCGTTAGCAAAACAAAATGCAGAGAATCGAGTTTTCCTAGAATCTGATGCTAAAGCACCGAACGGCAAAATTCCTTACTACCCTGAGTTTGGTCAAGATTTGGATCAAGACGGTTCATCTGAACAGCACATTCGCTTAGGTTCGCGCGTTGAAGGTTTACAGGGCGTAGTGAATTACAGCTACAACGAATACCGTCTGATCGCGACGAACGATGTAAACAACACTAACTTTGTGGCAGCAGGTGATGGCTTTGATGTAGAGCGTAAAGCGGCGCCAGCTATCGCAGAGTCGGATTTACGCGTTGCAAGCTTTAACGTGCTTAACTACTTCACTTCGGTTGCAGACAGCGGAAACAACAACCCGACAGGCCAAAACCGTGGCGCGACGAATCACGATGAGTTCTTGATCCAACAAGCGAAGATCGTGTCTGCGATGAATAAGATGGATGCTGACATCATTGGTTTGATGGAAGTGGAAAATAACGGCTTCGGTGATGGCAGTGCTGTGCAAAACTTGGTGGATGCATTGAATGCGGAAATCGATGACGCAGACGATCATTACACTTACGTTGAAATCGCAGATAAAGACAAGTACCAAGAAGAGTACTTCGGAAGCGATGCGATCATGGTTGCTATCTTGTACCGCGCGAAAGTGGTCACGCCAAAAGAAGCGGCGAAAGTGATCTTCACGCCAGAGCAGCACATTGCCGAAAACACCATTACCCGTAAAGATGGTGCTGAGAGCAACCCTGCGTACGACAAATACCAACGCCACAGCTTGTTGCAAACCTTCACGGTACAAGAGAGCGGTGAAGATCTTTCTATCGTCGTTAATCACTTCAAATCGAAAGGTTCTGAATGTATTGAAGAGTGGATCGCTGGTGTAGAAGACGCGGAGCCTGCGGATCTGCGAGGCAACTGTAACAACTTCCGTGTT
>NZ_JAWOWL010000093.1:0-1543 GCF_033340395.1 Vibrio sp. 1159 | reverse complement strand
GTAACTATTCACCCACGAGCTATTGACGACGGTTTACGCTAAAAATACTGGCTCCTGATAATCAACTTTCAACATGTGATGTTCGACGATTTCACGCAGCCATTTATAAGCAGAGACCTGCTGAAGTTTGGCTGTTTCTATCAGCGAGAACATTCGTTCGCGGAACTGGTCGCCTCGATATGAGCGAGTCACGTAACAACACTTCCTCATCAGTATGTAATTACGGAGAACTCGCTCCGCTGCGTTGTTTGTTAACGGGCACTCGGAGTCGTCCATAAACCGCCAGACCATAGCATCATCAGCGATGAGATTTCGACATCTACCTCGATATCGTTTTGAGCATTGATAACTACCCAATTTGAGCCAATGAAGCCAGCTCTTTCGTAACCGCCTGAGTCGGCGGTAATATTGGCTTTCGGTAATTTCTTCTTCGATATATCGGTGATAACACCTGAATACGCTATGAGCGATTAAAGCGAGTTTTTCTCCGATTTTTTGGTTTTCAGGACAAACGCTTTCCTCGATAGCGATGACGTTCCTTAATATGTGAGCCCAGCATAATTGGCGCTTAGATTCGTCGATATATTTGTAGGCAGAATATTGGTCAGTCACTAAAAGGTGTGAAACCGCTTCACCAAGTAGTCGTTTGGCAGCATGTTGGTTTCTTCCGCTGTTAATTTGGAAAAAGGCTACGTTATTGCTGAGTGCGGCCCACATCCAGCGTTTATCATTATTGCGCTGATGCGAAGTCTCATCAGCCATAATCAGTTTAGATGCTTTGACTGTTTCATGAATTTGAGTATGAGTATCGGCTAAGTATTCAGTGACTCGTCCTTGCGCCGCTGATATTGCACCTGTTGAGAAGTTAAGCTGGAAGACGTCTTTCAACATAGATTGTATTTTACCTATGCTTTGGTGGTGCTGCGTCGCTTGGATTGCGATAAAGCTATGTAGATTTGGCCCCATTTGAACATCGGGCACAGACTCTGGAAGCTCCGCTTGATGCTTATCACCACACCATGAGCACTCGCCTTTAAAAATTTGATGTTCAACAAGCGTGTATGAGATATCTGGCAAGTCAAAGATTTGGTGTCGTTTATAAGGTTTTCTATTTGGGATAACACACCCACCGCAGTGGCATATCTTATTCGGTAAATATTGCTCAACCGAGGCGCTCTCTTCAATAGGATGAAGCAGTCGGCGATGGCCTTTATGACCTGGTTGAGCTCCTTGCTTTTTTCCAGATTTCTTCCGATTCGGCGAAGTATTTTTAGCTTTATTATGCAGGGGTTGTTGAGATGATGGCACAGAAGAGTTGCGACTATTTTGGTTTAGCCTATCTTCAAGCTCAGCCAACTTATTCCATAAAAAGTGGATGATATCTTTCGCCTCTTCAGGCGAATCGAAATCTGGCGGTGGAGGTAATGTTTTCTTATTCATACCTCCAGATTGCCACCACAAAAAGATCACTCAAGTTGAATGTGGGATCAAGTTAACTCAGTCACATAAATTTGCTGTCAATAGCTCCTGGGTGAATAGTTAC
>NZ_JAWOWL010000092.1:0-1543 GCF_033340395.1 Vibrio sp. 1159 | reverse complement strand
GTAACTATTCACCCACGAGCTATTGACGATGCTTTACGCTAAGAACACTGGCAACTGATAATCGATTTTAAGCATATGATGTTCGACGATTTCACGCAGCCATTTGTAAGCTGATACCTGTTGAAGCTTCGCTGTTTCGATAAGTGAGAACATACGCTCTCGGAACAGATCTCCCCGATATGAGCGAGTTACGTAACAGCATTTTCTCATTAATATATAATTACGCAGAACTCGCTCCGCAGCGTTGTTTGTTAACGGACATTTCGCGTCATCCATAAAACGCCAGACCATGGCGTCATCAGCAATGAGGTTTCGGCACCGTCCTCGATATCGTTTTGAGCATTGATAACTGCCCAGTTTGAGCCAATGAAGCCAGCTCTTTCTTAACCGCCTGAGTCGACGATAATATTGGTTTTCGGCAATCTTGTTCTCAATATATCGATGATGACACCTGAATACGCTATGAGCGATTAAAGCCAGTTTTTCTCCGATTTTTTGGTTTTCAGGGCAAACACTCTCCTCGATAGCTATGACGTTCCTTAAGATGTGAGCCCAGCATAATTGCCGTTTAGATTCATCAATATATTTGTAAGCTGAGTATTGATCAGTCACTAAAAGGTGTGAAATAGCCTCACCAAGCAATCTTTTAGCGGCATGTTGGTTTCTGCCGCTGTTGATTTGGAAGAAGGCAACGTCATTACTGAGTGCAGCCCACATCCAACGTTTATCATTATTGCGTTGATGTGAGGTTTCATCTGCCATAATCAATTGAGATGCTTTGACTGCTTCATGAATTTGCGTATGAGTCTCAGCTAAGTATTCGGTTACTCGCCCTTGCACAGCTGATATCGCACCTGTAGAGAAGTTCAGCTGAAAGACATCTTTCAGCATAGATTGTATTTTACCTATGCTTTGATGGTGCTGCGTCGCTTGGATTGCGATAAAGCTATGTAGATTTGGTCCCATCTGAACATTAGGCACACCCTCTGGAAGCTCAGCTTGATGCTTATCACCACACCATGAGCACTCCCCTTTGAAGGCTTGATGTTCAACAAGTGTGTATGAGATATCAGGTAAGTCAAAGATTTGGTGTCGTTTATAGGGTTTTCTGTTTGGAATAACACAACCACCGCAGTGGCATGTCTTATTTGGTAAATATTGCTCAACCGAGGCACTGTCTTCAATAGGGTGAAGCAGTCGGCGATGACCTTTATGACCTGGTTGAGCGCCTTGCTTTTTTCCAGATTTCTTCCGACTAGGCGACGTATTCTTGGCTTTATTATGTAAAGGCTGTTGGGATGACGGCACAGAAGAATTTCGACTATTTTGGTTTAGCCTGTCTTCAAGTTCAGCCAGCTTATTCCATAAAAAATAGATGATATCTTTCGCCTCTTCAGGCGAGTCGAAATCTGGCGGTGGAGGTAGTGTTTTTTTATTCATACCTCCAGAATGCCACCTCCAAAAGATCACTCAAGCCGAATATGGGATCAAGTTAACCTGGTCACACAACTTTGCTGTCAAGGCCTTGCGGGTGAATAGTTAC
>NZ_JAWOWL010000091.1:0-1592 GCF_033340395.1 Vibrio sp. 1159 | reverse complement strand
GTGTGAGGCGGCATAACTTACTTCGCCCCCCTCAAACTGAAAGGCCTCGCAATACACCACTTCATACGCGTACGCGATACCGCCAAGGTTTTGTGTGGTTTCGAGGCGATACACAATGTCACCGACCAAAGGATGGTCGGTGTTGTTTTGCTCTTCTTTAACGACTGGCAATTCAAAACGGGTCGTGACCCAGGCGTAATCTTCTTCACCATGATGATTGTCACGAGCTGCCACGGCTAAGTAAGTGGTTTGGTCGATTTCTTCTGGCGCACCTTGTACAACGATTTGGCCTTGGTTGAGCACCTGAAGACCATTGGCGTTTTCTAACCAGATCCGAGTTGTGAGCAGGTCACCATCGGGGTCTTCAAACAATTGGTTCAGACTTAACGAATTGCTGATCGGCTTGTTCTGCGTTAGCTCCCAACCATAAATGATGGTTTGCAGTTGCTGTTCGACCGATAGATTGATGATGGGTTTGCTGTTGTTCGCCGCATCAACCTTGGGTTGTGGTGTCACCGCCGTCAGATCGTAAGGGTAGTAACCATCAAACGGATCAAAAGGGTTCTCGGCGACGTTTTGTTGATCGAATGGGGTGGCATTAAGCACTGCATCTAAATCGAGAGAGCTCGAGCCATCCAACGCCGATGTTGTGAGCGCCTGCTTCACCTCAATTAACGACGTACGTTCACCATAGTGATGTTGGCTTTTTCTTTTATCGACAGGAGCGCTGTTTAAAGAGCTGGCCGCAGACGCCATGTTGCTCTCGTCACTTAACAAGTAAACACCCAATAAACCGGCGCCGATCGCGCCGATAATCCACAGTTTCTTGGTCATGATTTATGCGTGTGCCATTCTTGATTGCAGCCAGCTGCGTGAGAACTTGAGGTCTTTTTCGATCAGGCTTGCGCTGCACTCTAGCAGTTCGCTGATCTCCTGGTTCTTCATGCCCATCAAGTATTTGAGTTTTAAAGCGCTCGATTGACGTGGGTAGCGTGTGCTAAAGCTATCTAAGGCTTTGTCCATGATGATCAACTGCTCAAAGCGGTCTTCTTCGTCCTTCATCAATGTGATGTGTTGGCGTTTTTGCGCTTGGTGTGAGCGAGCGTTGTCGATCAATATTTGGCGCATGACTTTAGCTGCCATTAAGAAAAAATCACGCTTGGTGGCGATTTCACTCATGTCGCAGTTTGACATCTTTAGGTAAGCATCATGAATCAATGCGGTGGTGCTGTTGACGCTGTCTGCCAATACCATGTTGTCGGTGCCGTATTTTTCGGCGTTGCGCTCACGTTCTTGTTGGGCGATTTTACGCAGTTGCAAATAGGCGAATTGTTACAGCTCGCTTTCGGCTTGTTTATTACCAGACTGCCACTGCTGAATAATGTGGGTTAGGGCTGAAGTCGTTGCCATGGTTATACCTCCTCGCTCACTTTGACAAATTCAGAAATCGTATGCGTTTCAATATGATCAGAACCATCTCGGTTACGACTAACGTTCTGTTGGTAGCGATACAAAATGCCTTGCTCCCAGTTGGCTCCCGCCGGTAAGTATTCCCAAGTGGTGTAGTTGATTTCTGCTGGAGTGGTTGACCA
>NZ_JAWOWL010000090.1:0-1593 GCF_033340395.1 Vibrio sp. 1159 | reverse complement strand
TTATGTAATGTTCAGTATTCATTGAGCCGAACAAAATCTTAAATTGAAGAGTTTGATCATGGCTCAGATTGAACGCTGGCGGCAGGCCTAACACATGCAAGTCGAGCGGAAACGAGTTATCTGAACCTTCGGGGAACGATAACGGCGTCGAGCGGCGGACGGGTGAGTAATGCCTAGGAAATTGCCCTGATGTGGGGGATAACCATTGGAAACGATGGCTAATACCGCATGATGCCTACGGGCCAAAGAGGGGGACCTTCGGGCCTCTCGCGTCAGGATATGCCTAGGTGGGATTAGCTAGTTGGTGAGGTAAGGGCTCACCAAGGCGACGATCCCTAGCTGGTCTGAGAGGATGATCAGCCACACTGGAACTGAGACACGGTCCAGACTCCTACGGGAGGCAGCAGTGGGGAATATTGCACAATGGGCGCAAGCCTGATGCAGCCATGCCGCGTGTGTGAAGAAGGCCTTCGGGTTGTAAAGCACTTTCAGTCGTGAGGAAGGTAGTGTAGTTAATAGCTGCATTATTTGACGTTAGCGACAGAAGAAGCACCGGCTAACTCCGTGCCAGCAGCCGCGGTAATACGGAGGGTGCGAGCGTTAATCGGAATTACTGGGCGTAAAGCGCATGCAGGTGGTTTGTTAAGTCAGATGTGAAAGCCCGGGGCTCAACCTCGGAATAGCATTTGAAACTGGCAGACTAGAGTACTGTAGAGGGGGGTAGAATTTCAGGTGTAGCGGTGAAATGCGTAGAGATCTGAAGGAATACCGGTGGCGAAGGCGGCCCCCTGGACAGATACTGACACTCAGATGCGAAAGCGTGGGGAGCAAACAGGATTAGATACCCTGGTAGTCCACGCCGTAAACGATGTCTACTTGGAGGTTGTGGCCTTGAGCCGTGGCTTTCGGAGCTAACGCGTTAAGTAGACCGCCTGGGGAGTACGGTCGCAAGATTAAAACTCAAATGAATTGACGGGGGCCCGCACAAGCGGTGGAGCATGTGGTTTAATTCGATGCAACGCGAAGAACCTTACCTACTCTTGACATCCAGAGAACTTTCCAGAGATGGATTGGTGCCTTCGGGAACTCTGAGACAGGTGCTGCATGGCTGTCGTCAGCTCGTGTTGTGAAATGTTGGGTTAAGTCCCGCAACGAGCGCAACCCTTATCCTTGTTTGCCAGCGAGTAATGTCGGGAACTCCAGGGAGACTGCCGGTGATAAACCGGAGGAAGGTGGGGACGACGTCAAGTCATCATGGCCCTTACGAGTAGGGCTACACACGTGCTACAATGGCGCATACAGAGGGCGGCCAACTTGCGAAAGTGAGCGAATCCCAAAAAGTGCGTCGTAGTCCGGATTGGAGTCTGCAACTCGACTCCATGAAGTCGGAATCGCTAGTAATCGTGGATCAGAATGCCACGGTGAATACGTTCCCGGGCCTTGTACACACCGCCCGTCACACCATGGGAGTGGGCTGCAAAAGAAGTAGGTAGTTTAACCTTCGGGGGGACGCTTACCACTTTGTGGTTCATGACTGGGGTGAAGTCGTAACAAGGTAGCGCTAGGGGAACCTGGCGCTGGATCACCTCCTTA
>NZ_JAWOWL010000089.1:0-1607 GCF_033340395.1 Vibrio sp. 1159 | reverse complement strand
ACCATCGTTCATTCGAGTTGGCAGATCACGGCTACATTTTTAACCCACAGTCTGACCTTGCGATTGCTAACTTTATCGCGAACTACATCATCGAAAACGATGCAGTAAACTGGGATTTCGTGAACAAGCACACGAACTTTACTCAAGCAGACACCGACATCGGTTACGGTCTGCGTGACGACGACCCGCTACAAAAAGCTGCGAAAAACCCTAACTCAGGCAAACTGACGTCAATCTCTTTCGAAGAGTACAAGAAGTCTGTAGCGCCATACACGGTTGAGAAAGCGTCTGAGATCTCGGGTGTTAAGAAAGAAAAACTGATTGAGCTTGCGAAGCAATACGCCGATCCAAACACGAAAGTAATGTCACTTTGGACAATGGGTATGAACCAACATACTCGCGGCGTGTGGATGAACAACTTGGTTTACAACATCCACCTTCTAACCGGTAAAATCGCTACTCCGGGGAATAGCCCATTCTCACTAACTGGTCAGCCATCGGCGTGTGGTACAGCTCGTGAAGTTGGTACGTTTGCTCACCGTCTACCTGCGGACATGGTGGTTGCTAACCCTAAACACCGCCAAATCGCAGAAAAAATCTGGAAACTGCCTGAAGGCACGATTCCACCAAAACCAGGTTTCCACGCGGTACTTCAAGACCGTATGCTGAACGATGGCGTACTGAACTGTTACTGGGTTCAATGTAACAACAACATGCAAGCTGGTCCGAACATCAACACTGAACGTCTGCCTGGCTACCGTAACCCAGAAAACTTCATTGTTGTTTCTGACCCATACCCAACGGCTACCGCTCAAGCGGCTGCCCTTATCCTTCCAACAGCAATGTGGATTGAAAAAGAAGGCGCTTACGGTAACGCAGAACGTCGTACTCAAGCTTGGTACCAACAAGTAGGCACGGTAGGCGACGCTAAGTCTGACCTATGGCAGGTAATGGAGTTCTCTAAACGCTTCAAAATGGAAGAAGTGTGGCCAGAAGAACTTCTAGCGAAAGCGCCTCAGTACCGTGGCAAAACCATGTACGACATGCTGTTCAAAAACGGCCAAGTTGACAAGTTCCCGCTTGAAGAGGCACGTGAACTGAACGACGATTCGCACCACTTCGGTTTCTACGTTCAAAAAGGTCTGTTTGAAGAATACGCAACGTTCGGCCGCGGCCATGGTCACGACTTAGCACCATACGACGTGTACCACACCGTACGCGGTCTACGCTGGCCAGTCGTTGATGGTAAAGAGACACAGTGGCGCTTCAAAGAGGGCTCGGACCCATACGCGAAAGCGGGTTCTGGTTGGGATTTCTACGGCAATGCGGACGGTAAAGCGAAGATCATCTCTGCACCGTACGAAGCGCCACCAGAAGTGCCTGATTCAGAATTCGACCTATGGCTATGTACAGGCCGTGTTCTTGAGCACTGGCACACTGGTACCATGACTCGTCGTGTACCTGAGCTGTACAAAGCAGTACCGGATGCGGTGTGTTACATGCATCCAGAAGATGCGAAAGCGCGCAACGTACGTCGCGGTGAAGAAGTGGTTATCGCGAACAAACGTGGCGAAGTACGCGTTCGCGTTGAAACACGCGGTCGTAAC
>NZ_JAWOWL010000088.1:0-1622 GCF_033340395.1 Vibrio sp. 1159 | reverse complement strand
TGAGGTTAAACCGCCTCCCTAGCAAAGTTGGGGTGACAAACTGACTCTCGATTAAATTCAGCAACAGATATATCGACACCACTGTCAGCATAAAACTGACCGAATCTAACTGCAGATACGCGACAAAACCAAAGCTCACCATCGAAATCACTGGCCCCAAATACGGCGCGAAATTCATTACCCCAGCAAACGCCCCCCATAGAAATGGGTCTTCAAGGGCGAGGACAAAAAACACCAATCCAACACACAAGCCTAAACCCGTATTGACCAAAGTAATGGTGCCGATGTAGCGCGATAAATCTTTCTGCAGAGCCTGCACCAACTCCACCGCCTGACGTTGTTTCGAAAAACCACGCAAACGCGAAACCGATTTACGAAACAGACTTCGACCATGATTAAGCATGAAATACACCATAAACAGCACAATCATCGCCTGAGTTAACAGCGTTGGTGTGGTGGTCGCGAGCGCTTTCAGCAGAGAAAACACCGTGTTGTTGCCCATCTCGTCAATGTTCATGTCACTGGCGATCTCAAGCGGCGCGTTCATGTGCTCTGACGACGCTTTGGTCACTTCATTCACTTCCTGCGAAACGTTTTGGACGATGCTTGGCAACTCAGCCCACCATTGTTTCGCGGGTTCTGATATCGCCGCTAAACCGAGTATTGAAACACTCACCAATAACGTCAACGTCACCACCACAGTTATCGTGCGTGGCAGGCCTTTGTCTTCAAAATAATTGATCAGCGGGCTAAACAGCAGTGCCACGAACGTACTTATCACCATAGGTAACAGCACCGGTTTGGCGAAGTAGAGTGCAGGAACAAGCAATAACACCAGCAGAGACACACCAATCACGGTATTGATGGGAAGGTTTAATTTTCCATTCATGCGCGTCCTCTACTGATGAGGTGGTAAATCGGATGGTTGAGCCGCTTCTTCACCAGCTTCTTTTGAAGATACAGCAGACGATGAAGAAGATTTGGCTAGCTGGCCACTCAAATCCATCGCGCCATTGAGCAGCAAACTGATGGAGGAGAGAGATGACGTGACGCGAGACAGTCGCCCAGCTTTCGCAACAGCAATCGCGGCAAAAGCGCTCAACCCAAGCGCAGTCCACGGGTTTTCTTGCACGAATCGGTTCGAGGTAAATTTGAGGGTTTGCTTATCCAGCAAGCATTGCTCCAAAGCCGCTTTACCCTCGATGCGTTTTATCTGCATGGCTCGGTCGAGTTTGGTTAGAGAACGCATGCCAGCCCTCCTGCAATTGGTCGGTTGTATTTTTGAAACCAAGGAAGTGTGTCAGCCGCTTCTGCCACCACGCTAACCCAACTAACGCTAGACCTAACGACACAATAAACACGCCAACACTTAGCAGTAGTTGAGCGGTAAAGTGGTACGTCACTACACCCGCAGCCAAACACACACTGAAGATAAACAGCACCGACAGCAGTGTAAAAATGGCGCTGAACATCACGATTTGGCGCGCTGCCGCCACGTTGACTTTCATCTCTAGCAGAAACAAATCCAACGTCGAGCCCGACCACGTTCGCAGTGACGTCGAAAGGTCGTCAATCTGTGACAAAATGGCTCGTAGCCCATTAATGGCTTGTTCAACTTCCTG
>NZ_JAWOWL010000087.1:0-1696 GCF_033340395.1 Vibrio sp. 1159 | reverse complement strand
TCACTCAAGTTGAATGTGGGATCAAGTTAACTCAGTCACATAAATTTGCTGTCAATAGCTCCTGGGTGAATAGTTACCTTTAAGGTTGGAAAAAATTGATCTTCTTCTGGCTCATGATTTGATGGAATTAGCTTATAGTAACCGCCCCTCTGGTACAGTAATTAGAAATAAGCTATCCAGCTACAAAGATGAACTTGGCTTGGAGAACGAGATTGAACATAAACTGAAATTGAAAAGATTGGTTGATACTGGGAAAATTGCGATAATACCTGTCGGGTTTCGGTGTTTTACAGCATCCATTATTCATGAGAAACTAGGTATTAAGCAGCTAAGTTTACCTTTCAATAGTGGTTTTTTTTCGCCAGATTCGGTTGCTAGTATATTGAGTAATCCCGATGTTTATATGGATTATAGTGGTGTAGGGACTAATCATGATGTATGTATCAAGTATGAAAATAATAATGATGAAAATTTCGGATTAGGGATAAAGTTCGAATCATCTACATATGATGATATTAATCGGTTTGTAGTGGAAAATGATGGGAAAAATTTGGGTTCTTGGTTAGATGCAACATTTGGTTATTATACTTTAAATAAGAGTCACAACTTTGTTCTTGCTCACTATAATTGGCATTCGCTAGCTGGTAAATCAAATATTAATTCTGGGTCTGAAGATAACTTCAAAAATATAAACTCAATTTTTATTCGAAGAATTAATAGAATGATGGAAATGATTGCTAGAGCTGATTATGTTTTTTTTGTTTTTGGTGAGAACCAAGGATATGAATACATGCAAATAGATGATAGTTTCTCAGATCTTAAAAATTTCGAAAATTTGAAAGAGGTATGCTTAAGAAAATTTGGAGATAAATTTAAACTAATAGAAAATATCGCTAGTGATGAAATTAAAGCAAGTTTTATTTTGGATATGTTAGGTTTAAACTAACACTAAATTAGTTGTGAACGAATTTTAAAAATAAATTATATACCGAATCAACTTGAAGATGCAGGCTTGAGAACCTGAAAATTATCATTAATTCGAGATGCCAAAGAGCCTGCGATCTCTGGAAGAGTCACAGTAAAAAATTGGTCTATTGCCGCCTTGAAGTCCCGTTTACTTTTGAAGTAAACGTTGTTCCTCGACTTCTCATTCATTACTTTCCAAAGCCGCTCTATTGGATTGAGGTTTGGGCTGTAAGGTGGAAGATAATGCAGCTCGATATTAAGGACAAATGCCGCATCTCTGACCAAGTCACTACGGTGATATCCCGCACCATCTAAAATGATATGAAGCTTATGAGCTAACGGATAACTCTCTCTTAACTTACAGAAAAAGCGAACTATCGTTTCACTGTTAATGCTCTCATAATCATCAATAATAGTAGCTCCGATATCTGACAGGTTCAGTGCGCCAAGAATGTTCAATCGACTGCGATTTCCCGTTGTTTCAATCACTTTATCTTGACCAGTTCGTATCCAGCCATGAGATATTTTTGTTGATAGGGTTGGGTGAACAGCATCGATAAAGACTATCGATTCATCCTCGTCACAACTTGCCTTTAGCGCTTCGTAAGCATCTATGAAAGCTTGTTGCTTTGCTTCATCAAACTTATGTGGAACAGGGAAATCGCATAAACATGCCCATTTTTAAAGGGACTTCGTCAAATTAGAGTATTCTAATTTACAAGGTATTTCT
>NZ_JAWOWL010000086.1:0-1755 GCF_033340395.1 Vibrio sp. 1159 | reverse complement strand
AAACGTTCTACGTAGACTCTATGATCGCAATGACTTCTAACGGTTCAAACGACTGGGAAAGCACTTCTGCTAACTGTGGTTTGGATAACGGCGAAGTGAAATGTGTAGACGATGCACAATTCGCACTACGTCAGTTCAACGTTCAAGCTAAAGGCCTACTAAACTTTGCTCCTGAAGCAACGCTTTGGGCAGGTAAACGCTACTACCAACGTCACGACATTCATATCTCTGACTTCTACTACTGGAACATCTCTGGCGCGGGCGCTGGTGTTGAAGGTATCGAAGCTGGTCCTGGTAAAGTATCTTCCGCTTGGGTTCGTAACGACCGCGGCGATATCGCCGACCCAGGCAACGATGGTGGCGCAACAAACGTAAACACTCTAGACGTACGTTACGCAGGTCTTCCTCTATGGGACAACGGTTCTCTAGAAATGGGCTTGAACTACGCGATTCTTAACGAAACTGACGCTGCGCCAAACAGCACTAAAGATGCGAAAAACGGCGTAATGTTCACAGCAGAGTTGACTCAAGGTCTAGACTCTGGTTTCAACAAAACTGTATTCCAGTACGGTACTGAAGGCTACTCAAAAACAATGGCGTTCTACGGCGACGGTAGCTGGTACGGTGCAGAAGCTCGTGATGGTGCATCTGGTTACCGTTTCATCAACTGGGGTGTTATTGGTCTAGGTGATAACTGGGAACTAGGTCACCAGTTGGTTTACGGTGTAGGTGAAGATATGTGGGCTGCTGATCACAAGTGGGAAGCGATGTCAGCCGTTGTTCGCCCAGTCTTCAAGTGGGATGACAACCACAAAACTATCTTCGAAGCTGGCTACGCTATCGACGATAACGACGGCGAAGAAAACAAATACGGTAAGCTAACTGTTGCTCAAGCATGGTCTGCTGGCTCTAGCTTCTGGGCTCGTCCTGAAATCCGTGTTTACGCTTCTTACCTAACGGCTGACAAAGAAGACAACTCAAACACATTTGATAACGGACGTTCAGACGATACGTTCCAATTCGGTGTACAAGCTGAAGCTTGGTGGTAATCATCTAACCACTAAGTCCTAAATTGTCCTAGAATGATACAGCCAGAACCTATCTGGCTGTATTTATTTCAAAAACAATAATGAGTCGAGGTAGACAGTAATGAGAAAATGGCTTGCTCCCGTACTGCTGGGCATGTTGGCTACTGGTTGTGCGTCCGTAGAACAAGTAGAGATGAGTCCAAAAGGTCAGCAACAAGTAATCACTCAATCGGGTGATATTCAATGGGTACCGCTTAATGTGCCTGTGGTTACTGAGTTCGCTTTGACTGATAAAAGCCAAATGCTGTTGGATGGCAACAGTGCTGGCGCAATTGCAGCGTTCGCTCTTCCGGGCAATCGTGGCAGTCTCGATATCAAATTAGAGACATTCGTAAGTAAAGAACTTCAATTTTATGCTCCAAATGTCGCAGTGATGAACTCGGCAGGAGAAACCATTTACCAAGCCGATTTCTCAAAGTTTAAGTACGAACCAGCAAAACTGTTGGACAACGATAAATTCGTACTTGATCTCAATGTGATTCCAGACATGACAGGTAATGATCTTCATGTATTGGTTTACACGACTTCCGCCGATCTAAAAGGAAGTACACAAGTTCTACACCCTGCAAAAGCCTTCGCCATGGCGCGCCATACTCAGCCGCCAGATATTGCAGACCCTCTAGCGAAACATAGCCCACTCGGTCAGTTCCGCTTTTCGGTATCCGCG
>NZ_JAWOWL010000085.1:0-1761 GCF_033340395.1 Vibrio sp. 1159 | reverse complement strand
CCTTTGGCCTTTGTCGTCAGTGCTGCTCAGGCTCAACTCGCTGAAACTGCAGGGTTCAGCGGCGAAATCTCAATCAATGCTGGTGTGATTTCATCGGAATCGAACTTTAATACCGACAACAGCAAAACCATCGACTCGTTAAACCAAAGCGCTGAAAGCGACACAACCGTCATCGCAGCGCCGCTCGGAAGTGTCGCCTACACGTTTGGTCACCAGCTCAACCACCAAGTGTATGCTGGTACAACGCGTTCCGATGTGGCAGTCGGTACGCTGGCTTTTCAATTAGGCTATCAGTACGAACTGCCGTCAGGCACAGTATTGGATGTCTCTTACCTTCCGACCGTCCTCAAAGGCGAAACGTGGCGTAATCCTTATCAAGTAGGTACGGCTCGTAAAACAACGGATGAAGGTGGTAACGCCTATCGATTTCAAATCAAAGGTTTGGTCGATAGAAACTTCACCCTCGATTTAGCTTATGCCGATAAAGATGTCGAACAAGATGAAGTCACCGATCGTTCACTCGCGCGTGATGCCAGTATTTATTACGTAAAAGGCGAATATCGTATTTCACTAGACCAAACATCGCTACTGCAACCCGCGTTCACCTACATCAACCAAGATGCGGATGGAAAAGCAGAATCGTATGACTCTTATGCCTTTGACGTAAGTTGGTTTAAGTTCATCAACCGTCATCGTTTAGCCTTAACCGCAGGCTATGCACTCAAAGATTATCAATCGGCGAGCCAAACTTTTGCGAAAACGCGCAGTGATGACACCTTGAGTTTGTTTGCCGCTTACGAATACCAAAACGTGTTTGATTGGCAAAACTGGTCGTTCATTTCCTTCGCGGGTTATAGCCAAACCGATTCAAACATCACCTTTTATGACGAAAATGAATACCTTTTGTCGTTAGGCTTTAACTACAGCTTCTAACATGGTTCTCGCGGCGAACATGTGAATACTCGCCGCGAACTCCTCTCAAATGACCACTACACGGCTTGAGCCGTGATTTGTTTCAGCAATCGGTCCATCGCGCGATACCCGAGCGCTTCCGCTAAATGAGAACGTTCAATCTGCTCAGCACCTTCTAAATCCGCTATCGTGCGGGCCACTTTAATGATGCGATGATAGGCACGAATCGATAAGCCCAGCCGATGTAGTGCAGTTTCGAGAAATTCCGCATCGCTTTTTTGCAACGGACAAAATGCCTCAATCTCACGGCTGCCGAGCAGTGCGTTGACTTTGCCGTTTCGATTGAGCATGCTCTCGCGAGCAAGACTGACGCGCTCTTTGACGAGTTCCGTGGGTTCACCTCGATCACCACCTTCCGCCAACGTGCCTTTCGGTAAGGATGGAATTTCTAACGACATATCAAAACGGTCGAGAAGCGGTCCCGATAAACGACCTAAGTAACGCAAAATAGCTTGAGGGTTAGTGCGAGCTTGATTCCCTTCGTAATAGCCAGTTGGGCTTGGATTCAACGCGCCCACCAGCTGAAAACGAGCAGGAAAACGCGTTTTTCCTTGTGCGCGCGAAATGATGATCTCACCCGATTCCAGTGGTTCTCGTAACGAGTCCAACACTTTACGGTCAAACTCCGGCATTTCATCAAGGAACAATAACCCATTGTGAGCCAAAGAAATCTCACCCGGTCTTGGCACCGAGCCACCACCAACTAATGCAGCCATCGAACTGGAATGGTGCGGCGCACGAAACGGACGCGACTTCCAGTTGTGCTCATTAATCTCACTTTGCGTCAGT
>NZ_JAWOWL010000084.1:0-1764 GCF_033340395.1 Vibrio sp. 1159 | reverse complement strand
GTTAAATCTTGTTGGAAATCATCAAAGTTTGCGCCTTCGATGCGAGTGGTTACGCCTTTAAAGCACAAGTCGACCACTTCCCGGCTCAACCCAACAGCTTCGAACAATTGTGAGCAACGGTAAGAGGCGATGGTCGAAATACCCATCTTCGACATGATTTTGTACAAGCCTTTGTTGATGCCATACTGATAGTTCTGCATAACATCGCGGTAGTCTTTATCTAGGGCACCATCGTCAATCAACTTGCCTAGCGCTTCATAAGCTAGATACGGATAAACCGCCGTAGCGCCAAAGCCTAGCAATACGGCAAATTGATGAGGGTCACGTGCGGTTGCGGTTTCCGCGACGATGTTGGCATCACAACGAAGGTTGGCTGTAACTAAGCGAGTTTGCACGGCGCCGACAGCCATGGCGGCTGGAATTGGCAACTTGCCTTTAACTAATGCGCGGTCGGAAAGAACCACTAAGACGGTGCCTTCTCGCACCACTTGTTCAGCTTGATCACATAAGTCATCAATCGCTTGTTTGAGATCTTTCTCTTGTGGATCGTAGTTTATGTCGAGAATGGTATTGCGGTAGTGATCGTCACCCAGCTCAAGCAACTGCTGCATGTCAGAGTAAAGTAGCACTGGAGAATCAAATGTCACTCGATGCGCGTGGCCGTCGGTTTCACAGAAGACGTTCATCTCCTGACCTATACTGGTGGCTAACGACATAACATGCTTTTCACGTAGTGGATCGATAGGCGGGTTGGTGACCTGAGCAAACTTCTGGCGGAAGTAATCGGTAACCAAACGCTCTTTCGAAGACAGTACTGCCATTGGCGTGTCATCGCCCATAGAGCCTACGGCTTCTTGACCCATATCGCCAAGTACACGCAGCACCTGATCCACTTCTTCATTGGTCATGGCGAACTGCTTTTGATAGGTCTTAAGCAAATCTTCATCGAAGCTTCGCTCACCCACTTGATCTTCAGGTAACTGAGAGAATGGCGTTAGTTTGCGAACGTTGTTCTCCATCCATTCGCGATAAGGGTGACGAGATTTGAGATCGTTATCGATCTCGCTTGATTGCCACAGTTTACCTTTACGAGTATCGACAACTAACAACTCACCAGGGCCAACACGACCTTTTTTCGCAACTTCGTCTGGTGCGTAATCCCAAATACCGATTTCAGAAGCCAGCGTGATCAACTTGTCTTTTGTGATCACGTAGCGAGCTGGGCGCAGACCGTTTCGATCGAGGTTACATGCTGCGTAGCGGCCATCGGAAAGTACGATCCCTGCTGGGCCATCCCAAGGCTCCATGTGTTTGGAGTTGAAATCGTAGAAGGCTCGTAGATCGGGATCCATATCTGGGTGATTTTGCCATGCTGGTGGAACAAGCATTCGCATGGCTCGGAAGATATCCATGCCGCCGGCCAAGAAAAGATCCAACATGTTATCCAGACTTGAAGAATCCGAACCAGTCTCATTTACAAACGGAGCTGCGGTTTGTAAATCGGGCAGCAATGGGGAAGAGAACTTATAAGCACGCGCTCGGGCCCATTGGCGGTTGCCTTCAATGGTATTGATCTCACCGTTGTGAGCAAGATAACGGAACGGCTGCGCCAGTGGCCAGCGAGGTTGAGTGTTGGTTGAAAAACGCTGGTGGAACAGACAGATAGCGGATTCCATGCGTAGATCAGCAAGATCAAGGTAGAAGCGAGGCAAATCCGCAGGCATGCACAAACCTTTGTACACCAGCACCTGCGTCGATAAGCTA
>NZ_JAWOWL010000083.1:0-1785 GCF_033340395.1 Vibrio sp. 1159 | reverse complement strand
TGAAGCTTCGCCGAGTTTGTTCGCGAATGGCCTCTGTCCTTCACAAGGATAGTAATCTATCTCGCGGTATTATCAATGTGAATCCCAATAGGATTTATTAATTGATTCAGAGAATTACTATCAATGAAGTAAAGGGTAGAGCGCAGCACGATAGCTGCACTCTTTTAGCATCAATGTTGGATAGACCGGACTACTTCGCTAATTCTTCCATGTTGATGCCTTTTTTCTTCGCGATGTATTTTGGAATCAGAGACATACCAAACAGCACAAGACCCGCAACCGCAAACTTCACTAGCAACATCACAGACACGCCGTTTGTCGCAATATCACCCGCCATGTAGGCGAAGATGAATGCGCCTGGTGCCATTGTTAGTAGAGAAACCAGTGCGTAAGTGCCTAGGTTTAGGCTGGTTAGACCGTAAGCGTAGTTCTGTAGGCTGAATGGGAATACAGGCACAAGACGAGTCAGAATCAAGAAGCTGGTGCCGTTTGCTGCTACACCGTCATCGATTTTCTTGAAGATTGGGTTGTCGCCAAACTTCTTCATGATGGTATTACGCAGTAGGAAGCGCGCCACGATGAATGCCGCCACCGCGCCAAGCGTTGCAGAAAACAGCGCCAATACGCCACCTTTGATAGGACCAAATACGATACCTGCCACAATGGTGAACGCGCTGCCCGGTAGTAGGAAAACACACGCAAACACGAATGCTGCTACGAATACGGCGTAACCCCATACCCCAAAGCTTGCGATCCAATCTTGTAGGCTCTTGATGTCAGTGATGATTTCAAGAATACCAGTTTGTTTTGCCGCGAACAGAGCAATAGCTACAACAGCGACGATAAGAGCGATTTTTACGAATTTCATAAGTTCAACTTCACTTAAACCTAATAATTAAAAAGATATAGCTACACAGACATCCACTTGACCAGACCCGCTTTTGATTTGTAGCGGTTGAACCAAGCTTTCACAGGGCTAGCGAGTACGTTGACTGGCGGTTCATCGCCTTGCATGATCACAGGGCCGAACATCAGATCCAGAATGTGCCAAGATTTCGTACCAACACCCATCATGGATGCACGACAAGCTGAGCAGTAAACCACAACGTAGTCTGTCTCGAACTCTTCAACACGGCGCTTGATTACGCGTGTTGCCACGTCTGGGTTTGCAGGTACAACCATGCCGCCGAAACCACAACAGCGCGTGTTTTCACGTGTGTGTTCTGGTTCAGAGGTTTTGTAGCCAAGCTCGTTTAAGATCCAGCGAATGCCGTCTTGCAGTTCTTTCTCGTAGCGAGTCGAACAAGAATCATGAATGGTAAACACCACGTCACTGTTTTTTGCTTTGCCGCGTAGCGCTTCTGGCAAACCGATTTCTGGAAGCAGTTTCCATAATGAAACCGGCTTTTGTGTGCCGCCAGACTTCTTGATCATGCCGTAGCAGCTTTGGCACGCCACGATGACTTCTTGTGCATCTAGCTTGTCGAAGTCTGCTTGAAGCTGGCCGTAGCGTTCTTTGAATTTCTCTGTTTGGCCGATAGCCGCGGTAGGTTTGCCACAGCATTTCTGTACTGCGCCCATTTCTGGGAATACTTCTTTTAGGTAGCTCGCAATGGCCGCTACGCCTTCTGGTGAATAGGATGGCAAACTGCATCCTGGCATAAATACTTTATTACTCATTTTGTCGATACCGCTCGTTTTGCCATAGTGAAGATTTTTGAGAAGCCCAGTTTCTGGTGCATATTGATCGCTTTATGACCCGGCATTGGTGATTCACCATTGTTT
>NZ_JAWOWL010000082.1:0-1948 GCF_033340395.1 Vibrio sp. 1159 | reverse complement strand
AATTCTGGAGAGTTGAATAGTGAAGCGTTGTATTTTGTCGCTTTAAGGTTGTTTTGGCTGCTCACTTGCTTATTCTCATCCAATTTATGAAACGACAAATGATGTTGCTTGTTTAGATTCACTAACACGCCAGTGGCAAGGCATCGCTCATAGAACGTCTTAAATGCCTTGTTTCTGGCTTCCTTATGTTCGCTTGGTGGTATTTGACCTAACTCTTGAGAAAGTGCCTTATTCACAGCGTTAAGGTTGTTTAACAGTACCGTTTCCATCTTTTCGACTGGCGTTGTATTGCCGTAGCGTTGGCTTTGCTGGTCAAACTGGTGTTGTTTAACGAAGCGCTTTAACGATAGTTTCAACTTTCTGTTGATGAACGTCTCAATGCTCAGTGTGATTGGTACGTCTTGTTGCTGTATTTCAATTTGTTGATTGGGTTTAACCTTGATTGATAACCCCTCCTTCTGTAATTCAGCGATTTTTGCATGTAACGGATCATCGCTGTTTAACACTTCACTGAGTAACCCCTCTAAATCCCTGAACATTTTTCTAACTTCAAGCCAGTTTTGGCAATGATCTAAAAGGTATGTCAGATAGTCCCTACGAGCGGTTCTTGCTTGGTTCTTTTGCTGACCTGTCGCAACGCCTTGCTTTAAATACTGGGCGAATTGCTTTTCAATTTGCTTATGAACCTTTTGCTTTGTTTCAGAGAAATAACGTGGGTTCATGTAGCGTTGAGTTGTTGGACAAAAAGCATGGGTATAAAAATGGATGTGCGGATTTGCTTCCCCTTCAATATGAAAATTCGAGACAAGCTCAATCTCTTCTGGCTTAGTCTTTTTCCCTTTAATTTTCTGCTCTTTTTTTATCTGGTTGTAGTAGCTTGCAAGATAGTGGCGAGTGATGTTTTCCATCATCGCTTTGGCTTGTGCTTCGTTACCACCAGATGCTTTTAATAACCTTTGGTATTCCGCTTGGGTAAAGCTCAATGAGCCTTGATAGTTGAACAGTTTCTGAGGATCTAAACATTCTTGGTAATCGTCCAGTTGCTTGGCTTTACGGCTGTTTTTCACGTAATGCTGAGTTATGTAGCAATGCTGCTCTAAACAGTAGGTGTTTACCAATTCAGACAGTTCAGGTTGGCTGAGAGATGCGCCTTTGTGCGTTAGTAATGCACCTAAATCGGGTTGATTTGGGTTTAGAGAAAAGGAAAGGTTGCAGCGCTTGTCGGAGTAGCGCTTGGTCTTCTTATCTGTGATGAGGTAAAGGATGTGGTTGGTTAACGAGCCTGTGTTTTTCCCTTTTCGTTTGTTGTCGCAAGAGAAAGCGACTTTCTTCATCTTGATGATCATAAGTAAACGTCCATGTATACTTATGTCGTATCATGAGAGCGCAAAATGTCAAATAATCCGTATTGCAGGATAAACCCAGAGCCGTTTGTAAAAGTGGCAGCTTTTACTGTTGATGTTTCATTGTGCCTGATGGCAGCCAGCGTACCGCTCTCGTTGTCCCAAGACAGAATGATAAGCGAACGGTTAGAAAGTAAAACTAATATACTGGTGTGACCAGCGTCATAATAAACTGCATTCACACTGTGCATCTATACGGTATTTTCACATTTTTATTCAAACCATCAAAATTAGCCACTTAAATGTCCTACATTAAAATTGTGGTTATTAAGTTAAAAGGATGTTACTTGATATGTGTGATAAGAAGTGTATGAACTACAATGAAGTTCAAGGGACATGTGAACTGATTGAGCGTAGTGATTTATCAGAGCTGGAAGCGTTGATGAATGGCCCAAATGAAACGTTGGCTGCTTTCTTACTGAAAAACAACTGTGGTGGGGATTTTCGTGCAATGTACCACTGTGCCCGAGATGGCTGCTAAGCTCGATTCCTGAGTTATTGTACTTTTAATATCTGGTTAATTTTTTGATCTACTCGAAATTGCT
>NZ_JAWOWL010000081.1:0-2150 GCF_033340395.1 Vibrio sp. 1159 | reverse complement strand
ATCAACTCGAAACTCCTTCGGGTTGTATGGTTAAGTGACTAAGCGTACACGGTGGATGCCTTGGCAGTCAGAGGCGATGAAGGACGTATTAACTTGCGATAAGCCCAGATTAGGTAGTAAAAACCATTTGAGTCTGGGATTTCCGAATGGGGAAACCCAATACCATAAGGTATTACTGTTGAGTGAATACATAGCTCAACAGGGCGAACCGGGGGAACTGAAACATCTAAGTACCCCGAGGAAAAGAAATCAACCGAGATTCCGAAAGTAGCGGCGAGCGAAATTGGACTAGCCCTTAAGCTTTACACGCGTTAGACGAACAGCCTGGAAAGGCCGACGATACAGGGTGATAGTCCCGTAGTTGACGACGTGTGTTCAGTGAAATCGAGTAGGGCGGGACACGTGATATCCTGTCTGAATATGGGGGGACCATCCTCCAAGGCTAAATACTACTGACTGACCGATAGTGAACCAGTACCGTGAGGGAAAGGCGAAAAGAACCCCTGTGAGGGGAGTGAAATAGAACCTGAAACCGTGTACGTACAAGCAGTAGGAGCAGGCTTTGTCCTGTGACTGCGTACCTTTTGTATAATGGGTCAGCGACTTATATTCAGTGGCAAGGTTAACCATCTAGGGGAGCCGTAGGGAAACCGAGTCTTAACTGGGCGTTCAGTCTCTGGATATAGACCCGAAACCAGGTGATCTAGCCATGGGCAGGTTGAAGGTTGAGTAACATCAACTGGAGGACCGAACCGACTAATGTTGAAAAATTAGCGGATGACTTGTGGCTAGGGGTGAAAGGCCAATCAAACCTGGAGATAGCTGGTTCTCCCCGAAAGCTATTTAGGTAGCGCCTCGGACGAATACTACTGGGGGTAGAGCACTGTTAAGGCTAGGGGGTCATCCCGACTTACCAACCCTTTGCAAACTCCGAATACCAGTAAGTACTATCCGGGAGACACACGGCGGGTGCTAACGTCCGTCGTGGAGAGGGAAACAACCCAGACCGCCAGCTAAGGTCCCAAATTACTACTAAGTGGGAAACGATGTGGGAAGGCTCAGACAGCCAGGATGTTGGCTTAGAAGCAGCCATCATTTAAAGAAAGCGTAATAGCTCACTGGTCGAGTCGGCCTGCGCGGAAGATGTAACGGGGCTAAGTAGTAAACCGAAGCTGCGGCAATATACTTTTGTATATTGGGTAGGGGAGCGTTCTGTAAGCGGTTGAAGGTGTGTGGTAACGCATGCTGGACGTATCAGAAGTGCGAATGCTGACATGAGTAACGATAAAGGGGGTGAAAAACCTCCTCGCCGGAAGACCAAGGGTTCCTGTCCAACGTTAATCGGGGCAGGGTAAGTCGACCCCTAAGGCGAGGCCGAAAGGCGTAGTCGATGGGAAACGGGTTAATATTCCCGTACTTCTTACAATTGCGATGGGGGGACGGAGAAGGCTAGGTGGGCCTGGCGACGGTTGTCCAGGTTCAAGTGCGTAGGCTGAGAAATTAGGTAAATCCGGTTTCTCTTAAGGCTGAGACACGACGTCGAGCATCTACGGATGTGAAGTCATTGATGCCATGCTTCCAGGAAAAGCCTCTAAGCTTCAGATTGTAAGGAATCGTACCCCAAACCGACACAGGTGGTCGGGTAGAGAATACCAAGGCGCTTGAGAGAACTCGGGTGAAGGAACTAGGCAAAATGGTACCGTAACTTCGGGAGAAGGTACGCTCTCGACGGTGAAGTCCCTCGCGGATGGAGCTATTGAGAGTCGCAGATACCAGGTGGCTGCAACTGTTTATTAAAAACACAGCACTGTGCAAAATCGCAAGATGACGTATACGGTGTGACGCCTGCCCGGTGCCGGAAGGTTAATTGATGGGGTTAGACTTCGGTCGAAGCTCTTGATCGAAGCCCCGGTAAACGGCGGCCGTAACTATAACGGTCCTAAGGTAGCGAAATTCCTTGTCGGGTAAGTTCCGACCTGCACGAATGGCGTAATGATGGCCACGCTGTCTCCACCCGAGACTCAGTGAAATTGAAATCGCTGTGAAGATGCAGTGTACCCGCGGCTAGACGGAAAGACCCCGTGAACCTTTACTACAGCTTGGCACTGAACATTGACCCTACATGTGTAGGATAGGTGGGAGGCTTTGAA
>NZ_JAWOWL010000080.1:0-2242 GCF_033340395.1 Vibrio sp. 1159 | reverse complement strand
CTATTAATATTGACTTACTCAACGTTTATCTCCTTTGCTATAACGCCCTGTTAAGGGGTGAGCAACGCAATACCGAAGCTTCCGCATACCACCTTAACCACTAAAACCAACGCATAGTAAAAATGCCACGCGTTGCGAATCCCTCTTAAACAGTTTGTTAGCCCTTTGCCCAAATTTGGTACGTGTAATCAATATTTGAACTGAAACTTTGCTCAAATGTTTGTTTGAAACTCTGTGGAACTGAAGGGAAAAACACGTCGCCAGAGATGTGCTTATGAATCACTGAAAGATGGATAACATCTGCTTGTTCGATTAATGCTTTGTAAATTTCACCACCACCAGAAACAAAGACATGTGTTGTCGTATTGTCTAAGTAAGATAATGCCGATTCAATGCTGGTGAAATAAATAACATCTGGATCATTCGAGACCATTTCTGAGCGAGTAACCACAGCATATTTCCTATTGGGAAGTTTACCCATTGAGTCGAAAGTTTTACGACCGACTAAAAGCCAATGATTGTAAGTCATAGCTTTGAACAGGAGCTGCTCACCTTGTACATGCCAAGGTATATCCAATCCAGAGCCAATTACTCCATTCTCAGAAACTGCTGCCATAATGGATATTTTCATTTTTCCTCCTGAGGGCTAACGCCCGCCTAAGGGGCTGGCAACGCTACCGCACGGCTTAAATTTACAACCGTAACCACCACAGCTCATTGGGACTGGGAACGCCACGCGTTGACAGTCCCTCTTGAGGCGTTTGTTATGTGTGTGTTCAAACCATCAAATTTAGTCAGGTACTACTATTAAACCTAATTGCTCTAAAAGTTGTTCTTGTTGCCACGAACAGATTTTTACACCTGTAAGGTCAACTTTCCGGGGGTCTAAACCATACAGCTCCGAGTGGCTCAAATCACAACCTTGCAACCTACACTGGCTCCAGCACCCTTCAGAAAATACTCCCCGACTTAAATCAGACTCTTTAAATGATGTCCCACTCAAATTTGCACCAATCCATCTATTCTCAAACAAATCACACTTTTCGATACACTGCCTTTCAAAATTTGCGTATGACAGATTACAACCTGTTATATAGGCTGAACAAAAATACATTCTGTTCGATACCTGATTCATGAAGCTAGCTTGAGCAAAATTTGCCCCCTTTAAATCGCACTCTCTGAACTCGATACCAAAACAATTTGCACCTTTGAAATACGACATTGAAAGACTGCAGTTTTTAAAAGATGCGTCTCTAAGATCCGAGTAAGAAAAATCACACCCCTCTAATTCTCCTCGTTCAATGAAAGAACAATCTACAAATTGTGTATCGCGGAGGTTTGCCCGTTTAAAGGAACAGCAGAAAAATTTGCAATTTTTAAAATACTGACCACTCAAGTCTTGATGTGAAAAGTCAGCTTGTACATATAACTGGTCTGTTTTATCCATTTTGTAGCCCTCTTTTTATTTGAGTCGAAGACTAACATTTACCAACCAGTTCTCAAGAAAAATAAACACCTTAAAAACAGCAACTTGCAACCACTTAAAATCACAAAAATAAGGCGCCAAATTGACGCTCTAAGGCGCTGATTTTTGATCTACCCACGCCGCATGGCTAGAAAAAAGTTTTGTTCAATTACGGCGCTTACAAGAAAAACACATAACGCTTATTAGATGGCTTTAAGCCGTCTTTATCCGAGAATAATGCCGCCTTTCACTAATGCATTCAATTTAGTATCAATCAATTGTGAGGTGTCGGAGTAAGTTAAACGGTGATACGTGGTTTAATTTGGGGTTCTAGGGATTTTCCCCTCTAAAAAGACATAATCCTCTGTAGACCACACCAATAAATGGCTGCGGAGGTGGGTTACTACTTATAAGTGTGGCAAATTAGGTAAATATCGTACATTTAATACGGAACAGCCCTGATATGGCCATCAAAAACGAAATTACTATTCTCACGAGAGCAGAACAGGCAGATCTTTATTCCCCACCCATTTTTTCAATCGAAGAACAACGTCTGTACTTTTCTCTGAACGATGCGGAATTGGCAGTTTTTCGGTCAATTCGTCTCAGAGCTCATAGATGTTACTTTGTCGCGATTTTGGGATACTTCAAATCAAAGCCCGTCATCCTAGATATCGCTTACTCGCAGGTTTCTAAGGATTTAATGTTCATCCGTAAAGAACAAAATGGCGGCAAGGGGCTCAAACCATTCACCTCCTCACAAAAACAAAAAGAGCG
>NZ_JAWOWL010000079.1:0-2288 GCF_033340395.1 Vibrio sp. 1159 | reverse complement strand
GTGGTGCCCGGAGGCGGAATCGAACCACCGACACGAGGATTTTCAATCCTCTGCTCTACCGACTGAGCTATCCGGGCGACGAGGTGTATTAAAAGGCTTTTCGGCTTTCAGGTCAACAATAAAATTAAAATAAAATATCGTTTGATGAATTTGTGCTCGGAGTGGGCTGTTTTTATGCATTTTTAGCAGCAATGCGCCATGCTTTAAGCGATGTTTTAACATTGATAGTGTGTTCACTTGCAAAATAAAGGCGATAAAAACAAAAAAGCACGTCTGAAAACGTGCTTTTTATTGAACAATTGACTTTAAACTAGTGCTTTACTGAGAACTTGTTTACCCAACCTTCTAGCTCATTCGCTAGTGAAGCTAAACTTTGAGTACTTGATTGGCTCTCGGTTACGACAGAGTTGAGTTGGCCTCCGCTTTCCTCGATAAGGTTTATGCGTAGCGCAATATCATCGCTAACCTGCGTCTGCTCAGCGGCAGCAGTAGCGATCTGCTGGCTCATTGTGGTGATAGATTCTAACGCCGTTACAATTTGCTGTAGAGCTTCAGAGGCATTCTTAGACTCTGTAACAGTGCTTTCACTGGTTTCTGCACATATTTCCATTGTGTGAATGGCATTGCGAGAGCCTTCTTGCAGATTGGAGATCATATACTGAATCTCTTTTGTGCTGTCTTGTGTGCGTCCTGCTAGGTTGCGTACCTCATCAGCAACGACTGCGAAGCCTCGGCCTTGTTCTCCAGCACGTGCTGCTTCAATGGCTGCATTGAGTGCCAATAGGTTTGTTTGCTCTGCAATATCACCAATCACATCGAGCACTTTTACAATATTATTTACATCCTGATCTAGATCGGCGACCGCTTTACTCGCAGTATTTAATTGAGAAGCTAAACCTTGAATGTTTTCAACCGTGTTATGAATGAGTTTCTGAGTATGTTGGCTTTGTTTGTCAGCCTCGTCCGTATTGTTTGCGGTGTCGCTTGCTGAATTGGCAACATGGTTGGCTGAAGATGCCATTTCAGTCATCGCAGTGGCAATCATCGCCGTTGATTGCTGCTGAGATACGGTAAGATCGGCAATCGTATTTGATCGAGCTTCTACGGCAGATAACTCTGCGCGCAGTGCATGCATAGACTTCTCTAGGTTTGTCACCATGGTAGCTAGTGATTGACTCATATCTTGCACGGCACGATAGATACTTCCTCTCGGTGCCACAGTATCAAAACTGGTCTGAATGTCTCCTTGAGCGACAGCTTGAACTGCTTTACGCACGTCGTTAGGCTCTCCACCAAGTAGATGAAGCATTTTGCGAATCGAAATGATCAGGCCACTTAGAATACTTCCCGCGATAATCAGACACAGCACAAGCTGCCATTGTGCTGTCGACCAAAAACGTGCGTTAACTTCATTAAAGCCAATACCTGTACCGACAACCCAGCCCCAGTGTGGTGTTTTTTCTGCTATCGAGTGTTTTTCTTCAATGCTGCCATCAGCTTGTTTTTGGCTCCAGGTATATTCAATGATCTGACCTGTTTTGTGCCCCAATACATCTAGAATGAGTTGGCCTACGCTATTACCACTGTCATCTCTAAAGTCATGGAAGCTGGTTCCGTGTAGTTGAGGGTCTAGTGGTGCGGCGATGAACATCATATTTTCATCTGCGACATAAACGTATTCGTTGTCTTTGTAGATATTGTTACGAAGTAGGCGAGTGGCTAATGCTTTCGCTTCGTCTTCCGGCATTTTGCCTTCGATAGCCATCTTTTCTACTTCGGTAAGTATGCTGTACGCACTTTTAAATAGCTCAGTAACTCGAGCTTTGTTATCAAGGTTACTTGCGACGCGAAGTGTCCATAAGCCCGTTGCGGTCAGAGCTAGGAGAGCTAGCAATATGATCGCAGATAATAAATAGGCTTGAGTTTTTAGTTTCATATTTAGCTCACAAATAAAGTGTTATCACTATGCAAGGCATAGCTAAAAGAAGAAATGTAATAACTCGGGCATCTTAGTGAAGATAAATATGCTCGGATACTAATGCGTATTGAAATTACGATGAGGATTAAATTTTTAGCGTGAAATAAGTGTTTTTGAAGAAAGGATTTAATGTTCGCTGATGTTTAGAAATGAAGTGCAGATAAATGGGAAAGTGAGAAATGACGTATAAAGCAGATACAAAAAAGCCGCATCAAGTGATGCGGCTTTAAAAGTGGCTCCTCCTGCTGGGCTCGAACCAGCGACCTGCGGATTAACAGTCCGTCGCTCTACCAACTGAGCTAAGGAGGAA
>NZ_JAWOWL010000078.1:0-2390 GCF_033340395.1 Vibrio sp. 1159 | reverse complement strand
TGCCGACTTAGCTCAGTAGGTAGAGCAACTGACTTGTAATCAGTAGGTCACCAGTTCGATTCCGGTAGTCGGCACCACTTATTAAAATTTGTTCCTCCTTAGCTCAGTTGGTAGAGCGACGGACTGTTAATCCGCAGGTCGCTGGTTCGAGCCCAGCAGGAGGAGCCATATTAGAAGAATCCGCATCACTTGATGCGGCTTTTTTGTATTAGTTTAAAGCTAAGCTCTCTCCTACCCCATAACGAAATAACATAAGCGCTTTGATTATTAAAAACCGCTTACCGCAAGCTAACTATCGACTCACTAAGTAACCAGAAAATATTAACCACAAACGCGCGTGGCAAATGGTATGCCTTTCAACTAAAAAAAAGCTAGGTAAAAACCTAGCTTTTTAATTCAATCGGCCATCTCTGAAATCAGCTTAAACCACCAAGACAAATATACTTTGTCTCCAGATATTCATCGAGTCCTTGCTTAGCACCTTCCCGTCCAACACCCGACTCTTTAACTCCACCAAATGGAGCCACTTCAGTAGAGATGATCCCTTCATTAACTCCAACCATGCCGTACTCTAAACCTTCACTAAAAGTCACAATACGCTTCAAGCTATTCGTATAGAAATAGCAAGCCAAACCATATTCTGTATCGTTCGCCATTTCGAGAACTTGATAATCATTTTCAAAGGTAACAATAGGCAACACAGGCCCGAATAGCTCTTGCTGAACAATCGACATATTCTGCGTCACACTATCCAAAAGAACGGGCTCCATAAAGCGACCAGGCCGTCTCTGTGGAGAGTTAGCAATAGAGGCTCCTTCTTGTACAGCTTGATCGATCGCCGCCTCTAGTCGATGCTTAGAGGCCATCGTAATAACAGGACCTAATGTGACACCTTTCTCTAAACCATTTCCAAGCTTTAATTTGCTTAACTTCGACAATACTTTATCAATAAAAGCTTGTTTTACATTTTTATGAACATATAGCCGATTGGTACAAACACATGTTTGCCCCGCATTACGGAACTTCGACGCGACAAGCCCTTCCGCAGCCTCATCTAAGTCTGCATCTTCAAACACGATGAAAGGCGCATTACCACCCAACTCCATCGACACCGCCTTGACTGAATCACTGGCTTGCTTCATCAAAATTTTCCCAACGCGCGTAGACCCCGTAAAAGAGATCTTCTGAATCCTAGGATCAGTACTTAGTACTTGACCAAACTCAGCAGCCTGCTCCGACACCACGACAGAAAGCAGTTCTTTAGGGATACCAGCCTGATAAGCTAATTCAACAACAGCAATTGCAGTGAGAGGGGTAAGCTCTGATGGCTTGATCAACATGCCACAACCTGCCGCTAGGGCTGGTGCTGCTTTTCTTGTAATCATCGCAATAGGGAAGTTCCAAGGTGTAATTGCAGCGCATACTCCCACAGGCTGGCGAATTGCAGATAGACGTCTATCTGTCGTGGGGGCAGGAATAACTTCGCCATAAGCACGTTTTGCTTCTTCTGAGAACCACTCGACAAAAGAGGCACCATACATCACTTCCCCTTTGCTCTCAGCTAAAGGTTTACCCTGCTCTAAGGTAATAATCGTGGCTATGTCTTCTGCATTATCAAGAAGTAGTTGATACCACCCCCTCAAACGACGAGAGCGCTCTTTGGCACTTAATTTAGCCCAACGGACTTGCTCCGTTTTGCACTGACCAATGAGATCATCTAACTCATCAAGAGTACTAGGCTTTAACCGAATTAACTCTTGCTCAGTTGCAGGGTTGATGACCACAATTCCCTCTTCGGAAGACCATTGCTTAAATACAGATTTCAGCGTTTCATTTTTTATTTGTTGCATCATCAAACATACTCCTCAAGAACTCCTCTTAGGTTAATCGCTACTAGCAAGTTCAGCAAAGAAAACAAAGTTTTCTAAAAGGCATTAATTTTCGGAAGACTTAGCTCTCTTCCTCACTATATTTCGGGAAATTGCGTAATCCACGCAACGACGGTCCCGCTCTAAACATGGAAGCAATGAATGTTTGAGAAATAAGATGTAGAAAATTATTGTTTAAGAGAGACGCTAACAAAACGCGCAGTGAGGAAGACTATTCATTCTATTACGGTTGAGGGCGAGTGTTATAAAGACTCATTGTTCAAATGACCAATCTTTCAACGAGGACAGGATACAAACTCGGAGTAATTGGAAGTGCAGGCAGCAGGCTCATCTTCCTGAGAAACTCATGTGCCAAAAGGGTAAAGAAAGTCGTATTGTCTCGCCTTCAATGTGTAAATGCATTTCTAGGGGACACGACCAAACGAAAAAGCCCCAGTCTTTCGACTGGGGCTTAATATAAGTGGCGGAGTGGACGGGACTCGAACCCGCGACCCCCGGCGT
>NZ_JAWOWL010000077.1:0-2412 GCF_033340395.1 Vibrio sp. 1159 | reverse complement strand
AGATGGCTGCTAAGCTCGATTCCTGAGTTATTGTACTTTTAATATCTGGTTAATTTTTTGATCTACTCGAAATTGCTGACTACAGTTGTTATTAGGTAGCTCGCCTCAACGAGCCGTAATCAATGCGAAGGGAGTCGCCTGATGAGCACTACTTCCCTGCAGTATAGTGCTTATTCTTTCTCTGTTTTTGCAACACAGTGTTTTAACTGTATCTCCAGCTCTACAATCTCAACCATCTTCTGCTTAACGGTTAAGGCAGTATTAATTTGAGCTTGATGACATGCTTTGATGTGCTGGTTTAATTCATTCAGTCCTTTTGTCATTACTTCAATGGTTTGCTTGTTCTGCTCAGTGATGGTCAGTCGCTGAAACTTGGCTTTGCCTAACAGTAATAGTAGCTTGTTAAGTTGAGAAAGTGGCTTTTGAGTAGCGGTTAACCTTTGCTTCGCTCGGTCAAAATCTTGTAGTAAAGCTGTTTTGACTTGTGTTGAAAGAGCGATGTCTTTTAGTTGCAATTTGGCGATGTTAATTACAGATAACGCTTCCTCTTGCGCTTTGGTTAATGGCTTAGTTGTAAACTGAGCCATTGTCTTTTCAAATCTCACTTGATTGCTCACGGCAATCCGTCTTTTCGATTTTGCACTGCTTGATTGAGCCAATGACTTTAGCTTCGCCTTATGCTCCTGTATAAACTCTTCATCATCACCTAATTGTTCGATCTTTGGCTGTGCTATCTCGAAGTCAAACACCAGTAGCAGCACTTGCAAAATATGCAGATACGTAGGTAAAAACTGGCGGTTCTTAATGGTGAGTTGTTCTGCTGCTGCAATTTTATCTTCAATGCTCTGATACTGGCTTATGTCAAAATCAATAGGATTTGTATCAGGCAGGTGTACTCGTAACAGTGTATCTAAATCCAGCAATTGCTGTGCGTTTCGTTTAAACAGCGCTGATTGGTTGTTGTGAAGCGTTAAATCATCGCTCTGAATCGTTAACACTTCGCCATTGAATATTGCATTGATTAGCTGGGTTTTGTGCTTAAATCCGCATTGTTGCGTCAATTCTGACAGGTATTGTTCGACCTCCTGATTCGTTGAATAGTGAAAGAATTTATTGCTCATTAATTCTCCCCAATCGAGTTTTTAAAAGTTATCAGTTTTGATAACGATTCTTTTGAGTGGGGCGTGAAAGTGATGGGGTTATTTGTCCACTTCGGGGCTATTGAGAGAAGAATAATTTCTGGGTTTGAGTGTCTGATAGAACGGTTTAACAGTGTATTTGTGTGTTTGATTTGTGTCGTCATAGCGTCTCCTTTTCCAGTGCTTATCTCTATGTTGTATCGCACTTTTCAGATATTGCAATAGCACTTCATTAAACGACTGGTAAGAAGTCAACGGTGACCGTTGATTAGGTTTCATACGATACACCCACGCAGTGGTGGGAGTATAAACCCTTGTCTTGCAATGGCTTTTGGTCTTTTGATTTGAATGTTCTGTGATTTAAGCGGTTTCAGATACTCCCTTTTTAGATGGTAGGGAGTTTTGCCAGCTCACCAGTTTCATAACGTGTTGTTGGTCGATGGTCTACAGGTGGACAGTTAAGATGATATTCAGTTGAGTTGTCTTGGGGAGAAGATTGGACAATTGATTATCGATTTATGATAATCCGTGCCCCTTTTTACCAGCCAGAGAAAAATTATGTCTACCCCTACCATTTTTGATAAGAAATTGATTATTGAGTCCATCAAGGCAGAGCTTGAACCAACTCGTCATGATCGTTTCGCAACGCCTGATATGTCTTGGATAGTAGCGATGGTTAAGGATGAGTTGTTTGAGCAAACCCTTGTTCATACTCGTGGAAATCAAGCAAAAGCATCGAGACTATTGGGAATGAACCGTGGCACTTACCGTTCAAAGATAAACGCTATTCGTGAGCGCAACGGTTGGAACGATTAACACATTTCTCTTTCTCTTGTCTTATCACTCAAAATTAGCTCGTATTGCCACGATCTTGATTTGAAGGTGTATTGGTTTACCAAACAAGAGAAACGGGCTAAAAACCGAAATTAACACTGCTTGATATGCACTTTCGTAGTTCTTTGGGTGTGCACTACTCTTTATTTACCCTAAATCTTGTCAATCATTCTTACCTCCAGAGCAAATCAGCCCCTTTGGGGCATGTTCTGAGTTTGTTAGGCTTGGCAGTGGTGTATCTCTTTGCAATTATTTGGTTTTACCAGAATGGCGAACTTGTTCGCAGAGTTTGGATGGCGATGAACGGTCAACTCTTGTACTGTTCTTCAAGACAAAAGACGAATGAAAAGGGCCGTTTTTTTAAGTGTGGCGAGTCGGCTGGCTGGTCAGCGACTTTATATTAAAAAAGAAATTATATTAAGATTATTAAATATATTAA
>NZ_JAWOWL010000076.1:0-2758 GCF_033340395.1 Vibrio sp. 1159 | reverse complement strand
AAATACCTTGTAAATTAGAATACTCTAATTTGACGAAGTCCCTTTAAAAATGGGCATGTTTATGCGATTTCCCTGATTTTATCCCGAAATTTGATAAAAAGGTGCGTAAATAACATGCGCGGACCGTGCAGCACTGCAAGCGATATTAACTAATATTAAGTAACATTAACTAATAATGTCGCTTCCATTCTTTAACCAGCCAGCCCAACGTTATCGCTTTAAGCCGTTAGCCCCTGCCCTTCAGCAAAGTCAGGAACAGCGCGAGCTGCCCTTTCCAGTTGTGTTGCCGTACTTTACCCTGACAAAACAGGCCAAGCCGCTGCCAATAGCTGTAATGTTTAAAGCGAGCGAATTGTGCCTCTGTCACGCTTGTGTTGCTAAAACGGGTTTGCAGCGCTGCGGCTTGCTCCACCGTATGCCAGAAGTTCGTTTCGAAACGCTGTAAGTGGCGAAAGAAGTGACGGATTAAATACAGCACTGAGTGTGATTTTGCGCCCAGGCTATTATTGCTGTGCTGGCGATAGTCGATGAGCGGCTCATCAATAAACACCACCTCACCGTTCAATTTAGCCACCAGGATTAACCACCAGTCATGCATAAAGGCTGCAGGCGGAATCGGCAGTGCCAGCTGCAGTAATTGTCGGTTGAACAGCATGGTGCAGCCGGAGGCGACATTCTGCTGCAGTAACTGCTGCGTGGAATGGTGCCACTGGCGGGAAATGTTACGCAGTTGAAAAAAGCTCGCGCACAACTCATTGAGATCCTGATCGACAATGCGTTTGTCGCTGAACACTAACACCGGTTGCTGAACTTGAATGATTTTCCGGCCCTTTATTGCCCGAGTCGAGATAGCCTGAAAAGAGCGCGCAATTTTATTGGCGTGCCAGATATCGTCCTGATCGCACAGCATGATGTATTCCGCGCTGCTCAGGCTAAGGCCAAAATTAAAGTTGGCCGACGGACCGTGCAGCGGGCCGGGATTAACATGCCATTCAATTCGATTATCACCTTGTTGCAAACGGGCAATAATCGCCTCAGTCTGATCCGATGAGCCGTCGTCGACCACGATGACGCGCGCCACCAGCTCTGTGTAAAGCGCGCAGTTTTGCAACGATCTAATTTGCTGCATAATAAAACGTTCGCCGTTATACGTGGCGAGCACGATATCAATACAGGGTTTTGTCACCACTGGCTTTCACCCATGTTTCATCGTATGCCTTTTTCAGCACCTTGATGCGGATATAATTGCGCACCCGCACATAGCGCCACACCAGATTAGAGTGGATCGCTTTGCGCAAATGCTTGTGCATCGCCTCACCGCCCAAATGATGAATCATTCTCACTGACTCCACCGGAATACAGGGGATATCGAGTAATTTGGCTTTATGGCACAAATCGACATCCTCACAATAAAGCGGAAACAGCTCATCAAAGCCGTTTAAGCGGCTAAAGGTTGATTTGGTGGTAATAATAGCCGAAGCAAAATACCAGTCACGCCGTTTTTGTCGCTGCCCGGTTGGTAACCCCAGTTTGGCGCGAATTAAACGCATCACCTGGTTGGTCAAACAGGGCCACTCGTTGTAGTTTTGCTGGCGTGAGCCGTCACTATTGAGTAAGCAGGGATAAAACAAGTTGCCTTCGATTTTTTCGCGATGGTCGATAAACCACTTCTGGACCGAGCGGTTAATGAACTGGCAATCCGGATTGATAATAAACAGGTGCTCAAAGCTCGCTTTCGTAATAGCAAAGTTATTGCCGACACTAAACGATTTTGGCTGGCTGAATTTATATAAGCGGATCGACGAATTCATCGAGCTCAGCTGCTGATTGCACTCTTCGACCCAGCGATCAAATGTATCACTGTTAAGGTTGTCAATCAGGATCAGCTCAAACGGCGATGGCCAGAACTTGATCAGCGAAACGACCAGCTCGTGAATATAGCCTTCATGCCCGTGAGACACGGTGACCAGTGATATCGGCGGCGCACTGGAATTAGGCACTGTTAAAACTTAGGCGCCGCTTCAAAACTGAGGCCGGCCACATCTTTGGCTGACAAACTTGGCGCCTGGTTATCCACCAGCGGCCACTCAATCGCCAGCGTCGGGTCGTCCCATTTGACTGACACTTCGGCTTGCGGATTGTAGAAATCGGTACATTTGTAGGCGAACTCGGCTTCATCGGACATGACGTAAAAGCCATGGGCAAAACCTTCCGGCACCCACAGCTGACGTTTGTTTTCTGCCGAGAGTACCACACCCACCCACTGGCCAAAGGTTGGTGACTCTTTACGCATATCAACCGCGACATCGAATACTTCACCGGACACCACGCGCACCAGTTTACCCTGGGTATTTTCAGTCTGATAATGCAGACCGCGCAGAATACCATGGCTGGATTTGCTGTGGTTTTCCTGCACGAACTCACGTACACCGCACTCTTGGTTAAACAGCGTGGTGCGAAACGTTTCCATAAAAAAGCCGCGTTCGTCGCCAAACACCTGAGGTTCAATAATTTTTACCTCAGGAATACGTGTTTCGATAAATTTCATTTTATTTTATAACCTTTATAAGCCACTGCACGGTATAGCACACACCGTTATATCATTAATTATTGCCCGGCAAGGCAGGCGACAGCTAAAGCTTGAAGCCGACTCACAGCTTCAAGCCAAAGCATCAGGATCTCACGGAAATCGCATGAACATCCCCGTCATTCAAGGGCTCCGAGAACCTTGCTTAAGTAGTTTACATCCATCGCACAC
>NZ_JAWOWL010000075.1:0-2847 GCF_033340395.1 Vibrio sp. 1159 | reverse complement strand
AGACAGCTAGAGGTCGAAGCTCAAAAGGCGATTGAAGAATTATTAATTTTTCTTCCCGCATTGGATCTGGAAACTTCGGTTCACAGCCAAGCGGTAAAAGAATTTAGCGAAGCGTTCGATGTTATCTTGAAAGGGTACAACGGGGGCAATATTTCCTATGAGACTGGATATGATCTTATTCATCAGGTCAAAAATGGTTTCATTGAGGGAGGTGGTGCGCTTAGAAAAGTCGAAGAGAATCGGTTATCACGCCAGACAGAAAAGGCTGATAATTTCTCTCAAGATGGCAGTTATCGACGCAATCTAGTAGTGAATGATGAATCGTTTAATGTTCGTTTTAAAGCTAGTTGCGCTACGCCTGAATGCTTAATGAGAAATGCCAATATCGACATGGAAGATGATGCTTTTCAGGATTACATCGAGGCAGCGACACAAGATAAACGTTCGGATGTGATGCAGGTGATTGGTGTTTCTTTAATTGCTAACCCTTACTTGGCACCTTTGCAAAGGGTTGTCCAAGCTGATGTTGTTTATTCTGCTGCTAATTTAGATTTTGACCCGCTTTGGGCTTATGCTACAGGGATGGGGGCTGCATATCGCTTAAGATTACTCAATCTGCCTAAGCGAGTCCAAGATACATCGGATAGTTTTGTTAGTTATCTCACTGGTAATTTTTTAAGTGGAGATAACGATGATGATTAATAAAATTAAAGTTTGGAGATATATGAATATCTCCGATGGAGTATTTATTTTTTGCGTCATCTTAGGTGTGCTGTTTTTTCGGGATAGTGTTTTGGGTGTTATTGGGATGTGGTTTGCCGCTTTTCTTTGTTCTGGTTTAGGGCTTCGCCTTTATTGCAAAGGTAAAGGAATGATGAGGTACGGTACAATAAACAACGTAGATGAAAACGATATAGAGACAATTATGGAATCTTATCGGGCGCATCGTGACACAATGATAGGAACTACAACGGTAGCTGTTATATTTACACTTTATCAGTTGTACCACAGCAGTTTTTGACTGAAGCTATCAGAAACAATAAAGCCTCCCCATGGGGAGGCTTTATTGTTATGGAATAAAAGATCTTACGAAGATCCATTTGAGATCAAATGCTTTTAGGATTAATCTCTATACCCAGATGTGACAAAACCACTCTTCCCGGAGTGGTTTTCGTCGAAATACTCACTAGATTTCAGCCCTAGGAAGTTCCTTCCATGATAGACCATATCAAGTAAGCATTTCAAGAGTATTTCTGCACTCTGTTTGGAATCAAGATGTTTTGGACAGAACGACGCGCATCACTCACCGACCAAGGGATGTTCCAAAGGTGAGAGGTAAAGGCACTAATCAGAACTAAGCACCAAGCTCGATAAATCCGCCCCTTGTAGCTGCTAGAGGGGACAAGCGGAAAAGGAATAACTGATTAGTGTTGTGTGACTGGAACGGGGGCGAAAGCTTTACACACAGCGCAGGGCAGTCCGAAATAAGGGGAGAAATCCTTAGTTCAGAAAGCGACCATAGACAGTACCTAAATCACTCAAAATAGAGTCGAAATGGGTAGGGGTCGGCGCAGCCGAAATAAGCAATTTCGGCACCAACTCTTCTGTCTTCGCTTACCTCATCCGCTCGGCGCAGTGTGCGAGTAAGCGAAGCGTCCGAGCATCGAGCAAGCGGCATTTCACCCTATCTAAATGGTGGCACTGTCGCTCCTAACCCACGTGGGTTATAACCTTTTCAATAGCTTATTTTTTTAGGCTTGTGCTATCGCCTTTCTTCATACTAAGCCAGCATACACAGCGTCCCCTCTAGTCACTTCGTTCCTGACGGTTCCCCTGTGAGCTGGAAAGGGGCGCTAACGCCCCCTTTACCCCAGTAAACCAAACGTATCATTCCTCGCACTTACTTCATTTAGTATTCTATTAGTCCTTGGTTTGTATATGAGGTGCTTATGGCTAAGACTGATGAAGATATTGCGAATGTGAAGCGGATTAACTCAGGGATGAGGATGCTTTCCCATTCTGTTTGGAGAAAAGTACATCAGCCTAACTTCAGAAGCTTTACGCAGTTTGACCAAATGTTTTGGGATGTGACGAACCGAGCTTGGCTATCTGTCGATCATTCTGCATTTTCCGACAAATTGGAATTTGCTCATCTTTATTGGGCAGACTATTGCAAGAAGAATTTAGCGTCATGATTGCTATGGTTCTGTCGCCTCGCTTTGCTCGTTGCCGGTTCGTCAGTCCAGATTAAAACGCTACGCTCATTTAACCTGGACTAACAAACTCCGAATTGTTCAAAAAGCCCCTTTCGTGGGCTTTTTTGTTCCAGATGCTTGTGCTCATCTTAGGATGATAAAACCGCTTCAAATGCGTCATAAACTTTCAGAGTGGTTTTGTGTACCCGTGGGTAGGTTTGATGCTGAAAATGGCTTACAGAGCGTTTGAGGGGCTTCTAAATGGTGTTTTTGATAGTGAAGTTGCCTATTTAACATATGACCAATATTACGCACCTTTAAGAGTGGTTATGATGTTGTCACTTTAATTGAGGTTAGGTGAACTGATGCCACACAATTTTTTAGATCGAAAGAAAAAACCTTTGAGTTCTTCTGGCGGAGGTTATAAGCCACTCCATGAAGAAGAATCATTAAGAAAACCACAAGCTCGAGAAGAAACGGTTAGAGAGCGAGCAGCCCGCCAACGTCGAGAGCGTCAAGCTGAGTTGACGTATACCCAAGAAGATTACGCCCGTTGGGAACGAAATCGAAAAAGAAGACAGCTAGAGGTCGAAGCTCAAAAGGCGATTGAAGAATTATTAATTTTTCTTCCCGCATTGGATCTGGAAACTTC
>NZ_JAWOWL010000074.1:0-2971 GCF_033340395.1 Vibrio sp. 1159 | reverse complement strand
TTAGCATGAGTAGTTTTACAGGCAAAGCCGAAACGGATGATAACCACCTACTGAAGTAGGTGGTTTAGGGCTGAAAACAAAAAGGCTTGGTCAACGGCGACCAAGCCTTTTGATTAGATGTTGTGTTTTATTTTGTATTTATCACTCCAGTCTGCCTGGAGTTTATCTACTGCGTTACTTGAGACTAAGTAAATTACGCAGTATTAAGGCTTCATTTCTAGGAGAAGGCGCGGACTTTACGATAGTAAACGAGCACCTTCGACACCAAAATGGAACCTTAAGGCCAGTAATTTAGCCGCCCACCGCGATACGCTTCATATCAGTCATGTAACCACGTAGCTCTTCACCGATGTACTCTACAGGGTGATTGCGGATTGTTTCATTCACAGCGATAAGAGTCGCGTTATCTACTTGGTTAGACGTTTCACCTAAACCTTTACCAATTACGTCAGTATTTACGGCCGGCATAAACTTCTCACGTAGAAGCGGCGTTGCTACGTTAGCGAACAGGTAGTTACCGTATTCCGCAGTGTCTGAGATAACCACGTTCATCTCGTATAAACGCTTACGTGCGATAGTGTTTGCGATAAGTGGCAGCTCGTGTAGAGACTCGTAGTAAGCAGACTCATCGATGATGCCAGATGCCGTCATCGCTTCGAATGCTAGCTCAACACCCGCACGAACCATAGCAACCATCAAGATACCGTTATCGAAGTACTCTTGCTCAGAGATTTCTACGTCAGTTTCTGGGTAGTTTTCGAAAGCAGTTTCACCTGTTTCTGCACGCCAGCCTAGTAGATTTGCATCGTCGTTTGCCCAGTCAGCCATCATAGTGCTAGAGAAGTGACCGGTGATGATGTCATCCATGTGCTTGTTGTATAGCGGACGCATCAGTTCTTTTAGCTCTTCAGAAAGCTCAAATGCTTTCACTTTTGCAGGGTTAGTTAGGCGATCCATCATGTGAGTGATACCACCAAACTTCAGTGCTTCAGTGATGGTTTCCCAACCGTATTGAAGAAGCTTACCAGCGTAGCCAGGATCGATACCATCAGCAATCATCTTCTCGTAACACACGATAGAGCCAGCCTGTAGCATGCCACAAAGGATAGTTTGCTCACCCATTAGGTCAGATTTCACCTCAGCAACAAAAGAAGACTCTAGACAGCCTGCACGGTGACCACCTGTTGCTGCAGCCCAAGCTTTCGCGATATCCCAACCTTCACCTTTTGGGTCGTTCTCTGGGTGAACAGCGATAAGAGTCGGTACACCGAAACCGCGCTTGTACTCTTCACGAACTTCCGTACCTGGACATTTAGGTGCAACCATTACTACCGTTAGGTCTTTACGGATTTGCATGCCTTCTTCAACAACGTTGAAACCGTGAGAGTAACCTAGTGCTGCGCCTTCTTTCATTAACGGCATTACCGTCTCAACAACGTTTGTGTGCTGCTTATCTGGAGTAAGGTTTACTACTAGATCAGCTTGTGGAATTAGCGTTTCGTAGCTACCTACCTCAAAACCGTTGTCTTTTGCGTTTTTGAATGACTGGCGTTGCTCATCAATCGCGGCTTGGCGAAGCGCATAAGCAACGTCTAGACCAGAGTCGCGCATGTTCAGACCTTGGTTAAGACCTTGAGCACCACAACCTACAATGACTACTTTCTTACCTTTCAGATAATCCGCTTCTGAAGCGAACTCACTGCGGTCCATAAAACGACAACGACCTAATTGGTCCAACTGCTCGCGCAAGTTTAGGGTATTAAAATAATTAGCCATCTGGGTGCTCCTTTGAGATTCTTCCATTGAGGTCAGTAATTGCCTTACCGAATAACTTCATCCTAAAACAGACATGATATTGCTTAAAGTGATATATTCACAATTAGTTATTGCAATTTATGCAACATGGAAATGAAAATTCAATGAATATCAAAAGCCTGCAACTTTTCATTCATCTCTGTGAGAGTAAAAGTTTCGCCAAGACCGCAGCGGCAATGCATATTAGCCCTTCAGCCTTAAGCCGACAGATACAAAAATTAGAGGAGGAAACCAGCCAACAATTGTTTTTACGCGACAACCGTAGCGTTGATTTAACTATCCAAGGTAAAAAGCTAGTCCCAGTTGCCTTAAAGATTCTTGGCGAATGGCAGCAGTATCAGAGTCACCTGAAGGGAACCGAGGATGAATTGAAAGGAGAAATCCGTCTCTTTTGTTCTGTTACTGCAAGCTACAGCCATCTTCCGGAGCTAATCTCTGACTTTCGTATTCAGAACCCTTTCATTGAGTTCAAACTATCAACCGGCGATCCAGCTCAAGCGATCGACAAAATATTAGCAGATGAAGCCGATATTGCCATATCAGCCAAGTCAGAACAGATGCCAAATAAAATCGCATTTGAAACGATCAGTGAAATCCCACTTTCTGTCATCGTACCTGTTGGGGTTAGTGCGTTTGCTGAAGAGCTACAAAAAGAAAAACCAGACTGGTCGGTCATTCCATTCATACTCCCAGAAGCAGGAACGGCAAGGGACAGGGCCAATACTTGGCTCAAACAAATGAAAATAAAGCCAAAGATCTACGCACAAACCTCCGGACATGAAGCCATCGTAAGTATGGTTGCATTGGGATGTGGAGTAGGTATCGCACCTGATGTTGTAATCAACAACAGTCCAGTAAGAGAAAAGATAAATCGTTTAAAAGTCTTACCAATTAAACCTTTTAAACTTGGTGTTTGCTGCAACAAAACTCAGCTGGAGAATCCGCTTGTTAAAGCCTTTTGGAAGGTTGCAGAGAGCAAGTATATCGCACCTTAGATGAACACTTTTTAGGTATAAAGTGAGCTAATTTTAAAACTCTGTAGATGCAAAAAAGCCCGCTCTTTCGAGCGGGCTTCTTAAATTTAAAGCCTGGCGATGTCCTACTCTCACATGGGGAAGCCCCACACTACCATCGGCGCTATTTCGTTTCACTTCTG
>NZ_JAWOWL010000073.1:0-3147 GCF_033340395.1 Vibrio sp. 1159 | reverse complement strand
CACTCAAGCCGAATATGGGATCAAGTTAACCTGGTCACACAACTTTGCTGTCAAGGCCTTGCGGGTGAATAGTTACGGAGGAAAAATGCAATATATCGAAGTCAAAAGTAGCCAGATTCCGCTAGATTTGCTGCTTGAAGCTGATCCTTCTGAAGCGAGTATTTCTTCATATTTATCCGATTCATGGTGCTTTGCTGCACTAGACAATGGGCGTGTTTTAGCCGCTTGCATAGTGAAGCCACAAACCAATAGGCTTGCTGAGATATTCAATGTCTCTGTATATCCAAAGTTAAAAGGTCAAGGTGTTGGTTCTGAATTGCTTAAGTCAGTTCTGTCTCAGTTATCGAGTAAGGGAATCTCTCGTGTTGAACTGGGTACAGGTACCTTTGGTTATCAACTGACTTATTATCAGCGTCTTGGCTTTAGGGTTGACTCAATCGTCAAAGATCACTTTTTACTGAATTATCCAGAGCCAATCTATGAAAATGGTATTCAACACAAAGACATGCTGAGATTGTACGCACAACTTTAGTACGCACATAACAAAGCGTTCAAGAGGGATTCTCAACGCATGGCAGTTTTGGTTAAAAGTTTAGCTTTTGTGTTTATGGCACAATGGTTTAACTTGGGTGGCATCGCGTTGTTCACCCCTTAACGCGGCGTTATGTTTATCCTCACACTTATGATGTTTATTATGAGTGCTCAGGCTGCTGTTCTATATAATGGTAGCTTTATTTCAGTCGGATTTAATCATCATGAAAAAACTCTCTATTATTGCTTTAGTGCTTCTGTCGTGCAGTGTTTCAGCTAACAATTTAAAAGATACTGTTCCTGAAGCTAAAACTAAATTAGAGCAATTCAGCGCTAAAACAGGTGTCGTTCTCGTTCGTGGTTTCCAAAAAATCGAAACAGCAAATGGCTTGTACAACACCCTTGTTAACGTAGAAAGTAAAGAATTTACTAATGTTACTAGTGGTCAGAAAGAGTACGGTATTACTATCGAAGCTTTCAAAGAAGATGGCCGTTACGATAAAAAGCATACAACTTATATCGACTTCGATGAAATTGATTCTTTGATAGCTGGTATTGATTACATTTCAAAAATCAAACCAGATGTAACAAAGTTTGAAGATTTCCAAGCTGACTACTCGACTAAAGGTGATCTGAAAATTTCCACATTTAGTTCTGGTGGCAAAGTAATGGCGGCAGTTTCAAGCGGTAAAATCGGTGGCGTAGCTGCTTATTATAACCTTGAAGACTTGGCAAAAATTAAAGCTCTAATTGTTAAAGCTAAAGCTAAAATCCAAGAAGTAAAATAAACATAACAAAGCATTTAAGAGTGATTCCCAACGCTTGGCATTTTTCATTCCATCGTTGGGTTTTGTGTTTACGGTGGTACGGTTAGGGTTAGTGGTAGCGTTGCTCACACCTTAATGCGGCGTTATGTAGCCGCGAGAGGACGGTAAGTTAAAAGGATTTATATATGTTAAATATTCGCCAAGCTCGCATTGAAGATATCAGTGTTATCAAGAAACTACAGTTTCAGCTTAATGAGTATCATCAAGCAAATTTACCTGATGACTTTTTATCACCGGAAGAAATTGAACAAAAAATAGACCTGAACAAGATAATCGAAAGTGAAAGCTCGATTTGTCTGGTAGCCGAAAGCAAAGGGCAGTTAGTAGGTTTTGTTTTTGGTGAGCTATGGGTTCGTAAGTCTTGGACGCTCAAACAGCGAAAGATCGCAAGCGTTGAACAGATTGTAGTGGATTCACGCTTTAGGAGTCAGGGTGTTGGACTGGCGCTAATAGAGGCATTTGAAGAAAGGGCTATTTCTAACGGCGGAGAAGAGCTGTGGTTAGAGGTATATTCTTTCAATGAATCTGCTCTAGCTTTGTATCGCAAAGCTGGTATTGCGCCCAAAATCCAAATTGGACAGAAAGCACTAGCCTGAAAGTCGGCTACATAACAAATTGTTCAAGAGTGATTCGGCACGCGTGGCATTTTTACTATGCGTTAGTTTTAGTGGTTAAGGTGGTATGCGGAAGCTTAGGTATTGCGTGCCTCACACCTTAACAAGGCGTTAGCTTTCTTTGGGAGAATAAAGTGAGTCAATATTTGATCGAACCAGAAGTTCCTGGGAGCTTGGGTGAAAATACTTTAGCAAATTTCGATTTGCATCCACCGATAATAGAAAAGCTACATTTTCAGTTTGATGGGTGGCTAGGTGATGATTTATTGACTTCATTTCCATGCTTTTTAGTCACTGAACGTTTAGCAACGGCCTTAAGTTCATCGCAGTTGTCAGGATACAATCTGGAAGTGACTGAAATATCTACTTCTGACGTATTTGAAGAACTGTATCCAGAGTGTACTTTACCTCGTTTTTCGTGGCTCCAAGTATCCGGAGCCATCGGTAAAGACGATTTTAGCGTAACAAATGATGGGCTACTCTTAGTTTCTGAAAGGGCAATGGTGTTGTTACAAAGATATCAACTAGAAAATGCTGACATCGCAGTGTACAAAAGCTAACAAAGCATTTAAGAGTGATTCCCAACGCTTGGCATTATTCATTCCATCGTTAGGTTTCGTGTTTAAGGTGGTATGGTCAAGTTTTGTGAAAGCGTTGCTCACACCTTAATGCGGCGTTAGTACGGGTTTGACATCAAAGGTCATCAGTTTTGGTGTTTATCTGTTTTGGCGCTCGTCTTTACACCTTAAAGTTAGTACCTTTCACGTTCTTTCCGGTGGCACTATATGCGGAGTATTCGCTTTGACTTCATCGTTTACGGTCTCTAACTCTTAATCTATTTCTTTATTGCTTCTTCTTTTTCGTGTTTTTTACTAAGTCAAAATTGTCTTTCTTTGGTGTTGCTGTCGAAGTGCGAGGAACGAATCCTTTTCTAATTTGAACTCAGTAAAAGTAGGTGAGTTCAGTACGTTTTTCTTCTAGCCAACTCTCGTCTCTCTATCGATTTTAAGTTTTGTAGGTGCCCGTCTCACTTCAGTGTTCAAAGCCTTTCATATCATGCCAGTTTTCAATATCTTGGAGCGCATAAAGGCTTTGTTACGTAATTCGATGGAACTAAATCAAGAAACTACGATCTGAGCGGCTACGCCCATCAATCGTCGTAGCCTCATGCCTAA
>NZ_JAWOWL010000072.1:0-3156 GCF_033340395.1 Vibrio sp. 1159 | reverse complement strand
GCGCTGGACTAAACAAAGGCCCCCTTTTAGGGGGCTCACACAAAGCCACCTTCTTTAGAAGGTGGTAATTTACTTTTGTCAGGTTTTCCAACCTTGTGGAATGCTTTGGTGAATGCAGTCTAAAAGTACGGATAAGCGCAGTGGTGGTCGTCCTGCTGGTGTATAGCAGTTAATGGAAATAGGCTCAGAAAGCCAACCTTCTAAGCAAGGTGTGATTCGCCCTGGGTGATGTTTCTCATAGCCGCATGCTGTCCAAGTCGGCAGCAGTCCAATACCATGACCATTCGCGATACTATCTATTTGCATTGCTATGTTGTCGCTGTATAAGCGACTAACAAAGGGTTCTAAAAAGAACTCACCGTGTTGAGGGTGTGCTAGCATCAATCCATTTTCTTGCACTGAACCAAAATCGATCCATGGATGTGCTTCAAGTTCTTTGGGGTGCGGTATAGGCCCATGTTGTTTTAGATAATTTGGAGAGGCAAAAGGCGTATAGCGAAATACCCCCAGCACTTCTTTTCGCCAGTCTAGCTCTTTACGTTCACCGAGCCAGATGAACAAATCTGGGTCATGATGCGCCTCAGAAAAGTCACTGGTAAGTTGAACTCTAACATCGGGATTATCAGCAAGAAAACGATTGAGTACGCCGCCGAGCCAGCTTCTAACTAAGGCAGTATGACAAACAATATGCAGTGGCCCTGAAACTTGGTTCGTTAAACCTTGCAGTGCATCATAACTCTCTTCGCTTAACTCAAGAATCTGGCGGCTGTAGTGGGCAAAGATTTCTCCAGCTCTTGTCAGAACTAATCGATTACCTTGTCTGGCGGTTAGAGCCTGACCGAAGTCTTCTTCTAATTGTGCCAAGCGACGACTTAGCGTTGATTTTGGCTGATTAAGGGCTTTAGCAGCGGCTGTCAAACTTTTATGCTGATTGAGCGCATCAAAGGCTCTAATTGATGCTAAGTCGTGCATATTTCTTTTACTCCTTACTGCGTTATGTACGAGTTCCATAAATGGAAAGAACCGTTCCATAACTCTCACTATGCATCTCATTCTATTTGTGAATAATTCACTTTCGAAAATAATAATCATTATCAATTATGGAGATGTAGATGTCTACTCTTAGACTGCCAGTTATTACCGCAACTGGTATTTTAGCCTTCGTCAGTGTCCCTCATGTTTTTGCCAATGATGCAGTTTCTAAAATGGAAACAGTGGTTGTAACTGCATCAAGTTATGAGCAATCTCAAGCGGACGCGCCTGCAAGTATTAGTGTGATTTCACGTGAGGAGTTGGACTCCCGTTATTACCGCGATGTGACTGATGCACTAAAAAGTGTGCCAGGTGTTGTCGTGACAGGTGGTGGTGATACCACCGACATTAGTATCCGTGGTATGGGTTCTAAATACACTTTGATACTGGTCGATGGTAAACGTCAAAGTACGCGTGAAACTCGTCCAAATAGTGACGGCCCTGGTATCGAACAAGGTTGGTTACCTCCTCTTCAAGCGATTGAGCGAATCGAAGTTATTCGTGGCCCAATGTCGACGCTTTACGGTTCTGATGCGATTGGTGGTGTGATTAACGTCATCACACGAAAAGATGCGCTAGAGTGGACGGGTAATGTTCAACTGGGCACGGTACTACAAGAGAATAGTCGCTCAGGGGGAGAGCAGAGCGCGAACTTTTTCGTTAATGGTCCGTTGGCTGAAAATTTATCTCTCCAAGTATATGGTCAGTACACAACCAGAGAAGAAGATGACATCGAATACGGTTATGAAGATAAAGATATGCAGAGTATCTCTTCAAAACTGACTTACCAGATTAATGATCGCCACTCGGTGCAATTAGAGGGCGGCACTTCGGCACAAAGTCGTCGTGGCAATGTGGGCCTTTCAGTGCCGACCACAGGGTGTCGTGGTGGGTGTGAAGATTCACTGAATGAATATCGTCGTAATTACGTAACGGTAAGCCACAACGGTGATTGGGATTCGGTGGGAATTTCAGATACTTACTTACAGCGAGAAGAGAGCGAGAACAAATCTCGTGAGATGACGATCACCAACACCACGTTCAAATCGAGCTTGGTGACTGGTATTGGAAACCATACGTTGACGACGGGTGTGGACGCTACTCATGCAGAGCTTGAGGATTTCACCTCCAACAAAGCGTCATCGAAGACTGAAACATCGAATACGCAGTGGGCTGTTTTCATTGAAGATGAATGGAGAATTGCTGATCCGTTTAGCGTTACGCTTGGCGGCCGTCTAGATCATGACGAAAACTATGGCGCGCATTTTAGTCCGCGTGTTTACGGTGTATGGCGAGTTGATCCGTCTTGGACGGTGAAAGGCGGTGTGGCAACAGGTTTCCGTTCTCCACAATTACGTGAAATTACTCCTGGCTGGGCGCAAGTCAGTGGTGGCGGTAATATCTACGGTAACCCAGATCTTGACCCTGAAACGTCGCTAAACAAAGAAATCAGCGTCTTGTATCAAGGTGATTCTGGCTTAGATGTCTCTTTGACAGCGTTCCATAACGAATTCAAAGACAAGATCACACGTGTTGTTTGTCCAGACACTATCTGTACTGATGGTCCAAACCAATGGGGCGCAGATCCAACGTACCGTATTAACGTGGATGAAGCCGTCACACAAGGTATTGAAGCGACCTTAGCATCGCCGTTAACGGAAACCATTTACCTTAGCTCGAGCTACACATTTACCGACTCAGAGCAAAAAACAGGTGAATACAAAGGCATGCCGCTGCAGCAGTTACCAAAGCATCTGTTTAATGTGGATGTGACTTGGCAAACGACAACAGATCTAGAGAGCTGGGCGAAAGTCACGTACCGAGGTAAAGAAATGGATCCGGTTACTGGCCCATCAAGAAACAGTATTGTAGAACCAGCTTATACCTTTGTGGACGCCGGTGTGACATACCAGTTAACCGACAATACTCGTATTAAAGGCGCTATCTATAACTTGCTGGACGAGGAAATCAGTTACGAAGAATATGGATATATTGAAGATGGTCGTCGCTACTGGTTAGGTTTAGACGTCGCATTTTAATTATCTATCTGACCCGTCCTGATATGGGTTGACACTTTTTAACTAAAACGCTCGATGTACTTCATCGGGCGTTTTGTATTTTAAA
>NZ_JAWOWL010000071.1:0-3577 GCF_033340395.1 Vibrio sp. 1159 | reverse complement strand
AACGAGACAAAAACCCAAAGGGGTGAATCCCCTTTTTCTTGCCCTTCTTGGTGCTACCTTTAGCCATTTCTCGATCCACTCCCCAGTGTCTCGAATCGTCTTGTTTTGCTAGGTAGTCACCAACGCTCACACCATGCTTAATATCAAGCGCATGTTGACGGAAGGCATCGAGTGAAACGGGTGTGCCGTCTGGTTTCAGCATCAGCCCAGCCCTTTCGCAACAAGCCTCCCAACGTTCAAGAAGCAGTTCCTCAAAGACTTCTGTCGGCTCCGCTGATAGCAGTCGTTCAAGCCTCTCCGCGTGGCGCTTCGCCTTAAACTTAGCCTTGAGGTATGCCGACAAGCGATCTCGATTGATTTCCTTATCAATACACCAAAGCTCGTGAGTATGTGGGTGCCAGCCGTGTTCCTCTCCCCATGTCACCTCCAGTGACCTGATAAGAGAGTCAAAACCAAACACCTCTTTAAACGTGTTCCATGCCTTACCCCTCCGAAGACGCACCAATGCATCTTTCTGTTTATCCAGTACATCTCCTAGTTTTTCCCCTAGACTATGGCTGAACGTAAACGTGATCATGCTTACCGTCTTATTTTCAAGGCTGTACCAAAAATCCACAGCCTTGGAGATCTCACCTCGGCGACGTTCTTCTATCTTCGCACTGCATATCGGGCAGGTGTGAACACTGCCGCACGCTGTAACGCCAGATAGGAAAGCCTTGTTGTATTCGCTGGATACATGCACACGTACATCGTCATGCGCTATGTAAGCGCACTTAGCTGTCCGGTGGTAATTTAAAACATGCTTATATCCCTCTTTCTCGCCCTGCTTTGCGTAAATAGCCCTAGCAGCTCTCGAAAGTTGGTATCGTTCTTTTCGGATGTTACGGAATTTTCCAAAATCTCCTTCACATGCTTCGCAGGGTGAAGAGGATTTCGTCTTTATCCCGAGGGGCTTGCAGCCCGCGCCTTGTGGCGCTCCTCGCTCGTTAGATCCGCACATACTCGTCATCGCTATTCGATGACAAGAGGCGTTGTGAAAGGTTGATTTTTAGGTCAGTTCGATTCATAATTCTCTTGTCTTTGGAACCCCGCTGAGAGATTGCCGTCTCGATGAAGCGGGGTTTTTGCATTTTGGGGCTTCTTGCCCTCATTTCGTATGTAATTTACTCATTTCTCACAGCTTTTACAACTGCACTCGCCCACACTTTAGAGCACGGCTTAGTAAGGGCTTGGCATCACTTCGTTCTAGCCAAACCCCTGATCCAGTTTTTGGGGTCGGTTGTGTGCATCAAGTAAAAATAACGGTCTCCCAGAGGGAACCCTCCGTGATTTTCCTTGACCCCCACGCCCTCAAAGCCCAACATTTTCCAAATTTGTTAGGGCTTGAAGCTAAACGATGCGACATGCTTTTCGTTTTCTTCCCCCACTCTCACCTTGGCTTTATCGATGCTTTTCGTAACTCTATCCTCCATTCCCTTAAGCGTTGGTGTAGAGCGAAAAGCATCAATCTCCTTCTCAAGATCTTGCTTGTATGACTCTTTGATCTTGGCTTTGACCTCATCGGTCAAACGTCCCTCTAGTTCACTCTCGACCTTCTCAACAGCCCTATCAACTAGCGGGAGGTATTTACCCTTGAGCGTATCCATGCATTCGTTTTTAAGCTGCTCCAGCATGTTATCTGCTGCAACATGCAGATCAGCCTTTACCTGATCCAGAACCTCATAAAAATGCTTTACCTCCGTGTGCTTGCGCTTGCTGCCGTGCTTGGGCGGTTCGATGTTGGCTATACGACCCTCCATAGATGCATAATAACTCCTCTGCATTCTTGCTAGTTGGGCCTTACCAAACATATCCCTTGCACTCAAAGAGTGCCTACCATCCCTTTCCACCACAGGCACAACAACAAAATGTATGTGTGGCGTTTCCTCGTCCCTATGCAGCACAGCATTAACCAAATTATCTCCAAACTCTTTGTTCAGCCATTCCTTGGATTGTTTGTACCACTCGCGTAATACCTCAATATCCTCTTTTCCGTCTGGCTTAATTAGTTCAGGGCTTAATTGCAATAACCCTTCCATCGCCAAAACCGAATTCTTTCTCGGCTCTTTATCTAATATTTCCAGCCGACCCTTTACGTCTGCTGCTAAATTATTAGTGCCGTGAAAGTACCTATTCAGTTTATTTAACTGAGGGTTTGCGTTAGGTGTGTTTTTATGGTGGCGGTGCTGATGTGCGCCTGCCTGCCTTATATTTGCCACATTTTTAATTTTGGCAAATCTTAATATCGTGGTTCCCATATAATTTATTTAAATTATAGGTAATCACGACCTTACAAACAAATGTATATATACAAAGCTCCGCAAAGTATATATACAAAGGTTTGTATACTCACTATACAAAGTACCTTTGTGTTCGGGGCTGCGCCCAAAAGAAAAGCCACCTCGTGGTGGCTTAAGATAACCTTGGCTTCACAGCTAGGTTATTATTTTTCCCTTCACAGTCTCCGCAATAAAATCCTTTATTCGGACTGTAAGGTAAAAGGAAATTAAATTTCCTCTTACATGTATCGCAACGTCTTGGATCTGGTTTAAGCATAGGCATTTTATTTAATATTATTTCCTGTACCAAGTCATAGCCTTGCACCGAGGACAGCACTCTAATGTTTCTGAAATTTTATACTGCGTTCCATCCTCACGCTCGTATGTTTTAATCTCCGTTTCCGCATCAAACTCCAATTCTTTTCTGCTTCCACAACCAGTACATTTTCTAATGTGAATCCACTCTTTTTTACATGTGTTAATTAATTTTCCATTCATAAATTTATTTGTTTAAATTTTCAAAATTACTTTCTTCTGGACAATCTTCATATTGCCATCGTTTATAACCACAAGACTTACACTCTTCTTGCCAGAATATAGTTTCTTCATACGGCATTCCATCATCGTCTCTTTTTTCATATTCCGCTGTTTGAATATGTACTCTATCATCTTCACAATTACAACATTCAAAAGTGTCTTCGGTTATTTCAGTTCTAGTTGTCATGGTATATTTTCTGTTATTGGTTTTGTTTTATTTTGCTTAATTAATACAAGTAAGGCAATTCACTCACGCCCGTTTTAATTCCTCTCGGAATTCGTCTGCAATATCCTGAATGACCTTGAAGCTGATCCCCTCCGTCCGGGTCTCAACCGCTTCTGGCTCTGCCGTGTAAAAGTCCAACTCTTCAATCTCTTCGATCACCTCTCTGAGATTTTCATCGTCCTCGGCTGCTGCCAGAACACGAGGCACATTGTGCCTAGCCTTGCGCCATTCTCCATCGAGCATCTGGTAAACGATCACAGCATGATCATCTTGCTCCGCTGCAATCTCTTCGTCTGTTTTTTCGCTAAGGCCAACTCGTTCCTTTAACTCGGGAGACCAGTATAAACGGCGTTTACCGTCAATGGCCTCGCTGTACTCAAGCCAACGGCCAGACCAAACACCATCGCCTGTTTCAGCGAAACGAGACAAAAACCCAAAGGGGTGAATCCCCTTTTTCTTGCCCTTCTTGGTGCTACCTTTAGCCATTTCTCGATCC
>NZ_JAWOWL010000070.1:0-3723 GCF_033340395.1 Vibrio sp. 1159 | reverse complement strand
CACACTAAAGGCGTACCGCCTAAGCTCGCTGCGCTCGGTGTGCCCTGCGGGGCTGTCCCTGCGCTACGCTTGGGGGGTTCGCTGCGCTCACGGCTTTGCAGGATGAAGGGCTTGGTATTCGTCGCGCAGCTCCTCATGGCTACCTTGACTTCTATCTAACTTTCTACCTTTTTAGGTTGTGTTTAACCTCCTCTGGATACAAAAAAAGCCACCCGTTAGGATGGCTTGTAGGTATAAAACTTTCTACCTTTTATTCTATCTCATTATATAGTTCTGTAAGAATCTTTGCATGTTTTGTGCAATGCACACTTAGACCCATCATTTTAAGCTCAGGAGGTAGCATATCGCCTAACTTCTTAGACTCCTTGCAAACAACGCAATTTTCTATCTCTTCTTTTAATTCTTGTAAACTCATATTTCTATTTTTTATTATTTATTTTTTTCTACCTTTTCAGGTTTAACATTCTCAACCAAATCAAGTTGGTTATTAGATTCATTAATATCTTGCTCAATAGATAGTAACTTTTCTACCTTCTTAAGCTCCTTAAGTAGAAAGTTTTCTACCTCAGCAGATACATTAAATTTCATTCCCTGCTTGCGTGCCTCCGCTCGCGCACGCTTTAAACGCGCATCAATATCACGAGCAACTTTAATATTCAGAGAAACTTTATTTTCTACCTTTTCTAGTGCCATGCTATAAACCTTTTCCATTACATCAATTTCTTTACTTAAGTATAGTAATGTTTCTACCTTTTTACAAACCAATTAACAAACTATTTTTTCGGTGCGCTACGTAAAATCTGATCCACTTTTTGCCAAAATCACCCCCAGATTCCAAGCACAACACCACCCCTCCAAAAACCACCGCCGCTAGGCGAAATCCCTCCAAAAACCCATATCCCCTAAAAAGTAGTTTTAATAAAAAAAGGTAGAAAGTTTTCTACACAAACGTGCAAAATCCTTTTGCACTAGGCAAAAACACCAAACTGGTGTTGCGCCATAGCCAAGGCGGTGTTGGGTGTGGTTTGTGGTCAAAGCGCAGCGTTCTGCGCAGCAGATTGTCCACACTCCACGCACATAAACCGTCTAGCGGGGAGGCGAAGCCGTGGGGCAGCATTGCGCCCCGTTCGGCCTGAAAGGGCGATTTGATCGTGTTGATCCTAAACCGGATCTGGAGGTTAAAAACCACCTTTTAATAGATATAAGAAGGAGACAACAAAAAAGCATAACAAAAACAAGCACTTAAAAATATCTATGTATCCCTATTGAAGATACATTAATGTTGCGCTTTTTACGAAAATGCCACTTAAGCCATTGAATATAAAGGAAAATCTATGTATCCCTTACTGTTTGTGTGGTTATTTAAGTGTTTGTTTTTAGAGGTTTTTTTTTGTTTTGGTTTAAGAGTGTTTTTGAGATCAAGATACCAAGGTAGAGATACACTAATGTATCTTTAAGGATAGGGGTTGTATCGCCCATTTTTTTTAATTAATCTTTTGGTAAGTTCAAAAAAAAACAAAACATTATGAGAAATGCAGAACTACAAAAAGATCCAATGGATCGTAAATTTGATGCAACAACACACTATAAAACGAGGCGTGGCGACGGTCAGGCCTGCTCTGCTGAGTTGAGTGAAGAAACGGGCGAAGTTAAGCAAAAAAGCGCCGCGTTCTTCGCATTCAACCGCCAAAACTACAACCACAAAGTTGCTTTAGCTATAAAAAACCCAGTAGCTAACTCAATTTTCGAATTTTTCGTTAATGAGATGGACAATACAAACGCCATTTGTGTATCCATGGCAACTATGGAACAGATATTTAAATTAAAAAGAAACGCTATTAGTAAGCATATTAAATACTTGGTTGATAATCAGTTTATTACAGTATTTAAAATAGGTAACATGAATGCCTACGCTGTAAATGCTTATTTGGTCTGGACACAAGGTGATGCAAATTTATATAAAGCCAAATTTGCAGCGACAATGTATTTAAATTATGACGAGCAAACACCAAAGGTTAAAGCCGAATTTGCTAAAAAGATAAGTAATAAATAAAAATAAGCCCCTAAACAGGGGCTTTTTTACATCATCGGCATCTTACTGACAGCCTTACTAGCCATATCACCGCCTGTGGCGGCTGACTGGGCGCAAAAACCACTTCTCATTGTTGCAGCTCGTCGTGCTGGCGTTTGGTCAGCCGAAATAGCCCAACCAACAGCAAAGCAAAACCAGAAAAACTCCGGCACTAACACAAGTCGTGCAACCTCAGGGTTCATCCACAAAAATATTCCATAAAACACCCAAAGCATTAAAACTGTTATTAAAGGTTCCATGTCTTTCATAATATCTATATTTTAATTTTATCGTCTTTTTTGGCTTCTAATTTAGCGCCATTGTTTTTAGCATCGTGTTTTTGTTTATTTTCTGCAAGTCTATCCAAAAGCACTTGAGCGTTATTTAATGAGTCTGTGTTTTTAAACGAATTGCCAATATCGTCGAGACGTGTTTTTGTTTCCCTAACGGCTTTTGGCTTAACCTCCTCAGGGAGGTTCTGGAACGTCTCAACAACCTTTTCCTGTTCTTCCATCGCCAGATCAATATCTAGATCGTCCTCCAAAAGCTCTGTAAAGTACTTTTCTCTCGCCTCGATAAATTCATCGAGTTTTTCTTTAAAATCGCTCTCGATCGCTCTAAGGCGCTCCTGCGCGGCTTGGTTAGCGAGTTCCAGAGCCTCAAGTTTTTGCTCGTTTTTTTTCAGGGCGCGCTTAACGTGCTGCGATTTTTCGAGGTGTTTGGCTTTGGTAAGCTCCTTGCTTGTTCCTCGTTCAAACCCAAGGTGCTTAAGGTGCTTCGCTGCAATGTCCTGCTGTTTTGACCAAATAGAGTCTTTGCCTCTAGTTTGGTAGAGCGACAACGGCGCTCTACCCTTTAACGGAATCTCAATCGTTTCTTTTTTAATATTCCCAGACTCGTCCAGTTCGTACAGGTACTTACGCGGATTTTTAGGATCTCTCATCGCTATCCCATCCTCATCCTTCAAAGTCACGTTTTTAGTTTTTGTGAGGGTTATATCTTTCGTACAAACATTTGCAAACAGCATGTGGGCGTGAGGGTTTATCACTGCCTTACCATTTTCATCAAGATGGCCTTCATCGAGATGCATTTTGTACCCCAAAACCTCAAACCCAAACTCATTCTGCATTTCCTTCATCATGTCGTTTATTGCGCCATGAACTTTGTTTTTCCACTCGTTTGGATATTCCTTTTTCAGTTCTTCGAACTGCTCCAAGGGAAACACCAAAACACTGTCAATCATGGTGTTTTTAACTGTGTCAGGCATGGCCTTCATGGCACGTTCGTAACGTTGCTCTATACTTTCCGATTTCACTCCAAAGTTGTGCTTTGTCAAATTCGGATCAAGCACGTTTTTATCTTTCGCAAACTCACGGCATACATGCGCTTTTAAGCCACCCGCTTGAGTTCGTGTAAAATACCTACTGTTTACTGCAATTTTGTTTTTCATACACTTTTTTATAAGTGTACAAAATTTCGCCTTTAGTCCAAAATTCACCTTTATTTTCTCATCCGCCTTTAGGTTAGGCTCCGCCTTTAGTCACTCAAAAAAGCCAAGGAGAGAATCTCCTTTAGCACACTAAAGGCGTACCGCCTAAGCTCGCTGCGCTCGGTGTGCCCTGCGGGGCTGTCCCTGCGCTACGCTTGGGGGG
>NZ_JAWOWL010000069.1:0-4437 GCF_033340395.1 Vibrio sp. 1159 | reverse complement strand
CACCGACCAAGGGAAGTTCCAAAGGTGGCAGGTAAAGGCACTAATCAAAACTTGCGAAAGCACGATAAAACCGCTCTCTTGTAGCTGCTAGAGGGAGAACTGCGGAAAAGGAATAATTGATTAGTGTTGTGAGACTGGAATGGGGGCGTAAAGCCTTACTCACAGCGCAGGGCAGCCCGAAAGGGAAGAGACTTACCCAATCTGAAAGCGACCAAAAAGATACCCAAATCACTCATAAATTTGAGTTGAAATGGGTAGGGGTCGGCGCAGCCGAAAGGGTGGTTTGCGCTAGCTTGGCTAGCCTCCTCTTTGCTCTTACTGTCATTGTTTGATACTTCATGATTTCCCTTATTTGCATTTCTTTATCTTACTTTCTATCTTTTGTTAAGCACATAAGCAAGGCTACACAAAGACCCCTCCACTTCGTTACGTTGTCATTGTGCCTTGTAAGGGACGCTACGCTCCCTTAACCCTAGTTAAAAGCACTCAAACTAAAGAATTGCCATGACTGAAAAGAAGAAAGTAATACGAGAAAAGTCCATCAAGATCAGAGTCACTGAGACTGAACTTCAAGCTCTGAAAGATCGGTGTGATGGTGCGGAATTAGCTCCTTGGGTGAGAGAGACTTGTCTTGGGGAACGGACTCTTAAAAGAGCCAATGTTCCTAAAGTAGACCCCGCATTATTGCGCCAGTTATCTGGACTTGGAAATAACTTGAATCAGATCACTAGAGTAGTGAATACCCAGAATTATGATGTCGTGAATGTGGTTCAAGTATTGGCTCAACTTTCAGCAATCGAGCGTCAGCTTGGGCAAATAATGGCACAGTATGAGATCTCAGTATGATTGTTCAGTTCGCTCGTAGAGGTAAGGGCGTTGGGAGTGGCCCTGTTGATTATCTCTTAGGGAAAGATAGAAATCGGGAGAGGGCGACACTCAATCAAGGCGATCCTGATTTAGTTCAATCACTCATTGATTCGAGTCCTTACGCCAAAAAGTACACATCGGGCTTTCTCTGTTTTGCTGAAACGGACTTATCACAAGAGATTAAAGATCGCCTCATGGCTGATTTTGAAAAGGCTTTGTTACCAGGCTTAGACAAAGACCAATACTCCATTCTTTGGGTAGAGCATCTTGATAAAGGGCGGTTAGAGCTGAACTTTGTTATTCCAAATATTGAGCTTCATTCTGGCAAGCGACTTCAACCTTACTACCACTTTGCAGACAATCCTCGTATCGATGCGTGGCGCACCATTAAGAATCTTGAACTAGGGCTTCATGACCCAGATGACCCTGCTAATCAGCAAGGCTTGGTGAGTGCTAAAGACACTCCATCCGATGCAAAAGAGATTCAGCAACTTCTTACCGATGGTCTACTTAATCTTGCTCAATCAGGCGCGATCCGTAGTCGAAAAGGGGTAATTGGTGCGCTTGAAAGCAAAGGATTTGAGATTGCCAGAGTGACAGCTAAAAGCATCAGCATTAAGAATCCCGAAAGTGGGAAACGAAACATAAGATTAAAAGGTTTGTTGTATGAGCAAGATTTTGAATATGGCGAGGGACTTCAATTCGCAATCGAAGAAGCAAGCCAACGCTATCGAGCAAACGCTAAAGAAAGACTTCGAGAGGCACGAACAACGTATTCAAGATGCGTTGAAATCAAGCGAGCAGAAAATCATAAACGACATCCAAGAGCAGCAATCACGTTTGAATCTCTTGGTGATGAAAACATGGATTTGGTTGCCAGTGACCCTGTTATTTTTGGTGATCGTCAGTTACGGGATCGCTTGGTATCAAGGGCAGACGATATTAGACAATCAGAAAAAGATAGCCCGCCAAAAAGCGATCCTAGAGCAGTTCCAGAACAAGACTTGGGGGCTTTCTCTGTACGAGAGCCAGAAAGGGGAACGTTTTATTGTGATACCAGAGGGTTACTCGATTCTGGAGGGGTGGACAATGAACGATGGCAAGAACGAGCTGATCAAGTTGGAGAGGAAATAAATGACCGAGCTAGAGAAACAACTTTTGCACGCCTTCGAGGTTTTAGAGAGGCAGCACAAGGAGCAGCACAGCGAGTTCGTGAAGCTCTACAAGGATTTAGAGAAAAGATTCGAGCAGAGCAGCGAGGAGAACCAACGCTTACAGAGCAGTGTGAGCAGCTTGACCATGCAAGTAAACAACTTGACGCAGCAGCTCCAGTCGTTGGAAAAGCAATACAGCAAGAGCAGTCGTTAGCACGACAAAATCGCAGAGGTCGAGGTTTCGGATTTAATCGTTAATACATTTGAAAATACGCTTGCCAGGAGTACAATGTACTCCTATTCTTTTGGGAGAGGATCGGGTTATTAGCTACGCATTAGAGTTTATTGAAACGCCATTGTTTGAATCTCAGCGAAAAGAGATGCTCACGGATGAAGAGTTTCGAGCGTTGCAGTCAGACATCATCAAAAACCCAGAAATGGGATCGTTGATTGTCGGAACGGGAGGGCTAAGAAAAGTTCGCCTTGCTGGAGAATCGACAGGTAAGAGTGGTGGTTATCGAACGATTTACTTACTGATCCAACCTGATGTTGTCTATTTGGTGTTGCTGTACAAGAAAGGGAGAAAGGACTCTTTAACTCAGAAAGAGAAGAATCTCCTTAAAGAAGTGTCGAGGTCGATTAAGAGAGAGTATGACAATGAGCAATAGTATTTTTGATGAACTTTATACATCGATGAAGCAAGCCGAAGCGATTGCAAAAGGAGAGCAGACTCCTGCGAATGTCACTCGTTATGAGATTGCCGATGTTAAAGCGATCCGAGCACAACTGGATGTCAGCCAAAAAGAGTTGGCACAAGCGATGGATGTGAGTATTGATACCGTGAAAAGTTGGGAGCAAGGACGGAGAAATCCGACAGGTTTAGCAAGCAAAGTCCTAACTCTACTCTCTAAAGAGCCAGAGCTTTATGCGAAGTTTTCAGTTTAAAGATTAAGAGGTGTCTATGAGTGCAGCTGTTACTTTTGAGCAATTCTGTCAGCGTTACGAGTACGATCCGAGAAGTTCGTTATCTCGATTTGAATATGAGAAGTACAAAGAGAAGAAGTACAAAGAGAACTTAGAGATAGCTAACGAGCTGATCACCAAAGATGCCATCGATAAGATGAAAACATAGAAAAAACGCCCTTAGAGGGCGTTTTTTGTTTCAATCGAACTGCGAACTTTTTGTCCTGTAAATCGCTCTGAAAGCGTCACAAACTTACAGCCCGATTTCTGGCTAATTAGGTAAGGATAAGTGCTTAAAAACGCTCCAGGAGCGTTTTGAGAGCGTCAGATTGGCGTTTTGAGATGCTAAGTCGGCTATTTAACGTAATAGGAATAATAATCACCACCACAACGTTATGTTGCTTTAAATTATGAGCTTCTTTGCTTCGATTTGAAGCCATTCAAATGTGTTTTCGGGCTCTCCATGCATTTCCATTTGATGCCAAAGTTTTTCAAATGACAAAATAGTGACTTGTAGAGCAACTTCTTCATTTCCAATTTCCATTGTTAAATTTTCGAGAAGTTTAATCGTATGAGCATCTACTAAAGTGTCGTATTTTTTTATTTCACACAGAGCCATAAAACAATACTCACAAAGTGGTGATATGCATGTAACTTTATAATATACTCAATTGCGTATATAGTGGTTTTTTTTGGCCTAAGTCTATTAAGAACGTTCAATTGCTCACACAAACCTAGTCTTAAATATGATGTGTATGAGATAAATGGGATAAAGCGTGAAACTAAAAATTTATTTTAAAACATCGAATAACAAAGGCTTTGAAATCGCATCATATCAAGAACATTACGAGACAATTGTTGCTCAATGGCTTTCGTTAGGTCGTACACTAGAATCGAGTTCTTTTTTCCTTGTGCTGTACGATGATGATGGTAAGTGTGTAGATGCCAAATATCTTTCAAAAAATAATTTTAGTCGATTGCTGATAGAGTGGGACTGCTTTGGTTTAAAAGAAAGTAATGAGTAATTTAACGTAACACTCGTTGTGCGAACTGAACGATAGAACGCAAAAGGTTGCCCAAACCGGCGACCTTTTTTACATCTGGCAGATACGAAAAACGCCTCCCAATGGGAGGCGTTTTTCTTGAGGACGTTCATTACCTTAGAAAAGGATCGTTGAGATCCCAGCTCTTTGGTTGTAATCTCAATCCCCAGATGTGACAAAACCGACCCTGCAAGGTCGGCTTTGATCGGAATACTTACCGGTTTGACGGCCTGTGTAAGTCCTTTCATGATAGCCCATATCGTTTAAGCACTTCAAGTATTCCTGCACTCTGTTTGGACTCAAGATGTTTTGGACAGAGCGATGCGCATCAGCCACCGACCAAGGGAAGTTCCAAAGGTGGCAGGTAAAGGCACTAATCAAAACTTGCGAAAGCACGATAAAACCGCTCT
>NZ_JAWOWL010000068.1:0-4637 GCF_033340395.1 Vibrio sp. 1159 | reverse complement strand
GAGAATGAAAATGTTTGCTTCTGGCTCAAGACAGGTAGAGATCACATTAATAATGAAATTACCGAAGAATTAGCGGATAATATTTATATTGAGCTTAAGCGCATTAAAAATAAACTACGTGAGCTGGGCTACAAAGAAAAGCGAAATCTTGAAATCTAGCATTTGGGGGGTTGAGGGGTTAGGAGCAAGGTATAATTTAGCTCCGCTAAATTCCCTCCATTTTCGCTTCGCTTCATTCCGTGCCTTGCCATTGCATGGAGCTTGGTAGCCTAGCGGCTACGGGAAACCTGAAGGTTTCAGACTTCCTCAACCGCGCAAAGCGAGGGCGAGGAAGGCGGGTGTGTGAGGCGGCTGCCTCCCCCTACCAAACACAAACACAGCAATAATTATTATAAAAAGGCTGAATTATGGAACGTACCAGACCAGTAAGAATAAGTGTCTATTTCACTGATAGCGAAATAGACAAACTTAAAGATAAATACCAAATCGACCCATCGAACAAGCGTCCGAACGGTAAGTTAGCAGGTTATATGCGAGAGCAAATACTGAACGGGAAAATAAGCGAGTCACGCTTAGATCCTATCTCAGTGTCTCAATTCTCAGAGCTTGCAAGGTTATCTAGTAACCTTAATCAAATCACTCATCATTTAAATAAGCACAATATGAGTGAATATCTCAATTGTGATATAAATGAATTAAGAGAAACTTTAAATAAAATAAGAAGCACTTTAATAAATATAAATACAAATAAAGGTGACAAAGATGAAAGCGAAAGTGAATAGAGGTAATGGCTTTCGAGGCTTGGCTAATTACATTCTGGATTCAGTTAAAGGAGCTGAATTACTAGGGGGTAATATGTCGGGAGAAAACTCAAGAGAGCTTGCAAAAGAGTTTGCCGTCTGCCGTAAATTAAGACCTAACATTAATCGTCCAGCGTGGCATGTTTCTCTTGCTTTGCCAGCAGGGGAAAACATTGATGATTCAATGTGGTGCAATGTTGCTCAACGATTTTTGGAAGAAATGGGTGTGGATATTAACATGCACCAATACTTCCTTGGTAAACACTCAGACACAAATAATGAGCATATCCATATCGGGCTAAATCGCATTGGTTTTAATGGTGAGCTGTATCATGGAAGAAATGACGTAATGCTTGCAATTCAAGCAACGCACAAACTAGAAAAAGAGTTTGGTTTACAGTTAACTCCAACTTTTGAAGAGCGTAAACAAGAAAAATCTCTTACATCAAATGAGATCCAAATGGCAGCGAGGACAGGGGAAGTGCCAGCCAGAGCAGCATTGCAAAACATTTTAAATGAAGCACTTACAGATAAGCTGGACGTTTTTGCATTTATAGAACGATGCGAAGCGGCAGGAGCAACAGTTATCCCGAACGTTGCCAGCACTGGACGATTAAACGGTTTCGCCTTTGAGTATCAAGGCATTAAATTTAAAGGCTCCGATCTTGGGGCGAAGTACACCTATAAGAACTTAAAAGAAGTGGTGATTTATGAGCAAGACAGACAAAGTGCGGAGCTTATCGCAGCAGCACAAACAATCAAGCAAAGGCTCAATGCAGTCAGTGAAAGAGACGCAGCAACAGAGCAACAGGAATCTAGACCAGATCCAGCAGGTAACGGAAAAGCTGAACATGCTACCCAGTCACCTGATCAGCGTAACGAACAGTCTGAACGCCTTGGAGAAGTCGATAAGATCGGAACATCAGAAGAACAAGGGCGAGCTATCGAAAGCAACTCAGAAGATGCTCAATGCAGAAATCAAGCTGAAGAAGCAGAGCAACAGCGTAGTGTGGCAAACGAAGTTGCTATGGTGGATTCTGGGCTTGCTGATTGGGGTGATGCTGACAATCACATTAGTGATATTGTCGCGCCCATTGTTGCAGTTTCTAATAAATGTCCATCGGCTAATACAGTAAGGAAACAGCAGTTATGGCAGCAGCAAGCCGAAGCTCTACAAGCTGATAAGTACCGCATAACCCTGATCGGTCGCCAAGGGCAAAAGCCTTGGGTGCTAGGAAAGCAGAAAGACGGCACAGAGAAGTTTTATAGTGTTGAAGAAGTTAAGAATAACATTCCACTTCTAAGTAAAAAGAATGCAGAGGGACGGGATATTTATATCACTCCCATCACGCTTGATTATCACTATATTGTCGTTGACGATTTAACGCCAGAAACGCACAAGGAAATGCTTGCTAATGGCTATTCCCCGAACCTGGTGCAAGAGTCGTCCAGGGACAACTATCAAGCAATCTTTAGAGTGCCTAAGTCCACTGACGAAAAGGATCGAGAGATCGCAAATAAGGTGGTTGTAGGTCTGAATAAGCGCTATGGCGATGAAAACTTTACGGGTGTATCTCATCCTTTCCGAATGGCAGGATTCAGCAATAAGAAGCCAACAAGAAACAACTTCTTCACTCGCTTAATATCAAGCTCTGCAAACGCTTGTCAGCGTGTTATCACTTTACTTAAGCAAGAACTGGATAAAGTGATTAAAGAGCGTGAGGAAGCTAAACAGGCGTATCAAGATGCGAAAGTTCAGCAACCTAAGCAAATCTCACTTGAAGAAGAGAGATTAAGGAAAATCGCAAGCGTTGATGCTACTACGAAAACAGCCGATGCGGTCTTTATGCGCCACTGGAGCAAATGGCATGGATTAGCTAAAAGCAAAGGCTGGTCTATCGATTATTCACGTATTGATTTTGCAGCTACCATAGACATGATCAAGGGCGGCTATAACGATGAAGAAATCCTGATTGCCATTGTGAATAGCTCCCCGTCCGTAGTGGACAGAAAGAATGATGTACAAGACTACACACGCAGAACGTTAGAGAAAGCGAAGATTAAACTTGGTGACGGTGATGATGGTAATAATCAATTATCGTTGTAACATAAATGACAAAGGGGCGAGTGCAGCAACACTCAACCCCTTCAAAATTGTTAACTTTAAGGCATTAACATGGATAATCTTAAACAAGAAACCCCAGTGTTTCAACTGGGTGGTGCAGGCTATCTGCATTTAGAACAAGCATTTTCAGAAGAAGCCCCAGAACTCGATTTTGTTTTTGACGGCTTATTGGCTGGCACTGTAGGCGGCATTGTTGCGGCTGGCAGCACTGGCAAATCATATTTTGCTTTAGGTCTACTTTCTGATCTTGCTACTGGCAAAGATACTTTAGGCTTAGGCATCAAAGAGTGCGATAAAGGTACGGTTTATCTAACACTCGAAGATCCCCGTGAAATTCTCCATCAGCGTATGCACGCAATTGGTTCTCTTTTAGCACCTGATGACCGCATTAAAATGCAGCGTAGAGCGCACATCGAGAGCCAAGTGGGGAGCCTGATCCACTTAGTGGATAGTAACGGCTTTTACAATCAACGCATTATTGATGCTATGTGCCTTGCATTCGAAGGTAAGCGCCTTGTGATACTCGATACGCTTCGTAGATTCCACTCTGGCAATGAGAACGACTCAGGACACATGAGCACTCTGATCAGTTGCTTTGAGCAAATAGCTCATCGCACTGGTGCTGCAATCCTCTTCCTGCACCACGTAAACAAGACAAGCAACTTCTTAGGCTCAGGGCTTGAGCAAGGTGCTTCTCGTGGCTCTGCGGCTCTTACAGACAACATACGATGCCAAATCAACCTAACAACCATGACAAAGGAAGATGCAAAGCAATTCAATATTGATGAGCTTGAGCGCACTAAGTATGTTCAGCTTTACAACTCAAAAGCCAACTACCAAAAGGACAATGGAATAAGGTGGTTTAAGCGAGGCGTTGGAGGTGTTTTGATGCGTCATAATTTCAGTGCTTCAAATATGATTAGAGGGCGTAACTAATGGATGATGTAAGATTCCCTGCGGCTCGTAATCACCCTGTTTTACACGCTGCACCAACCTTTAGACCAATCGCCAAGGGTAGGCGAAGAAAGGGCTTAGAGCGCATTCACGAAACGCCTAATGGCACACTAAAAACCAGAATGTTCTATGAGCTTGATGTGGCTGATCAGGATTTGCTTTTGTGCGTTTTAGCAATTGCTCGAAGTGAACTGTATCGTGAAGCAATAGATCAGGACGATAAGATACTTGAAGCCTTGGAGATAGATCTTAAAGGTGGTTCTATCAATGAAAAAGAGACTTTCAGGCTCTTAGAACTTCCAGCATTAAAAATATCACTAACAAGATATGAGTTACTTAAAGAGTTGCAACGCTCCACATCAGGAGCCAAGAACTATAAGTGGCTTGAGGCAAGTCTAGATAGATTAGGAGCTGTTAGTTTCAAATATGACGGTGCTCGCTGGTCTGGATCTTTTAATCTTCTCTCTTATCGGTTTAATAAAGATACTGAGCAATATGATATTTTTATCAATCCTATCTCTGCGCACTCTGTATGGTCTCAAAAAGCAAATTATATCTTTATCCATAGACAAGAAAGGCACTTGCTGAAAGCTGATGCTTCAAGGGTTCTTCACAGCTATTTATCAGGTGTGGTTCGCTTGGGCGAGACAAGGCATATAGGAATTGATACGGTGGTTAGTGCTGTGTGGGCGCAATATGACGAGGAAGTATCAAGTGATACCTTTAGATTTAGAGCTAAGCAAATCTCTGATGGGTGT
>NZ_JAWOWL010000067.1:0-5507 GCF_033340395.1 Vibrio sp. 1159 | reverse complement strand
GAATGTTTGCGTTTAGAGCGCTTGGATTTAACTGATTTAGATCTGCGTGGCGTGAACTTCTGCGGTTCAGTGATTAATAACTGTGATTTTAGTGGTGCTGATTTGTCTAACGCCAGTTTTGAGTATACGGAAATCAAAGACTGCAATTTTACTGATGCGTTATTTGTTGAAACGTTTATGTATTCAGCAAGATTCAAGCAGTGTGATTTTGAAGGGGTAAATCTTTTATATGCAAGGGAGCAGGCAGACGGGTTTAAAGACGAAAACCTGAATGTAAATACAACCAGTCCACAGAGAGCACTTGCTATCAATGTTGACAACAACTTTGATACAAATCTTGCAAGCCACGTAATGATAACGTTGATTTCATATCATTTACGTCAAGGGGTAAAAGATAAAGAGCAGCTATTCCTACTTTGCTTTGTTTATATGAAACCCAAGGTAAATGGCGTTATTTCAGAAGTTGCTTATCGGCCGCTTTTTGAAGCGACTTATCGCTATGTAATTCAACAACAAAGCAATTACTAAGGAGGGGGAGATATGTGTAACTACAACAAATTACCTTTCGATGAGTTAGTCGATGTAACGAGTGAACCAAGTTGCTGGCGCTGCGGTTCAAGTGATTACAGTGCTGGTGAAACAGAGTGTCATGGCGATTATCTAAACCAAGATGTTGAGTGTAATGACTGTTACTCAACATGGCAGTTAGTCTATGAAATTAAACAAGTTTATGTTCCACAACAATAGGAGGATGATATGGAATTAATGACAAGTATTGAGCAAAAAGCTCAAGCGATTATTGAGAAGAAGTATTTGAGTAAAATCGAAGAGCATAGCCAATGTGATACGTGGGTGGTTGAGCGTATCGCTAACGACTTAAGTGCCACGCATAAAACACTGATGTTCTTAATGCTACCAAAATACACAAGAGTGAAGGTGATTGAGAGTTTGATGTTCCATGACGCTTTAACTTTCGATCATATAGGAATAGTTGAGCATGAGTTACAAAACACCAGTGATGGGTGTGTAGTTGATGACATGGATTTGTGTACCTATCACCGTGATGTAATGGCTTCTCTCAGCTCTTGTTGTAAGGGGGCGAAATGAACCTATATATCGTTGAGTCACAGTTTGAACAAATTGCAGATGAATGCATTCACTATGCAGCGGATCAGAGAAGGTATGCACTTGGGTGGAGCGATGCTTATACAAGTTGGTTACAGACAGGTGATGATGATTATTTAGCACCGTTGGATAATCTTATTGATCTGGAAGTTAGTCGACTGATGTTTGATGATATTGCAGAAAAATTACGACCGTTAGATCAGCTTCCAGACTCTTATCTTTATATCGAGCTGTATGAATATGAAGATTTAGAGCAATTTGTAATGAACAAGAACTACTCATCTTTGGCTAATAGTATTCTTACTGACGGATTGAATGGACTACTGCCTTAATTAGAGTTTAAAGATAGAGGTATTTATATGTATCTTATCAGTTATTTAATTCCATAAAAGACCGCTTGATGCGGTCTTTTTGTTATATCGTCAATCGTCTTTTAGGCGGTTCCGTCTTTAAACGCGCCATTTCGACATTCTTTTTATCTGCCTGTATCAATTCATCGACCTTGCGAGAAAGTGGCTTAGAAGCAGTGCTGTCGAGCTTATAACGCAAGTTTTCATCGGTAACAAGTTCCAGGCCATTCTCAACCTCACGCAAACCAGTGATGTACTTCCCAATTAGAGATGTAAATTGGTCGTCAAACTCTGCTTCTTCAGCAATATAGCATTGTAGAAAAAATTGAGATTGATCTGTTAAATCAATTCGTTGTGTCTCTTGCTCTAATTTCAGCGTGTGGCATTGCACTTTTTCAGTGATGTAGTTCTGCGCTTCTTTTGCTTGTTTGCAGACAGATAGTAACGCTTTCTTTTGATCCGCAAACTGCTGCGCCCAGCTTTCAAGATAAGCTGCATGGGAGTTGAACGTTTCTAAATCTTGGTCAAGACACATAAATAGAGTCGCTGTCTCCGCGATCAGTTCTTCTTTTGCATAACCTTGAGAGCCGAATGGGTTGCCTAACTTTCTGTCCAATCTGGATGGATGACCAGTGCTGTGGCTCAGTTCATGCAAAATAACGGCAAAACGTGCTTTATCACTTTTGAACTTGTCTCTTGGCGGTATCACGATATGGTCTTCTTTGACGTTGTAATAAGCTCTATCCTCGTCTTTTTCTATTACAGGAACGCTCATTGCATCGATGATGATCTCCGCTTTTTGAACAAAAGCGGAATCCTGCTCTGCTTCGCTCATTGTCTGATTGGCTAACACTTCTTGTTTGGCGAAATATGGCTGTTCGTCAATGTATGACTGAGGCAATAAGTGTTTGATTTTCTCTATCGGAAAAACACGATAAGCACGCAGCCCACGCTTTGCCTCAAAGCCCTTGTCTTTCTTTTCCTTGAAGCTCATGCCTTTGGTCAGTCTATCGAATTGTGTCTTGCTGATTTTCTCCCCGTCCTTTGCGTAGTTCTCTAAATATTTCACCACGACATGTTCAAGCTTTATGCCTTTGAGCGGCTTGTCAGGGTCAAAATCATCCGACTTTTCGGGTAGTTGCTCTTTATACTTTTCAAGTATTTCAGACGCTTGTTTGAACGTGCTGTAGATCGGCACTTTAGTCGCGCTATTTTGCTGCGCTTCTAACAACATGATGATGTTGATTCCGTTGTATTCATTACCGAAAAAATTAAGCGGTAAAGCATTTAACGTTGAGCGATAGAAACTCACTTCAACATCACTGTCAGAGCTTGGCTTCTCGCTTTTTGGTTTAGAGAAAAAGTCGAACAGTCTATCTAACACTTGGTCTTGCTGGCTTTTTTTGTTCTTAGTGCTGCCAGTGGCACTCGATCTGTTTTTACTCATAAATACACTCCTTTGTTGATGAGCCTACTTATGTCGTATCACGCTTTTTAATATCTCCAAGCTACTGAAATTATTGACGGTTGGTTTTTCTTTTAGGTATTGGTTTTTTGCTTATTTGGTGCTTGTGAAAATGATCAGGCTCTTGTTTAAAGTTCGATTTGTGGTATGCCATTAAGTAAACGAAAGGAGACAAAGGATGAGAAATGCGTATACCAAATTGATGATTCAAAAGAGCAAATTGTTGCTTGAAAGCCGACCTGAACTGTTTGAGCAATACGTTGCTTTTGCTAAAGAGCTGGAAGGTTCTGGTGATAAGAATATTGTGGCTGGCTTGTTGCAGTATTTCTATGAGCAGGACTTGTTAAGACCAGAGCTAATTCTGGAAGAGCGCAGCCCGTTTGCAGCTCAAATGCTCTTTAGTTTTGAGCAGTATGATTTGTTTAAAGCGATGCTGATGGAGTATCAAGATCACGAGCAGATTGGTTTGTATTTGGCTGACAATGACTTTGAATTGCCCGATTGGGTGTTTGATTCGCTTAATCAGTCAGTGCCGTTAAACCCACAGAGAATGGCTGAGATTAAGCAGAACTACCCAGCAAACCAAGTTGTGATTGGTTCGAGTGTTGATGTACCCAAAGGGTTCTATTTTGGCAATAAGATTTTGGCGAGTTTCAATGGTGAAACACTGCCTGATGTGGCTTTTGACGTGTTAGAAGAGTCTAAAGGTGCAAATGAAATTCTCTCGCTGGATGTCCTTCGTGAGTTGCAGTGTAGCTCTACCATTTCCACTGCTGATAACGGAACGATGATCAAGGAATATAATGAGTTAAAGCAGCAAAAAGAGTGGTTAACTGACCACCTTGAACTACATAATGATACAACATTGCGTGAGAGTGTCTATTACCACAACGGTAAGCCTAAACCTCTTGCTTCAAGTCTTACGGAAAATGGCGTGCTATTGGGCAAAAGTCCCAGTGTGGATGAATTAATTAACTCCTTTTTGGTGGTGAAAGACAAACACATCCACTCTTTCCCGTATCAAGAATTGAGCCTTGAAAATCTGCGTATGGCCTTGGAAGTAATCAAACAAGATGCGTTGCTTGATTTGGAAAAGATCACGGTAGGTGAAAAGGTCGATCAGCGTATCAAACTGGCGGTGCAGCAAGTTTGCTTCCCTGATAAGGTATTGGGACAAGAACAAGATAATCCATTTGAAGGTGTTGAATTAGACGTTGCTCAACCAGTGCCAAGTGATGAGCCAGATTATGAAGAACAGATCATCGCTGAATTAAGAAGGGAAGTCCAAGAGGGGTTATTTGAAGAGCCAGCGAGCGCGAAGCGTAAAGTTAAACGCTCTAAGGGATTGCGACTATGACCAAAAAAGAGTTATTAACACTGAGCTTTTTCGGTCATTTGTTTGATAGTGATTTTGAAACAATACCGTCAGCACAAGACGACTATTCCGCATTTGAAAATGCCTATCTTGATTTGAATGAGCCGTTTGTCTCAATGATGTTCAATCGCTTGAATCTGGTTCTGGTTGAAGCGGTTCAAGAGCAGAGAGAAGGCAAAGTAGAAGGAGCACTGCAAACAGTTAAACAAGCGTTTATGGCTTGTCAGTTTCAATGCCAGAATGAGCCTTATACTTTCTGGTATGGTTTTGGGGTGACAGATTGTAATGAAAAATTAGAGTCGATTTTGGCGCATCCGTCGGTAGCACAACTCTATGTTGTGTGCGAAAAGGCAATAGACGATTTGTTCTTCTTTGAGCAACCAAAGCGAAGTCAAACAAAGCCTCGCTTGAGGCTTGGTTAATCGTTCTGTCTGGCTATCGCTTGTGATAGACACGCTTTAATAACGTAAATCTCTGGAAAGGTGATGCGAAGGTTGTAGATCTTGAAGCACGGTGTGCAGTGTTGAAATATTTGACCAAAACTCATGGCTTCCATCACCAGAGTCTCAAAATCTCGATCTACCTGATATTGGTAAAAATCTCGAAATCCTTTCGCCATTCTGTCAGTGGCTTCTTGATAATCCGTTTCATCAGCATAGTGCAACGCTGTAAGTAGCTGCGATACATCTTTAAAAGCGATACCGACAGCAGCCAGCTCTTGCTTAAATCTTTGCCATAGTTGAGTATTACATCGTGCATATTGAATAGCAGTGAGTAGATTATCCGCATAGACGGTTGTCGCTATGTGGAAGCGCGAATGTTTTTCTACCAATGCGTCATACAGCTCAGTAATACTGTATGACTGACTTGGATTAATACCCGTTATAAGGTGAAACTCTTGCGTTAACTGTCGATAGAAGTGCTGCTGTGCTTTGTGATAAGTCTTAAACTGTTTGATGTTGCTGTGGTTGCGCTGTTGTTTCGCTGTAATCAACCAGTATTGCCTCATGCCAGTGATATAGACTAATTTTTTGTATTGCTGCATAAACGCTTCATAGTCATAGTTTGATAGTAGGCAAATATCCTCAATCGTCATGTTGGAAGTGTAATTATTCAGTTGATTAATTATGGATTTCATCATTGACCACCCTGAGTTTTTCTCTTTATGAAACCCGCAATTTTCTTCTGTTCG
>NZ_JAWOWL010000066.1:0-5795 GCF_033340395.1 Vibrio sp. 1159 | reverse complement strand
AGATGGCTGCTAAGCTCGATTCCTGAGTTATTGTACTTTTAATATCTGGTTAATTTTTTGATCTACTCGAAATTGCTAACTACAGTTGTTATTAGGTAGCTCGCCTCAACGAGCCGTAATCAATGCGAAGGGAATCGCCTGAAGCACTACTTTCCCCTTGTGTAGTGCTTCTTTTTCCAACTTCACTCCCCACAAACCTTATTACCATCACCCAATCTGAACTTCCTCTAATGTAACATGACGTTGCTGCTTTAACTCTTGGTAGATCGATTTAAACTCGTTAGCGTAAAAGGTATCCCAACAGTTCTTTCTGCTTAGGATTGGATCAAGGTCGTCAGCGTGCCATAGAGAGAGATCTAAGCATTCCCTAAAGCATTTTTTTGTGTAGTTGTAATCACGGTCGATATTCTGGCGTAACCGTAAAGCATTAATTAAGTGCTTCTCACGCTCGATGATGGTTTGAACTTGTTCGAGCATAATCTGTTTCTTATTGTAGAACGAAGAATCATCAAACACTTTATCATCCAGTTTAGAGGCAATCAGTGGCATTACTATGGTTTTAGCCAGTTCGACAACAAGGATTTCAAGCTCTTCTTGAAGTGCATCATCATAGCTCTCGTTGTTGTCTGACTGTATCGACCAGCACCTGTTTAACTCTTTGATAGAACGATGAAGCTCAAAAGCGTGTTTGTAGATTTCGGTTTCAACGTCATCAGTCGTTGCTTCAGCCAGTAATTGTTTGACTTGCTCTTCTTTGAGTTTGGCAAAACCTTTCAGTTTACCTCGCTTTGCAATTGAACGATTGAGGTCGAACAATTGGTTGAGATAAGTTGAAGGAGTGCAACCGTTAAGAAAATCATCACTCATTTTGTTAGTGATAAACTCATTATCTACAGATTTAAACCATCCAAGTTCATTATGAGTGGTACGAAGTTCACCGTTATTGAAGTTAAAGAGATACGTTATGTCAGAATGACTAAAATACAGCGTATTCCAGAGCGTTCTTCTGTGTTTAATGCCACCGAGTAAAGCGTTTACCGTATGTTTGTTAATCATTATTAGCCTCCTTAACAAGAGCTTCGCATTGATTCAAGGTTCGAGCAGCCTCAAGTTCTACACCGAATGAAATACAGTGCTTGTATAGATGAAGTTCCTTCACTGCAAAACTTAAAAGCGCCTGATAACTCGCTGCATCGTCCTCGCTCCATTCTCTACCAATAACTGAATGTAAATACTGTAAGTTATTGACAAATAGATCGAAGTGATACGTTTGTATGTCACATTCAAAGGTTAATAGCTCACGAAAGTTATACCACATCGCTTTGACGTTCTCGTCCAGAACCTCTTCAAAGACATAGTCAAGACCTTCGATTAAAGCACTGTGAAGCGCAATGTCGTGCTTAGTTATAGATTGAATTTGCTTTGCTTTTATCAACATAATTATTCCTCCCTAAGCCACTAATTCTTTGTTCAATGCTTGTGTTGCATTTAAAGAACGTAGGAGCATTGCTGATAAGCTCGCTTCGTCAGAACCTCTGGCTTTTCGAATAGCAGCGTTAGTTATTAGTGTTGGTGAAGAACAACCTACAACTTTGGTCTGAGTGGTAAGACCGTTGGTCGCAAAATGGGAATACTCTAATAAAGCATCATGATTATAGATGATGTATGAGATCTCAAACTGGCTCTGGATATGGATTAGGTTGGTATATTCAATCTGAATGACAGCCACTTTCCCTATGAACTCATCTAAGTCGTTCAATACCATATCAAAAGCTTGGTTACTCCCTGACATAAAGTGATTTTTAAGTGTGGCGAGGATAAGAGCGCCAGAGCCACAAGCAATATCACTAAAAGTATTTTGTTTGTTAGAAGTAGCGTGAACCATTTGAGAGAGAGCATCAGCGACTTCTGGAGGTGTGAAGTGCTGACAGTGTTTAGATTTTACGCTGTTTTTCAATAAATTAATTTCAGCCATTACATCGCCAAGCACATCACGAAACGGTTTCTTCTTCACAACATTAAGATAAGCCGTAGTGAGCTTGGTACAGGCGTCTTGATATTCAAAAAGATCATTTGAAACAACGCCAGCGTTAACGTATTGATATTGCATCTCGACAAATACTTCGAAAAGCTTTTTCTCCGAGATGTTTAAGGTTTGGGCTTGGGTTTGCAGGGTTTTTAATAATTTTCTCATCGTTTATCTCCTTCTGTTTGTTTATCTAAAATATTTGCACAGACATCGATGACACATTTTTTTAGTGCCAGTCCCATCATCTGAGTTTGAAACTCTTCTGAAAGGTTGTAAGTGAAGTGAGCAAAAGCAAGGATTTGCGAAATCTCATCTAAACTTAGATTTTGTCTATGCTTCACTGTTTCGGTAATGGCAATCAATGTAGTGAGATCTAATTTTGATGGTAGATACACATTGTCCTCTAATACCATTTCGATGAAGTGCAAAGACATGTAAAAGTCATGTGCCAGTTCTTCGCTTTGATACAGTTCGTTTACTGTTTTTGATTGTTTATTCGTCATAATTTTCTCCTTACGTTATTTTTAGATATGACTTCTCTCTACCGTGTTTCAGGCATACATGTGAGATGTGTTCGATTTTGGGTTAACTAACTATTTTCAGTTTTAACTTATTGTGTTGAATGTCGCGAGGATATTCGCAAGGCAGATTATGTTCGCTTCGAGCAAAAGCGTTTTGTGCTTACCTTTGAATTGAGCTGAGTAGTGATTAACAATGAGTGCCAACATTGTAAAAAGTGTTGGATTGGATTGCTTAAGTGCTTTGACCGAACAACCTTCGACAATCGTTCGAGCGTATGTGTGCTCAGTGGTTGAGTAGTCGTGAACAACGGATTTGTAACGCTTAAAAAAAGAAGTATCAGCTGCACTGTGCTCTGTATAAGCTTTGTTGATGATACCAAGCGTAAAATCGACAAGTTGGTTTTGGCTTGATAAGGCAATAACTTGTGAAAACGCTTCATTATGAAGTGGGTGTGAGTAGTCAAAAGGCTTGAATTGCTTCAATAACAGATCACGGCTCATAGGGCGGTAGGTGTAGTTAAGTTGTTTGACTTCTTCATTGATTGAAGAAGTAACAGACTTGAGAGTTTGTTCTGACTGTTTGTTTTGCATATTTCTTTCTCCTGTAATGCAGGGAAAGAACAAAAGTTCCTATTGGTTAATTAAATACTTTGTAAATTGTGTTTTATATAATCTATGTCACCGACCATCTATAAACGTTAATGTAAAAGTTATCCTTTTTGACTTTGTTCTGTTCCGAATTTAGAAGGCGATAATAACGAATTAATTTGCAAATGTCAATATATTTTTATTGACAATGGTTGTAAGTTGTGATTTTAAAAAGAAAGGGCAAGGTTAAGTTGCTGTTATTATTGGTTTACTGTCAATTTATTATGCATTAATTTATATTTTAAAAAGTGTCTTTGTGTCTAAATAAGATGCCAAATTATTCTATTTATCACGGTCATAACCATTAAGTTCAACTCACAAATAACCTTGAATGATAGTGCCTCTCTACTAAAGAATTATTACCTAAATGAACGCATCTATGGCAAAGCTTGTTCTTACAACGCTTTGTCTTAAAAGCTGTTCTAATTCAACGATCTCAATCACCTTCTGTTTTGTCTTTAAGCCAGCTTCATTTTGAGCCTGATGACATGCTTTGATGTGCTGGTTTAGCTCAGCTAATTCTTTTGTCAGTGTCATAATGATTTTCTTGTTTTGTTCAGTGATAGTCAGTCGCTGAAACTTCGCCTTGCTCAATAAAAATAGCAGCTTATCAAGTTGAGAGGGTGACGTTTGGGTTGCGGTTAACCTTTGCTTTGCTCGGTCAAAATCTTGTAATAGCGTTGTTTTGACTGGCGTTGAAAGAGCGATGTCTTTTAGCTGCAATTTGGCGATATTAACCACCGATAGCGCTTCTTCTTGAGCTTTGTTAAGTGGCTTAGTTCTGAACTGAGTCATTGTCTTTTCAAATCTGAATTTATTGCTCACGCTTATGCGTCTTTTCGACTTCGCACTGTTTGATTGAGCCAGTGCTTTTACCTTTTCTTGATGCGCTTTAACAAACTCATCATCTTCACTTAATTGCTGGATCTGTGGTTGGGCTATCTCAAAATCAAACACCAGTAGCAGCTCTTGCAGAATGTGCAGATACGTTGGTAAGAACTGCTTATTTCTAACAGTGAGCTGTTCTGCTGCTGCAACTTTATCTTCGATTGTCTGATACTGGCTTATGTCAAAATCAACAGGGTATGTATCAGGCAGGAGTACTCGTAACTGTGTATCTAAATCCAGCAATTGCTGTGCGTTCGGTGCAAACAACGCTGATTGGTTGTTGTGGAGGGTTAAATCACCGCTTTGAACCGTTAACACTTCGCCATTGAATATTGCATTGATTAGTAGGGTTTTGTGCCTAAATCCGCATTTCAACGTCAATTCTGATAGATATTGTTCGACCTCCTTATTGGTTGAGTAATGAAAGAATTTTTTGCTCATTAATTAATTCTCCCCAATCGAGTTTTTAAAAGTTATCAGTTTTGATAACGATTCTTTTGAGTGGGGCGTGAAAGTGATGGGGTTATTTGTCCACTTCGGGGCTATTGAGAGAAGAATAATTTCTGGGTTTGAGTGTCTGATAGAACGGTTTAACAGTGTATTTGTGTGTTTGATTTGTGTCGTCATAGCGTCTCCTTTTCCTGTGCTTATCTCTATGTTGTATCGCACTTTTCAGATATTGCAATAGCACTTCTCTCACGACTGGTAAGGAGTCAACTGGGACAGTTGATTAGGTTTGATACGATACGCCCACGCAGTGGATAGGAGTATAAACCCTTGTCTTGCAATAGCTTTTGATCTTTTGGTTTGAATGTTTTGTGATTTTAGCGGTTTTGGATACGCCCTTTTTAGGGGGTAGGGAGTTTTACCAGCTCACCAGTGTAACAGGTGGATAGTCCAGGTGGTTTTTTGTTGATTTATCTTAGGCAGACCGTTGGACAATGGAGGTTCGATCTATCATAATCCGTGCCCCTTTTTACCAACCAGAGAGTTATTGTGTCTACCCCTACCATTTTTGATAAGAAATTGATTATTGCGTCCGTTAAAGCCGAGCTTGAACCAACACGCCAAGATCGACATGCAACGCCCGATATGTCTTGGGTGATGCAAATGGTTAGTGATGAGGTAGTAGAACAGACGCTTATTCACACTCGTGGTAATCAAGCGAAAGCATCAAGACTATTGGGGATGAACCGTGGCACTTATCGCTCAAAGATAAACGCTATTCGTGGGCGTAAGCTTTGGATTGACTGACACTTTTCGATTTCTTAATTCCTATCGCTCAAAATTAGCCTGTATTGCCACGATCTCGATTTAAAGGTGTATTGGCTTACCAAACCAGAGAGACGGGCTAAAAACCAAAATTAACGATGGTTGAGAGACACTTTCGTAGTTCTTTAGGCGTGGACTACGCTTATTTTCCTCAAATCTGGTCAATCGCTCTAATCTCCAGAGCAAATCCGCCCCTTTGGGGCATGTTCTGAGTTTGTTAGGCTTGGCAGTGGTGTATCTCTTTGCAATTATTTAGTTTTACCAGAATGGCGAACTTGTTCGCAGAGTTTGGATGACGATGAACGGTCAAGGCTTGCACTGGGCTTCAAGACAAAAGGAGAATGAAAAGGGCTGTTTTTAAAGTGTGGCGAGTCGGCTGGCTGGTCAGCGACTTTATATTAAAAAAGAAATTATATTAAGATTATTAAATATATTAA
>NZ_JAWOWL010000065.1:0-5889 GCF_033340395.1 Vibrio sp. 1159 | reverse complement strand
GAATGTTTGCGTTTAGAGCGCTTGGATTTAACTGATTTAGATCTGCGTGGCGTGAACTTCTGCGGTTCAGTGATTAAGAACTGTGATTTTAGTGGTGCTGATTTGTCTAATGCCAGTTTTGAGTATACGGAAATCAAAGATTGCGATTTTACCGATGCGTTATTCGTTGAAACGTTTATGTATTCAGCAACGTTCAAGCAGTGTGATTTTGAAGGAGTAAACCTTCTATATGCAAGGGAGCGAGCTGATGGGTTTGAAGACAACAATATCAATGTGAATGTAGGTTTCCCTCAGAAAGCAATCGCAATCAATGTTGATAACACTATCGATGCAGATATTGCGTCAAACGCTATGTTGAAGCTGATCTCTTACCTGATGTGTCAAGGTTTTAAAAATAGATCTCAGTTAATCAGACTTTGTGAGCTGTTCATCAAACCAAAGGTAAATAACGTGATCTCAGAAGCAGCGTATCTGCCGCTTTTTGAAACGACTTATGACTATGTTACCCAACAACAAACAAACCAATAGGAGGGTGAGAGATGTGTAATTACAACAAATTACCTTTCGATGAGTTAGTCGATGTAACAAGTGAGCCAAGTTGCTGGCGCTGCGGTTCAAGTGATTACAGTGCTGATGAAACAGAGTGCCATGGTGATTATCTGAATCAAGATGTTGAGTGTAATGACTGTTATTCAACGTGGCAGTTAGTCTATGAAATTAAACAAGTTTATGTTCCACAGCAATAGGAGGATGATATGGAATTAATGACAAGTATTGAGCAAAAAGCTCAAGCGATTATTGAGAAGAAGTATTTGAGTAAAATCGAAGAGCATAGCCAATGTGATACGTGGGTGGTTGAGCGTGTCGCTAACGATTTAAGTGTCACGCACAAAACGCTGATGTTCTCCATGCTACCAAAATATACAAGAGTGAAGGTGATTGAGAGTTTGATATTCCATGACGCTTTAACTTTCGAACATATAAAAATGGTTGAACATGAGTTGCAAAACACCAGTGATGGGTGTGAAGTTGATGACATGGATTTGTGTACCTATCACCGTGATGTAATGGCTTCTCTCAGCTCTTGTTGTAAGGGAGCGAAATGAACCTATATATCGTTGAGTCACAGTTTGAACAAATTGCAGATGAATGCATTCACTATGCAACGGATCAGCCTATCTACATCTTATCAGGCGATGCTGAAACGCTGCAAGATTATGGCGAGGTTGAGGTTATTTCAGTAGAAAAGCTGTCAGTAACTTTATGCCACTTACCAACATTTAACTTTGACTGTGAAAAAATGGTCAATCTTTTTGAAAGAGTAGATGGTTATGCTGATGATTTTGTCATGCACGATCAAAAAGTCTATGTAGAAATACATAAGGAAGATGGTTTACGTCCTGTCGTTATCGATCTCGTTGAGAATTGGTACAATGAGGTGGTTTATACGTTTAAAGCTGATGATGGTCAAACCTATTGTATTGATGCTGATCTGACAGATTTTCAGAATGTTGTTGCTTGTATGCAGCTCGACCTAAAAACATTAATGAGAAGGTATGCACTTGGGTGGAGCGATGCTTATACAAGTTGGTTACAGACAGGTGATGATGATTATTTAGCACCGTTGGACAATCTTATTGATCTGGAACTTAGTCGACTGACGTTTGATGATATTGCAGAAAAATTACGACCGTTAGATCAGCTTCCAGACACTTATATTTATATCGAACTGTATGAATATGAAGATTTAGAGCAATTTGTCATGAACAAGAACTACTCATCTTTGGCTAATAGTATTCTTACTGATGGATTGAATGGACTGCGGCCTTAATTAGAGTTTAAAGATAGAGGCATTAATATGTATCTTATCAGTTATTTATGTCCATAAAAGACCGCTTGATGCGGTCTTTTTGTTATATCGTCAATCGTCTCTTTGGCTGTTCCGTCTTTAAACGCTCCATTTCGACATTCTTTTTGTCTGCCTGTATCAATTCATCTACCTTGCGAGAAAGTGGCTTAGAAGCGGTGCTGTCGAGCTTATAACGTAAGTTTTCATCGGTAACAAGTTCCAGGCCATTCTCAACCTCACGCAAACCAGTGATGTACTTCCCAATTAGTGATGTAAATTGGTCGTCAAACTCTGCTTCTTCAGCAATATAGCATTGTAGAAAAAATTGAGATTGATCTGTTAAATCTAATCGTTGTGTCTCTTGCTCTAATTTCAGCGTGTGGCTTTGCACTTGTCCAGCGATGTAGTTTTGGGCGTCCTTCGCTTTTTTGCAGACAGATAGCAATACTTTCTTTTGGTCAGCAAACTGCTGAGTCCAGCTGTCGAGGTAAGCAGCATGGGAATTGAATGTTTCTAATCCTTGATCAAGGCACATAAATAACGTGGCTGTTTCAGCGATCAATTCTTCTTTTGCATAACCTTGAGAGCCGAATGGGTTGCCTAACTTTCTGTCTAATCTTGAAGGGTGGCCAGTGCTGTGGCTAAGTTCATGCAAAATAATGGCAAATCTCGCTTTATCGCTTTTGAACTTACCCCTTGGTGGTATCACGATGTGATCTTCTTTAACACTGTAATAAGCTCGGTCTTCGTCTTTCTCAATGACGGGAACGCCCATAGCGTCAATGATGAGCTCTGCTTTTCGAACAAAAACAGAGTCTTGCTCGTCTTCATTCATGACTCGACTGGCTAACGTTTCTTGTTTGGCAAAGTATGGTTGGCCATTGATATATGATTCTGGTAATAAATGTTTGATTGTCTCTATAGGAAAAACACGATAACCACGTAGGCCACGCCTTGCTTCAAAGCCCTTGTCTTTCATTTCCTTGAAGCTCATACCCTTAGTCAGTTTTTCGAACTGTGCCTTGCTGATTTTCTCGCCGTCTTTAGCGTAATTTTCCAGATATTTCACCACGATATTTTCCAGTTTGATACCTTTTAATGGCTTGTCTGGATCAAAATCATCTGACTTTTCGGGTAGTTGCTTTTTGTGCTTCTCCAGTAGTTCAGAGGCTTGTTTGAAGGTGCTGTAAATCGGCACTTTGGTAGCGCTGTGATGCTGCGCTTCTAACAGCATGATGATGTTGATTCCGTTGTATTCATTACCGAAGAAATTGATTGGTAATGCGTTTAACGTTGAGCGATAGAAACTCACCTCTACGTCACTGTCAGAACTTGGCTTCTCGCCTTTAGGTTTTGAGAAAAAGTCGAATAATCGATCTAATACTTGGTCTTGCTGGCTTTTTTTGTTCTTAGTGCTGCCAGTAGCACTCGATTTGGATTTACTCATAAATACACTCCTTTGTTGATGAGCCTACTTATGTCGTATCACGCTTTTTAATATCTCCAAGTTACTGAAATTATTGACGGTTGGATTTTCTTTAAGGTATTGGGTTTTTGCTTATTTGGTACTTGTGAAAATGATCAGACTCTTGTTAAAAGCTCGATTTGTGGTATGCCATTTAGTAACGAATGGAGGAAATAGGATGAGAAATGCGTATGCCCAATTGATGATACAAAAGAGTAAATTGTTGCTTGAGCAACGTCCTGAGTTATTCGAACAATACGTTGCTTTTGCCAAGACGTTGGAAAGAACAGGCGATAAGAATATTGTGGCTGGCTTGTTACAGTATTTCTATGAGAAAGACTTGCTAAGACCAGAGCTAATTCTGGAAGAACGCAGTCCGTTTGCAGCTCAAATGCTCTTTAGTTTTGAGCAGTATGATTTGTTTAAAGCTATGCTGATGGAGTATCAAGATCACGAGCAGATTGGTTTGTATTTGGTTGACAATGGCTTTGACTTGCCCGACTGGGTGTTTGATTCGTTTAATCAGTCAATGCCTTTAAACCCACAGAGAATGGCTGAGATTAAGCAGAATTACCCAGCAAACCAAGTTGTGATTGGTTCAAGTGTTGATGCCCCAGAAGGGTTCTATTTTTCAGACAAGATTCTGGCGAGTTTTAATGGTGAAGCTCTGCCTGTTGTGGTTTTTGATGTGTTAGATGAGCCGAAAGGAACAAATAAAATTCTCTCTCTGGATGCCTTTCGTGAGTTGCAGTGTAGCTCTACCATTTCCACTGCTGATAACGGAACGATGATCAAGGAATATAATGAGTTAAAGCAGCAAAAAGAGTGGTTAACTGACCACCTTGAACTACATAATGATACAACATTGCGTGAGAGTGTCTATTACCACAACGGTAAGCCAAAACTCCTTGCTTCACCTGTTACAGCTAATAGTGTGCTATTAGGTAAAAATCCCAGTGTTGATGAATTGGTTAACGCTCTATTGGTCGTCAGAGATAAACACATTCTCTCTTTCCCGTATCAAGAATTGAGCCTTGAAAATCTGCGTTTGGCATTGGAAGTAATCAAACAAGATGCGTTGTTTGATTTGGAAAAGATCACGGTAGGTGAAAAGGTCAATCAGCGTGTCAAACTGACGGTGCAGCAAGTTTGTTTTCCTGAGAAGGCATTGGTTCAAGCGCAAGATAACCCGTTTGAGGGGGTTGAGCTGAAATTGAACGTACCAGTTCTAAACGATGAACCAGAAGTACCAGATTACGAAGCTCAAGTAATCGCAGATTTAAAACGAGAAGTTCAAGAAGGGCTTGATGATGAGCAAAGGGCTGAAAAACGTAAGGTGAAGCGTTCAAAGGGACTACGCTATGACTAAAAAAGAACTATTAACGCTGAGTTTCTTTGGTCATTTATTTTATAGTGATTTTGAAACAATACCGTCAGCACAAGACGACTATTCCGCATTTGAAAATGCCTATCTTGATTTAAATGAACCATTTGTCTCGTCGATGTTTGAGCGCTTGAATCTGGTTCTGGTTGAAGCGGTTCAAGAGTCGAAAAGGGATAAAGTAGGTGAAGCAGTGCAAGCGGTTAAACAATCTTTTCTGACTTGCCAATTTCAATGCCAGAATGAACCTTATTCTTTCTGGTATGGTTTTGGTGCTACTGATTGTAATGAAAAATTAGAGTTGATTCTGGCGAATCCATCGGTGGCACAGCTTTATGTTGAGTGTGAGAAAACCATTGATAAACTGTTCTTCTTCGAACAATCTAAGCAAAGTAAAACAAAGCCTCGATTGAGGCTTCGTTAACCGTTCTGTGTGGCTATGGCCTGCGATAAACATGCTTTAATGACGTAAATCTCAGGAAAGGTGAGACGCAAGTTGTAGATTTTAAAGCACGGTGTGCAATGCTGGAATATTTGCCCAAAACTCATGGCTTCCATTACCAGTGCTTCAAAGTCTCGATCTACTTGATACTGATAAAACCTACGAAATCCATTTGCCATTCTGTCATTCGCTTCTTGATAGGACGTTTCATCAGCATAGTGCAGCGCAATGAGTAGTTGTGATACGTCTTTAAAGTCGATACCGATAGCAGCCAGCTCTTGCTTGAACCTCTGCCATAGATCTTTGTTGCAACGGGCATACTGAATAGCAGTGAATAAGTCATTAGCGTAAACGGTTGTCGCTATGTGGAGGCGTGAATGTCTTTCAAACATTGCTTCATACAGCTCAGTAATACCGTATGCTTTACTTGGGTTAATGCCTGTTTTAACGTGAAACTCTTCTGTTACTTGTTGATAAAAAAGCTGTTGTGCATGATGGTACTTTTTAAACTGCTTGATGTTACTGTAGCTGCGTTTTCGTTTAGCTGTAGTAAGCCAATACTGCCTCATGGCAGTGATATACACTAACTTTCTGTACTGCTGCAAAAAATCCACATAGTCATAATCAGACAATAGACAAATGTCCTCGACAGTCAGGTTGGATGTATAATTATTTAGTTGATTAATTATGGATTTCATCATTGACCACCCTGAGTTTTTCTCTTTATGAAACCCGCAATTTTCTTCTGTTCG
>NZ_JAWOWL010000064.1:0-6399 GCF_033340395.1 Vibrio sp. 1159 | reverse complement strand
AGTTGGTTAGAATACCGGCCTGTCACGCCGGGGGTCGCGGGTTCGAGTCCCGTCCACTCCGCCACTTATATTAAGCCTCAGTCGAAAGACTGAGGCTTTTTTCGTTTCTACTGCGGCGTTTCCCTGAAGTGTGTTTACACCTAACTAGACTACTCCCCATAATCCCTACTAAGCGAACTCTGCGTGATTACACACTAGGCTTTAATTAATATAGGCCGTTGATGCTGTGGAAAGACAATATGACCTACAAACAAACCTAAGTAATCTATGGTATTCAAAGGCGTTCAACGGCTTGAATCTTGATGAGAAAGAAAAAACGAACTGTGCGCATAATCCAGAAAAGCGTCATATATACCCCCAATCTCTCCTGGCTCAAAAATCAAACGACTTGAAAAGAATTGGAAGGTGAAAGATTGAAGGAGCTCTTCATTAGCGAGGTGATGATTTTCGACGCTGAACATTTGATGAGTCTCAGAAAAAATATATCGCCAAGGGGTAAGAAGCGCCAGAACAGAGAGGGGGAGCTTAGCTCGAGGCTGTAAGCTATGCGGAATAACTCACAAACGTCAAAGCTCAAACCCATTAAGAGAGTCGCTCTAGATCTAAGTGGTTATGTGCTCACTAGCGGTACTAGAAAATAGTTAAGTATCCCAAATGGATTATATGAAAAAGCCAACTGCTAAAGCGGTTGGCTTAGTATAAAAATCTCGACGTACTTTAGAGCGAGAAATGATGTCTAAAGAATACGTTTTAAAACACCATCTGCCTTTAGGCGGGTAATTTTTCTGACCAGTCGCTGTACCCCTATAGGATAGTCTTCTACTTTCTCTAATTGCTTATAGGTACAGATAAGGTGAGTATGCTCAAGAATACGCGAAACTTCGTCTTCAAACTTCTCAGTGAGCTTCGCATAATTGTCTTGTATGAGTAGCCCATTTTCTAGGTCGAGTGACCAAGCACGTGGATTTAGGTTATTCCCAGTAAGTAGCATATAGCGTTTATCAACCCAAATACCCTTAAGGTGGAAGCTGTTATTGTCATGCTTCCATAGGTGAATTGACAATTTACGTGCGGCGATATTCGCTTCATTGGTTTTCGCAAAGCGACGCAAATTCACTTCGTAAAGATATGGAAGTCCGCCAATGGTTTTAAAGTCTTCCTCAGGTGCAATGTAAAAGTCATTGGCGGTTTTATCACCCACAACAATAGTTACTTTCACACCACGCTTCATGGCTCGTTTCACTTCACGATGAAGTGCTTTAGGGAAGTTAAAGTAAGGCGTACAAATGAAAATTTCGTCTTGGGCTGCTGCCAATAACTTTACAATCTGTTGATTGAGCAGATTACGGCGTTTGCCTAGCCCAACTAACGGAGTGACTTTTACACTTTCTTCTGTTGCAGCTTGGTCTTCAAACTTATAGTTGGCTTGAGCAAGAGAAGCCCTCAGTTGGCGAATCGCCGACTTTATTTCTTTGGTTTCTGGCTTATCTTTTCCTGCAAGATCATTAACGGCAGGGTGAGCAATCATTTCTTCCTGAATGAATTGCACCATTGAATTCGCTAAAGATTCATGTCGAATCACATGGTAACGATCAAATCGATAACGTTCATGATAATGGAGATAAACGTTATTTAAGCTCGCCCCACTGTAGATAACAGTATCATCGACAATGAAGCCTTTTAAATGCAGTACCCCAAAAACTTCTCTGCCACGCACTGGTATGCCATAGACAGGGATTGGGTGTTGGTACTTACTGGCATATGCTTTGTAAAGCGCTGAATTACCCTCAGATGTCTCCGCACCAATCAGGCCACGCTGCGCTCGATGCCAGTCGACACAGATATTGATGTCCAACCCAGGATTGCGCTGTTTCGCTTCATAAAGCGCAGTGAGAATTTCACGTCCAGCTTCATCATCTTCCAGATATAGAGCGACTAGGTAAATTCGCGACGTTGCTTTGCTGATAGCATCTAAAAGACGGGTTCTGAATGATTCTGCTGAATACAGAACATCAAAGTCTTCCGGATTGACAGCGAGACTTGGCAACTGTTCGAATGGATTCCTACTTACTATCATATCGGTATGAGTACCTTAGTTTAGTGCAATATTGCGAACCTGCCATTTTATCAAAGATATGATTTACCTGGCTACAAAAGCACGCGTTTTGATGTCGTTGAAGAGATGAATTGCATTGGAATGAGATCTTTACCGCTATCTACATAACGTTGAAATGCCATTTTTAGCGGGTGTGGTAGCTCAGAGCAATCAATTGTTGTGAATCCATGCTTGGAATAATAGGATTCGAGATGTGTAAACGCGAAGCAATAATCGCCATCAGTGAAAACATTGTTTTTACAATGAGTTAGTAGTTTTTTTCCAATCCCTGTTCCCCTAACTTTCGGAATGACCAACATTCCTGTCAATAGACGAACTTTATCTACACTTTTTAAACGTAGTAACGCAATGATTTCACCTTTATGGCTTGCTGTAATGATCAATTCATCTTTTTTGGCTCGACCCGCAGGGTAATACGCTTTGTATAGTTTCTTAATGAGGGGGAGCTTGATGGGATTTAACACTTCTATGATTAATGAGTCTGGTATTGTCACTGCGGTTAAAAGATAACTAATGTAGAATGTCGACAGTTTAAGAGAATCTTATCTGGTGTTGCAAACCTACTATGCAAATTAAAACAAATGCGAGCCTAAAGGCTTACCATACTTTTGGAATTGAACAATCGTGTTCCTATTTAGCTATCGTTGAGTCGCTCGAAGATGTTATTGAGCTATTTCAAAACCCAAGATTCACCCATTTACCGAAACTTTTTTTAGGTAAAGGAAGTAATGTTCTTTTTACAGAACATTTTGAGGGATTAGTGATTGTTAATCGAATCATGGGTAAAGAAGTCACGGAAACGGATGAGCACTACCTATTACATATTGCCGGTGGTGAAGATTGGCCTGAATTAGTTTCCTGGTGTGTGAATCAGGGGATCGGTGGGATCGAGAACTTAGCTTTGATTCCAGGTTGTGCTGGCTCGGCTCCTATTCAGAACATTGGTGCGTATGGCCTAGAGCTAAAAGACATCTGTGATTATGTAGATGTTCTTGATCTAACTACGTTTGAAAACAAAAGAATGCACGCCCAAGACTGTGAGTTTGCCTATAGGGATTCCATATTTAAACATGCGTTGCACGGAAAGTGCTTTATCACCGCATTAGGGCTTAAGTTGGCGAAGCAATGGCAGCCGATTAACCAGTACGGTCCTTTACAAAGTATCCCAGAAGAACAACTCAGCCCTGCTTCTATCTTCGAACGAGTATGCCAAGTGCGAAAGGCAAAACTGCCAGATCCAACCAAGATAGGTAACGCAGGTAGTTTCTTTAAAAACCCAGTGATCACGCAAGATCACTATGATCGACTCACAAAAAAATACCCTAACGTAGTAGCCTACCCAGCTTCTGGAGGAATGAAAATTGCTGCTGGTTGGCTTATTGATCAGTGTGGATTAAAGGGGAAGTCTGTACATGGTGCGCAGGTCAACCCTATGCAAGCTTTGGTTTTGACCAACATAGATAATTGTAGTGCTGATGACATTGTCGCGCTTGCTTCTTTAGTGAAGCAGACAGTATGGGACAAATACCAAATCATACTTGAGCATGAAGTACGCTTTCTCAATCGTACCGGGGAGACCAATTTGACTCAGATCGAGGCATCTAGATGAGAAAAGATCACTCTACGAAACTTCATATTTTAAAGTTATTAAGTGATGGAGAGTTTCATTCAGGAGAAGCTTTGGGCGACGATCTTAATGTTTCCAGAGCGGCAATCGCTAAGCACATTAAAGGTCTTAGTGAATGGGGTATTGATATTTATCGAGTGCAAGGGCGCGGTTACCAATTAGCCTCACCATTGCAGCTGTTAGACGAGACTCTCTTTACCACTAGCTCGGAGTCACTTGTTGAACTCGTCCCTGTGATTGACTCAACGAATCAATATTTGCTCGACAGGGTCGCGGATTCGGAAAAGGGCCGTGTTTGTATTGCTGAATATCAAGCACAAGGGCGTGGTCGCCGCGGTAGACAATGGGTCTCACCATTTGGCTCTAACTTATATCTCTCTATGTATTGGCGACTGGATGCAGGAATGGCTGCGGCAATGGGCTTGAGCTTGGTGATTGGGATTGCCGCAGTGGAAGCTCTGGAAGAAGTAGGCATGCAAGGTGTTAAACTCAAGTGGCCGAATGACTTGTATTATCAAGATAAAAAACTGGCCGGAATCTTGGTTGAAATGTCGGGTCAGGCCGGTGGGGCTGCTCATCTAGTGATTGGGATGGGCCTGAATATTGGAATGCCTGACGACCAGCCTGAGATTGACCAGCCATGGACCACGTTGAACCAAGTAAATCAGAGTCTCAAGATCGATAGAAATGTTCTAGCAATGACTCTTATCAAGCATTGGAATTCTGCACTTGTCGAATATGAAATGAAAGGGCTTACTGGCTTTATCGAACGTTGGAATCGGTTAGACAATTTCCTTAATCGTCAGGTCAAACTGCTTATTGGGCCTAGAGAGGTACATGGCGTCGTTCGAGGCATCGATCATCAAGGTGGAATATTAATCGAAACCTCCCAAGGACTAGAGACTTATATTGGTGGTGAAATCTCGTTGCGTAAAAGTGACTAATCTTCGATTACTTTCGCAACGAGACTTTATCAACTAAGTGGTTAACGCCTTTGTGTAGAATCAAGTGGGCTCTCTCTCGAGTTGGAAGAATATTCAATTCTAAATTGAGCCCATTAATATCATGCCAAATTTGCTTCGCTTTTTTCTTTGCGTCATCGACAGAGAGTTGTGTGTAGTGGCTAAAATAAGAGCCTGGTTTCGTAAAGGCCCCTTGGCGAAACTTTAAAAAGCGTTCTACATACCAATGTTCAATGGTCTCTGTTTCTGCATCGACATAAATTGAAAAATCTAAAAAGTCAGAGACGAAGACACGATGCGGGTCATGTGGATAGTCCATTCCACTTTGCAGAACGTTTAAACCTTCAATAATAAGAACATCCGGTCTATCCACTTTTCTTAGTTCATCAGTAATGTCATACGTGATGTGAGAGTAGATGGGTACTTCAAGATCGGGTTTTCCTGCCTTTACGTCAGACATGAACTCGACTAAGCGCTTGATATCATAGGATTCTGGGAAGCCTTTACGATGCATGATACCGCGTTCTTCTAGTACTTTTTTCGGATATAGGAAGCCATCTGTTGTAACCAAGGACACTTTGGGATGATTCTCCCAACGAGAAAGCAATGCCGTTAGAATACGAGCAGTCGTACTTTTGCCTACAGCAACACTGCCAGCGATACCAATTACGAAAGGGGGAGCATGTTCCTCTGTATTTAAGAATTGTTGTAATACGGAATTGCGGCTTTGACGAGCCTGGACATACAGATTCAAAAGACGAGACAAAGGAAGGTAGATCTCTACCGCTTCCTCCATGGTTAGGTTTTCATTAATGCCCTGAAGCGCAGTCAAGTCGTCTTCAGAAAGTGTCATCGGTACAGAGTTTCTTAACTCGGCCCAATTTGCACGGTCAAATGACAAAAATGGACTCATGGGTCTCTTTTATCCTTGGTTTAATAGAAGCAAGAACATACATCAAGCGAACTTCAAAGCAAACGACAAAGGTCGAAGTTTACTTTAAAAAAGCTAAGTTTGTACGAATTTGCAGCAAACGAATCTAAAAAATCGAAATTTATGATTTTTTTTCAAATTACTATTGCAACCTAGAAAATCATTCAATAGAATGCGCACCACTTATGCCGACTTAGCTCAGTAGGTAGAGCAACTGACTTGTAATCAGTAGGTCACCAGTTCGATTCCGGTAGTCGGCACCATTCTTTCCTTTAGTAGTCTGAATGGCTTGAAAATTTGGAGGGGTTCCCGAGTGGCCAAAGGGAGCAGACTGTAAATCTGCCGGCACTGCCTTCGATGGTTCGAATCCGTCCCCCTCCACCATATTCTTTAGGAAATAGCTCTCAGAGTTACGTGTTGCGGGCATCGTATAATGGCTATTACCTCAGCCTTCCAAGCTGATGATGCGGGTTCGATTCCCGCTGCCCGCTCCACTCTAATTTGAGTGCTGATATAGCTCAGGTGGTAGAGCGCATCCTTGGTAAGGATGAGGTCGGCAGTTCGAGTCTGCCTATCAGCACCAGCTCTCAAGTTTATTTCCTTTTGATATTAGATTTACCAATTATCTTTTTTTGGTTGCGTGGTCAATTTGGGCCACCTAAATCCGTACCTAGAGGGACCACTCATGTCTAAAGAAAAATTTGAACGTACGAAACCGCACGTTAACGTTGGTACTATCGGCCACGTTGACCACGGTAAAACA
>NZ_JAWOWL010000063.1:0-7866 GCF_033340395.1 Vibrio sp. 1159 | reverse complement strand
TGGATTTTTTCAGCACCCCGCCAGCCCCCGCCCCTGCTGGGTTTGCAGGTTTGGGGGCGTGACAGTTAACGGGGGGGTTCGTGACAGTTAACGGGGGGGGGCGTGACAGTTATTGCAGGGGTCAGCCTGCCGCCTTGGGCCGTGCGATGTCGTACTTACCCGCCGCATACTCGTTCACCGTCCAGCCCAGCGCGATCAGCTCCGGCAGCGCCTCGCGCACCCGCTGGCGTCTCTTGCGCATGGCGGCCCCACTGGCCTCTGACGGCCAGACGTAGCCGCACAGGGTATCTATGGCCGCCTTGCCGGTCTTGCCGGGGTCGATCCAGCCACACAGCCGCTGGTGCAGCAGGCGGGCGGTTTCGCTGTCCAGCGCCCGCACCTCGTCCATGCTGATGCGCACATGCTGGCCGCCACCCATGACGGCCTGCGCGATCAAGGGGTTCAGGGCCACATACAGGCGCCCGTCTGCCTCGTCGCTGGCGTACTCGGCAAGCAGCCGGAAGCCCTGCCGCTTGCGGCCATTCTGGGCGATGATGGACACCTTCCAAAGCCGTTCAATGCAGTCCCTGATGGGCTTTGAGTCCTCGATATTGGCATAGCCTATTTCACGAGCCAGCGCCCGATAGCTACCCTTGACCACCATGGCGTCAGCGGTAACGGCTTCCCATTTGGGTTCCAGGAACAGCCGGAGCTGCTGCCCGCCGGGGGTCTCCGGTTCTGGCTCTAGCACCAGACCACTAGGCCCGGCCATGGCCACCAGCCCCTGCAGGATGCGCAAATCATCAGCGCCCAGCGGCTCCGGGCCGCTGAACTCGATCCGCTTGCCGTCGCCGTAGTCATACGTCACGTCCAGCTTGCCGCGCTTGCGCTCGCCCCGCTTGAGGGCACGGAACAGGCCGGGGGCCAGACAGTGCGCCGGGTCGTGCCGGACGTGGCTGAGGCTGTGTTTGTTCTTAGGCTTTGCCACGAGGCACCCCCTTGCTCTTGTGCTGCTTTTCCAGCACGGCGGGCTTGAGTACCCCGCCGTCATGCCGCCTGAACCAGCGGTCTTTGAACGGTGCCCCATAGTTGGCCTTGCTGACTCCAAAGCGGACGAAATAGGGCCGCTGCGTGTCGTCTACGCCCCATTCCTCGGCCTCACCGGTGGTCATGCCGGACAGGTACGATTGCCAGCGGATGTTATCCACCAGCACGGACGATCCCCGGCTGGCCTGCTGCTGGTCGCCTGCGCCCATCATGGCCGCGCCCTTGCTGGCATGGTGCAGGAACACGATAGAGCACCCGGTATCGGCGGCGATGGCCTCCATGCGGCCAATCACTTGCGCCATGGGGCCGCTGGCGTTCTCTTCCTCGATGTGGAACCGGCGCAAGGTATCCAGCACCATCAAGCGGCGTCCCTCAGCGGCTCGCTTGAGGCCGTCGAACCACTCCGGGGCCATGATGTTGGGTAGGCTGCCGATCAGCGGCTGGATTAGCAGACCGTCAGCCACGGCTTGCCGTTGCTCGTCGGTCAGGCGTTCCCCCAATGCGTGCAGGCGGTGATGTATGGCGGTGGGCGGGTCTTCGGCGGGCAGGTAGATCACCGGGCCGGTGCGCAACTCGCCCACGTCCAGCAGGTCGGGGCCGCCTGCGATCTGTGCGGCCAGTTGCAGGGCCAGCATGGACTTGCCGGCCCCACCGGGGGACACCAGCGCCCCCACGGTGCCGGCCACCATGTTGGGCAGTACGTAGTCAATCGGTGGCGGTAGCTCTGTGAAGCTCGCCAGAATGTCGATAGGCTTATGGGTAGCCATTGATTTGCCTCCTGTGTAGGCGGTTGGTGGTTAGGCGCTGGCGGGGTCACTACCCCCGCCCTGCGCCGCCCTGAGTTCTTCCAGATACAGCCGCAGCGCCTCGGCCTCTGCGTCTGTGGCCCATATCTTCCGGGCCTTGCGGCCCATGGCTCGCTGCTGCTCGGCAAAGCGGGCCTGTCGTATAGCGTTGGGGGTGGCCAGCAGGTTGCCGGTACGCTTGTCGTGTTGGTCTTTCATATTTCCTCCGCATTAGAGCTAACACCATAACAGGCATTAGCTCTAATGCAAGTGTTTTATCCTAATGTCGGCCCTCGGTACTGCTGTTTCTCGGCCTGCTTCGCCAGCTCGGCGCGGGCCTCCTGCACCTGCGGCAGCTCCATCACCTTCTGCACCGTACGCTTGATGTAATCGGCCTCATGGCCCGTCTTGCGCTCCATGATGGCGGGGCTGGCCTCGGCCATGGCCTTGCCGATCTCGTCCGGCTCCCGGCCCTTGCTGGCCAGCTTCATGGCCGCGATAAAGTCGCACTTGCTGAGGTCGTCACCGTACCGCTTGACCAGCCCGGCCATTTCGCTGCGGTAACACCTGAGTTAAGCCGCGCCGCGAAGCGGCGTCGGCTTGGACGAATTGTTAGGCCGCATATCGCGACCTGAAAGCGGCACGCAAGACCTCAACCTTTTCCGCCCCGAGTGAGGTGCATGCGAGCCTGTAGGACTCTATGTGCTTTGTAGGCCAGTCCACTGGTGGTACTTCATCGGCATAGTAAAAGTAATCCCAGATGATCGCCTCCCAGCTGTTACAACGGACTGGCCGCCCGGCGATGACGCCCTCAGCCGCCTCTGGGCACGAGCCCTGCGGAGCCTCCGCGATTTCATACGCTTCGTCTGCCCACCAAGCAGGTTCGCAGTCAAGTAACTCATCCCCGATCTCCGCTAAGAATCCATAGTCCAACTCCTCCATGACGCGCCCGCCGAGCATTTCAACTATTGCCTCGAGCTCGCCGCGCCTCTCGCCGGGAAACGTCAGATCAATATCATCGTGCTTGCGTGTTACACGCCCTAGCCGTGCATCGATCGCCCAGCCCCCACCGATCCAGAGCGGCAGATTTCGCTCATCTGCCGCAGCTAGAATTTTGTGTATCAATGTGACCTGCGTTGTGTCCATGCGGCCTAACGGTTTGGGCTATGGGCAGTGGCGGTTTGCGTGAGCCTTTCCTGTCAAACCGAGAAAACGCTCGGGCGGGCTACCGACTTTGCAAATTGCACTTCAACCCGCCATTGCCTATGAGCCAGTGTTAGCGGTAGTTTTTTATTTATTCAAATAGTAATCCCACGTTATTTTTGCAATGTCTGAAATAATCTTTTCATTAATTTCCGAAGTTTCTTTGGACTCTGCAACAAATACGCTTATAAAAATTAATTGTCCATTCGGTAAAGTAATTACCCCAACATCATTAGTGGCTGCTGCAATTCCATTATTTATTCCGGAAGTCCCTGTTTTATGAGCAACAATTGTATTCTTTGGTAATTGTCCTTTTAATCGGTTACTTCCTGTTGTTGTTTCTCTCATAATTTTCCAAATAAAATCATAACTTTTTTTAGAAAGTAATTGGTTCTTATTATTATAAGTATCTATTAACAGTTTGTTCATCGCTGTTGGGGTTGCCCAATTTTGATATTGGGTATTCCAATCCTTGTGCATTTGTTCTTCGTTTGCTTTGATTGAAATATCAGTGAAATGATTAGCATTCAAGAATTTTTGAACAGAATCAGTTCCTCCGATTAATTTTAGCAAAATATCACAACCAATATTGTCGCTCTCTGATACTGTATAATTTAGTATTTGTTCAATCGTCAAAGTTGTTCCATTAGGGAATTCCTCTTTAATCGGACTCCACATTTTAGGCAAAAGGTCTTGAGGGGTAATCTCTATTTTTTGTTCAAAAGAAAGATTCCCTTTATCTATCTCAGACAAAACGGCTAAAGCAATCGGAAATTTCATAACGCTTTGCATCGGGAAATGGAAGTCGTTATTAATCTTCAAAGTATCCTTCTCATTGCTGTTGAATATTGCTACTCCTATTCTGGCATTTTTTGCCTTTAAAACATTCTCAATTTTCAAAGTTAAGTTGTCAGTTTGAGCATTTGAATACGCAATTGTAAAAAATAAACTTAACAATACTAATAATATCCTTTTTACGATTTTCATATGTCTGTACTCCTATCTGGTTAAATTACCGCTAACACCTGAATTAAGCCGCGCCGCGAAGCGGCGTCGGCTTGAATGAGTTGTTAGGCAACACCGCGCTTTCTCTCGAAGGCTTGTCGTGTTTGAACCATGTAAACCGCCGGCCCGTCAGGCGTGGTGATGATCTTCTCCCGCACGAATCCTGCCTTCTCATAGCAGCGTATGGCTCGATGGTTGTTCGGAGTCGGGTCGGTCTGAATCTTCGTCACGGTGGGGTCCGAGAACAGTAGTTCAACGAGAGCGCGGACAAGCCTTGTTCCTAGGCCTTTGTTCAACTGTGTCGGGTCAGCCAGAGACTGGTCTATTCCTCGCACTCCTGGATCAGTTTCATCTTCCCACCAGCCATCACCGCTTCCGAGCGCGACGTACGACTGAGCATAGCCGATCGGTTCCTCGCCCAGCATTGCGATGTACGGTGTTACGGACTCTTCCGCCATCGCTCTGGGCAGGTAGTGTTCCAGCACTTCATCAAGAGTCGGTCGCTCTTCGTCACCACCCCACCACTCAACGATGTGCGGCCGGTTGAGCCAATCATGGAGCATCGGCAGGTCGCGCTCGGTCATGAGGCGAAGAGTTATGGGGGGGGTGCTCGCGGCCTTGCGGCCCATGGCTCGCTGCTGTTCGGCAAAGCGGGCCTGTCGTATAGCGTTAGGGGTGGCCAGCAGGTTGCCGGTACGCTTGTCGTGTTGGTCTTTCATCTCAAACCCTCCATTAGAGCTAACAGTATACCACCAGTTAGCGCTAACGCAAGCATTACATACTTAAATCTGGCCCCCGACTGCGCTGCTTCTGGGTCTGCTTCGCCAGCTCGGCGCGGGCCTCCTGCACCTGCGGCAGCTCCATCACTTTCTGTACCGTGCGCTTGATGTAATCGGCCTCATGGCCTGCCTTGCGCTCCATGATCGCGGGGCTGGCCTCGGCCATGGCCTTGGCGATCTCGTCCGGCTCCCGGCCCTTGCTGGCCAGCTTCATAGCCGCAATGAAGTCGCACTTGCTGAGGTCGTCACCGAAGCGTTTGACCAACCCGGCCATTTCGCTGCGGTAGTCGTCCACGGCGCTGCGGCGATACCGGCGCACACTCCGCGGGGCGGTGATCTCGGCCAGTCGTGCCGTCCGTTCCTGTTGGCGCTTAATGCTGTCCAGCACCTGCCCGGCCTGCTGCATCAGCTCCGGCCCTGCGGTGGCGGTCTTGCCCTTGGATTCACGCAGCAGCACCCACGGCTGATAACCGGTGCGGGTGGTGTGCTTGTCCTTGCGGTTGGTGAAGCCCGCCAAGCGACCATAGTGGCGGCTGTCGGCGCTGGCCGGGTCGGCGTCGTACTCGCGGGCCAGCTTCCGGGCGATTACGCCCCTGTGACCTGCTGGGGCGTCCTGAGCCACTTTTACCCATGCCTGATAGTTCTTGGGGCTGGTCTCCACGATCAGCGCCGGCTCCCGGCCCTCGGCTTTCATGTCATCCAAGTCGAACTCACTGAGATCGTCCACCAGCACCAAACCATGCCGCTCCTGCTCGGCGGGCCTGATATACACGTCATTGCCCTGGGCATTCATCCGCTTGAGCCATGGCGTGTTCTGGAGCACTTCGGCGGCTGACCATTCCCGGTTCATCATCTTGCCGCTGGCGGCATCCCGTATGCCGATGTCGTACCGGTCGCAGCCCATGGCCTTGAGCTGCCGGGCGATGGCTTGCGCGGTGCGGTCACCCTTTACTTGAGCTTGAAAACCAGCCATATACCCCCCTGTTGTTCGATGATTTGCGGCTCCAGCCAAAGCCATGATGCGATCAGCAGCGCCAGAATAGGCGTCACGGAAGCGATCAAGACCCCGGCCCACAACTTCCATGTCCAGCCACGGGCGGCGCTCCGGGCGCTCTGCGCGGCGCTGCTCACCTCGGCGGCTACCTCCCGCAACTCCTTGGCCAGCTCCACCCATGCCGCCCCTGTCTGGCGTTGGGCTTTCAGCCACTCCGCTGCCTGCGCCTCGCTGGCCTGCTGAGTCTGGCTCATGACCTGCCGGGCCTCGTCGGCCAGTGTCGCCATGCTCTGGGCCAGCGGTTCGATCTGCTCCGCTAACTCGTTGATGCCTCTGGACTTCTTCACTCTGTCTATCGCGCTCATGCTCGATAACCTCCCGGTATTCTTGTAAGTCGATGATCTGGCCGTTGGCCGTGTCGATGGCTAGGGCGGTGTCGGCCCGCTCGGTGCGGATGCCCCGGCCCTCCATCTCCACCACGTTGGGGCCAAGATGGATGCCCGGCAGGCGCTCGATGCCCTGCGCCTCAAGTGTTCTATGGTCAATGCGGGCGTCGTGACCAGCCCGCTCTAATGCCCGGTTGGCATGGTCGGCCCATGCCTCGCGGGTCTGCTCAAGCCATGCCTTGGGCTTCAGGCTCTCGGACTTCTGCGCCCCGCCCCGCTCTGGCTGTTTGGCGTTGTACCGCTTGAACCACTGGTCAGCCGGGCGCTCGATACCGTCGTTCTTCCGCTCAGAGATCATCAAGTGGCAATGGGGGTTCTCACCTTTACCGGCATGAATGGCCAGCGTATACGGCAGGCGCTCGCCCTCGGTCAGATGCCGGGCGAATTCGTCCACCAGCTCCCGCTGCTGATCTAGGGTCAGTTCGACCGGCAGGGCAAACTCAACCTCTTTGAACAGCCGCCCATTGGCGCGTTCATACAGGTCGGCAGCATCCCAGTAGTCGGCGGGGCGCTCGGCCCACTCGGGCAGGTGGCCGGACTGAGTGTGCAGCACCTCGTCACGGTCGCGGGAGTAACGGCCCTCCCGCTGGATGTAATCGGCTTTCGCCTTGGCCGACTGGCCGCCGTTCCGGCTGCCGGTCTTGGCCGTAAGGTGATAGATGGCCATAGGGGTTTAGCTCCATGCAATGGCCCTCGGAGAGCGCACAGCCCCAAAGGGGTGCCCGCAGGGCAGTTTCTCGAAGAGAAACCGGTAAGTGCGCCCTCCCGTTAGAATGACGGTCGGGGTTTGCGGTGTCTGTGCTCCGATGATAGCATGATGGCAAGCACATAACCAAGGGGAATGTCAACATGGCAAAAGCAGCGGAACGGCTCGCCAAGCTGGAAGAGCAACGGGCACGGATCAACGCCAAGATCCAGCGGGTCAGGGCACGGGAGCAGCAGCAAAAGCGCAAGGAGGACACCCGGCGCAAGGTGCTGGTAGGCGCGTGGATACTCGGCAAAGTCGAAAGCGGCGAGTGGCCAGAACAGCGCTTGCTCGATGGGCTGGACAGCTACCTAGAGCGCGACCATGACCGGGCGCTGTTCGGACTGCCACCCAAGCAGGAATAGCAGCCACAGGAGCATGGCCAGCCGGAGCCGCAAGAGGGGCAAGGGTGAGCTTCTACCGGCTGACACCTGCCGAGATCGAAGCCCTGCAGCAAGAGATGCGAGAGGCGGGCGCGACCATCAAGGCGGAGATAGCCAAGCGCAAGGTGGCCAGCATGGCCCCTGCGGGGCTTCACACGCGCCCCCGCCCTGCGGGCAGGGGTAAAGGCCGCTAAAGCGGCTAAAGGCGTCTGCGGCTTCCTGTGGCGTCTGTGCATGGGGTTTGGGTTTGCGGGCCTTGGCCCGCCTTTTCCCTACCGCGGAGCGGTGGGGGCGGTGTGTAGCCTAGCGCAGCGGATAGATCAGTTATCCGGCCTCTGGCCGGGCATTTTGGGCAAGGGCAAACAGCGCCCCACTAGGGCGCTGTTAACCGCGCCTAGTGGATTATTCTTAGATAATCATGGATGGATTTTTTCAGCACCCCGCCAGCCCCCGCCCCTGCTGGGTTTGCAGGTTTGGGGGCGTGACAGTTAACGGGGGGG
>NZ_JAWOWL010000062.1:0-8291 GCF_033340395.1 Vibrio sp. 1159 | reverse complement strand
TAGCGAACTTCGAAAATTGAGACCACACCAAAGCGCAAACCCTTTAAACATGGGCATGTTCATGAATTTTCCCTGGCCCATAATGAGCAAATAAAAAACCACCATAAAAGGAATCTCCCTCTATATGATAACATGATGAGTCTGTATTCTTATCTATACCACTAACAATATAATCAATGTTATCTACAACTCCATCCCTAACTCTAAAATAATCTATCGGGAATTTTTTTCCTTCGGTTTCTACAAGGCCATTCCTATAAATGGTTATATTATCGTAAGATATCATCACAGTCCCAAAAATCAATTAATCTTATCATAATCAAACAAAACAAAATCATCATGGTAAACCCTGTTTAAGTTATCAATCGAGGATTTAGTTAGTAGATTTTCGGGAGAGTTCTTTATAGGTTTTTGATTGCGTTTTTTACTATTTATATCTTTCAATGCATTAAAGATATCAACATGAAGTGAGGATAGCTTATTTAACCCAGAATCTAAATCTTCCAACTTTATAATAAGATCAGCTTTACATTTACCACCAAAATAAAACATTTTATTTTGTTGTATAGAGTGTCTGAATCCAACATTAAACCCGGTAGTGTTCCTTTCTGTCAACTTAGCACAATAGTTATTAAGTCGCTCTAGAAACTCTTCTCTTTTATCACCATTAATAAAATCATTATATAATTTCATATTTGTTTCTGAAAATGCTGACACAGCCCTTGAGTAAGGGTTTCTAACAAAACCGAACGTGAAATATTTCTCAAGAAGTTCAAAGTCAGATGTATTGAAGTTTCGAAATGTGGATAATGACATATGAGCTTTATCAAACTTATATCCGAGAACATTTTCAAACATCCAATAATGATTATTCCTATCCTCATATGGCATTAACAACTGACGAACAGTCGTACCTGCACATTTCGGATTATGTAAAAATATAAATTTCTTCTGATCACTGATTAACATATACAACCTTACAATTCACATTCTTTTTTTATTCTATAATATACACTTAAATAATCATCCAACTTACCCAGAATATCAGATTCATATATATCATTCTTATCAAATAAATCTAAGTATTTCTTATGTCTTTTATTACTAACATGTGTCAAGTCAAAACCATTACCTCGATCCATTTTATGTAAAAATTCCTTCACACTCCTTGTTGTGTAATGATTTAACTGTGCAAGATCATAGTTTATGTAGGAATCCTCAGCTCTAAATCCTGGTTTTTTTGCTGATTCACTAAATTCTTTACCATCAGAATATACATATTTAAAATCAGTATTTTTATAAAAAACTCTGTGATGAAAACGCTGTATACTAGGCTTATATCTAAACAAACTTTTAAACTGGCTATGAATAGGGTAATTATCTTTAGCCCTCATAAGAAAACGTTCGATTGTAAGTCCAGTTCCTTTATTTACAATACCTCCACTACCGTATATTTTCCAGTTGAAAGCAATTGCATCAATATCATTATCAAAACGACTTAGATACTCTTCTATATTACGATCTTCTTTAAGAACAAGATACTCATCCGCATCAAAACATGCGACCCAGTTAGGTTTATTTGTATGCAACCATTCAAGGCTCTTCTTAAAAGCATACATTTGTGGTTTAGCTGTTTCAGGTGGATCTAATTCAAAGAAGTCGATATACCCTTTTTCTTGAAGTTTACTTAAAATTTCCAGAGAATTATCATCATTATGATTCGTATAAATGACAACTTTATCAAATCCAACCATAATATTCCAAGCAACCCACTCAAGAATATAGTCAGCTTCATTTTTCATACTAGTTATAACAACATTCATCTTATCGAACCCAACCTTTAGGTAAATAACCAAACTTATTTTCAACAAAGTCATAAGTTTGATTCAAATTATCTTTTAAAAATTTCTCAACACTTGGTTTAAATTCATATCGATTAGAAGTGTTTACTCTTTTTTCTAAGTTTCCTTCATCAACTTCATGTAAATTAATATCTAGAAATTTAGAAACTTCAATTATTTTTTCTTTTTTACTACTCATTATCTCTTCAAAAAACATATAAAGAATATTTTCTTTAGAAAAATGAAAATCTAACTTACTTATAGTTTCTTGATAGCGACTCATGTCAAGAATGAAACTTTTTTTAGCCACACTTAATATATTCTCTTCAGAAGCTTCACTTATATCTAATGCATGTGTTTGATAATAATATTGAATGGCAGATTTAGCTCTCGACAAAGGATCTCTCATTATAAAAATGATCTTTTGGTTTTTTGAAACCCTCTTAATATTCTCAAATCCTTCATCTGGAAGTAGAGCATATTCAGGAGTAAAGTCAGCAGCATAAAACTTACTTGTCTGAAGATGTTTCATATACCATTCATCATCTACTGGAGCAAGCAACTTTTCTATACCTTTATCTGTAGCTTTACCTTGAGATAATTTAGTAAAATACATTTCAAGAGCAAACCGATTATTTTCTATCAACCTTTTTAGATGCTGTACTTTTCTTGTTGATAATAAAATACTTCCATTGTGAATAGTATTAAAATAATGAACTTCCTTCACATCAGAAAAGCCTATTTGAGGATGATCTTTTAGCTGTGTATGTAGCCACGTAGTTCCAGTTTTTTGTGCACCAACACATAAAAGCAAATTATCAATCACTTGTAAATCTCCACTAGCTCATCCACCTGCTTATCCGCTAGTCGAATATCAGGCTGGTTAATTTTTTGTTTGTATTTTTTCGCATTACGGTCGATCTCTTTTACCGCTTTGCTCACATGAGTAAAATCTGGTTTAACGCGCAAACCCGTTTTGCCTTCGAGCACATCTTCGCCCATACCACCAAGCTCACTGGCCACAACCCAGCAACCGCTGGCCGCCGCTTCGCGAGTGACAAGGCCAAAGCTTTCCGGCCACAATGACGGAGCAAATAGCACATCCATTTGCTGGTATAGTCGGGTAATTCCGGCCTGACTGATTCGGCCAATAAAGCGTACCGGCACTTTGCCCCAGAACTGAGTCTGTTGGTAACCTTCTGGTTTGGAATGATCAACGATCAGCATTTCAATATTGGCTGGCTGCTCATGTTCAATCACCTCTTTTAGCAGGAAGTAACCTTTATGAGTCGCCATGCTGCCGATATGGGCACAGACCACTTTACTGGTGTAGTCGGTCTGCTTAGGCAGCCACTGTACCGTCGCACTGATGCCGTTTTTGTTCACCTGAGTCTGCGGGAAGCCGTTTTTACGATATATATTCGCAAAACCTTCTGATACGGTCAGTAATTTATCAGCGCCGTTTAACAACTCGCGGAAGTACATGATACGTTCAATTGAATCGCCTAACGTTACATTATTTGGCAGATTACGCGGCTCAAAAATATCAGGATGGCCTTCCGGGTACACTTTCCCCTGACCATCAACCAGGAACTGGTGATCGGAAATCCACCATGCATCATGGGCGGTAACAATGTACGGAATCGCCTTATCTTTGGTCGCCTCAACCACAGAAGCGGTTAAACGCTGCACACAGTGGAAATGAACCAAATCAGGCTGCTCCAGTTGCAAGAACTGTTCAAACAGCGTGTACATTTCCGGATCTTGCGAGTGCCAATCCATATTCTCCCGATACAGGATACTTGAACGATAAACGGTCACGCCCTGATGCTGATAGACACTCAGTTGATATGGCGTAGTGCAGCGTTCATCCGACGTAAATACCACCAGCTCAAAATCATCACCGTATTTTTGCTGCAATACATCAAAGTTATCCGACAGCACCCGGGTCGCTCCGCCAATCGCCTGCGGCGGGAAGAACACATTGACCAAAGCGATTTTTTTGCGGGTCTTAACCGGAGACAACGTGTTATCTAGCTCGGTAACCAATCGGCTGCCCAGAGCTTCAACACTGTACTCCTGCTTGATACGCTTCATAGCCGCATGCGCAACTTGCGCGCGCACTTTAGGCTGCTCAATCAAAGTCTGCAGTGCTGAAACCCAGTCGGCTTTCGTAGCGGCGATGAAGCCATCTTCACCATCTTTGATAACGTCACGATAGTTGGCCGTGGTGCTTACAACTGACGGAATACCAAAACAGGCAGCTTCAAACCACTTAAGTTCACTTTTACAACCGTTGATTTCGTCATCAACCAACACTGCCAGATTGATATCCGCCTGCTCCAGCAAAGTCCAGTAAGCTTTAACACTGTTTACTGCCGGAATACGTCGGAGTTGTTTGCTGTATTTTTGTACAAACGTAGCAGGTAATTGCAAGTGGCCTGCGATCACCAGGCGAGTCTGACGATACTTAGATAAGATAGTCTCTAACGCCGGCAATGCCTGTTCGATAAAGTCACTGTTGTGCGCCAAAGTGCCACTGCCATAAAAGATGTCAATCGTCTCTTTGTTTGACTTGTCAGTGACACGGAACTCATTCAGTTTATCCAGCCCATTGCGATGCAACAGACACTGGCCACTCTGAACCAAAGGTGCCAGCTTTTCACACAACAAGTTAGTAGATGCAATACCAAACCGGCAGAACTGTGCCGCCGCTTTAAATACCGCCATAGACTTTTTGAGTTCAATAAAGGTATTGAGGCTAATACCGCCACCGTAGGATTCCAGCGGGGCCGGGTAGCTTTCATCAAACAGTAAGTCATCGATTTCATAAAACGAGGCTTTACCATTCGCGTTGACTTTCGCCATCGCTTTAAGTACTTCCGGCTCCGCGGGTACACGATAGAAAATCACTACATCATGCAACGCAATCAGATTTTGATTTTCAGACAGGTACATCCAGTCGACGGTTGTTACCACCTTACCTTGACTTTCCAATTGCTCAACTTTCTGATCAATCCGGTAGCGTATGCACTGCTTGACATGAAAATCACCAACAATGAGTACCTTCTCCGTATTCAGGTTGGTTTTTAGGGCAACATCGTTAGTGGCAGCTTGAGTGAATAATCGATAGTAAGCGTCATAAGCAATCGATGAAAACTCTTGTACACGTTTAACAAGCATTTGCTTTTCATCCAGAGTACTTAATATCTGGATGCCACCAGCAAAATCCCAGGAAAGTTTTTCTACTGCATCATCTAACCATTCATCAAGAATTGTGACATCAGGATAACGCTCTTTTTGCTCGACCAGTAATTCAACACTCTTACGATGCTTATGCAATTTTTCGTAGCATTTGACTAGGTTCTGCGTCAGATGAACATTAAAAGCAGTACAGAGGTCTAAAGCACTTTCATAGGTTTTTTGTGCAGTACGATAGTCGCCCATATCAAAATAGGAATTGGCCATGAATTCGGTCACTTCCGATGTTTTGACAAAATACAGCGAAACACGCCACGCTGTTCTCGCTGAATCTAAAGCATTCTGGTCGCCGGTTGACTTATAGTAGTTGTAACAGTTGATTCCGAGGTGTTTATAAAACGAACTATTCTCGCATTCTTCTTCATATAAGCGGATTGGTTTAACAATTTTACCGATCGAGAGATCCAATAAATCTCTCGACGTCACATTCAGCTCACTATTGGCATCCAGAATATAATCGTAGTCATAAGTTGACGGGTCACTGAACTGATAGAAATTATTTTTTTCCATCCACTCTTTGGCAGTACGATAACGCCCTTCTTCACTACCGTATCTCAGCCAGTGAATCTTAGCCTGCTCCAGCGTCTCGATTCCCGCGGCCTGCAAATCTGAATAATAGGACAGGTAGAAACTTAAATTCAGCTCAAAATCTAAGCTCAGCGTTTCCGTTTGTTGACTGGTACCAGCTCTTCCTAGTCGACCTTCATTCTTGCCATAATGATACCAGTGTTCGTATAGTTGATTATCACTGAAGCCTTTCAAGTCCGGGTTAGAACTGCGATAAAACGCCAGATCCAAATTAGGATCCTTTTGGTAGGTGAGGCTACGTTTTGCCTTACGCGCCAGTTTCTCTAACATCGCCATTTACAACAATGCTCCCCACCAGTTTTCATTGTTCAGATACCATTCCACAGTTTTCTTGATACCGGTCTCAAACGATTCGGCTGGCTTATAACCCAGTTCATTATTGGTCTTGGTAGCATCAATCGCGTAGCGGCGATCGTGGCCTGCGCGGTCAGTAACATAGGTAATCAGAGATTCTGATTCACCAGTTTGAGCTGCCTGTGCCAGCGGGTAACGGGAAGCCAGTTCTGCATCATCGGCAAACGCCTGGTTCATCAGTTTACACACCACTTTTACGATATCGATATTGGCCCATTCGTTATGGCCACCAATATTGTAGTTTTCACCCAGGCGACCTTTGTTCAGTACCAGGTCAATGCCGCGTGCGTGGTCGGTAACAAACAGCCAGTCACGAATCTGCTGGCCGTCGCCGTAAATTGGCAGCGCTTTATTGTGCAGAATGTTAGTGATGATGAGCGGGATCAGTTTTTCCGGAAAATGGAAAGGCCCGTAGTTATTAGAACAGTTTGATGTAGTGACCTCTAAACCGTAAGTGTGGTGGTAGGCACGCACCAGATGATCGGAGGCCGCTTTTGAAGCTGAGTAAGGTGAGTTTGGCGCGTAGGCCGTCTCTTCAGTAAACGCAGGGTCGTTCGGGCCCAGAGTGCCGTACACTTCATCAGTTGAAACATGGTGGAAACGGTGCGGTAACGGTGATCTGCCTTCCGCTTTTGGCTCATCAAGCCAAACCTTTTTGGCGCTCTTGAGTAAACTATAAGTACCGAGAATATTGGTCTCGATAAACGCATCCGGGCCGGTAATTGAGCGGTCAACATGAGACTCTGCGGCAAAGTGTACAATAGTGTCCAGCTGATGTTCTTTTAGCAGAGTTTCGACTAATTCGGTATTGCAGATATCGCCGTGAACAAAAACAAAGTTCGGGTTATCTTGCACCGGAGTTAAATTAGCCTTGTTACCGGCGTAAGTCAGGGCATCCAGTACCACCACCTTATCATTCGGGTATTGTTCCAGCCAGTAGTGGACATAATTAGCGCCGATAAAGCCTGCGCCACCTGTTACCAATAGATTACGTTGTTTCATATTGTTTCAATTTATGTTGTTAAGTGAAGTTGGGTAGTTTAGAGAAATACAAGTCGCAAAAGTTAGACAGAGTAAAATTCTGTTTCAATTCCGCGACTTTTGCGCAGCTAGTCACAGCTTGCCAGTTCATCCAGCATGGCAGCCAGCTGCTTACGCCAGTAAACGGTCTCCGTTTGGCTGGCTTTTTCAGCGCTGGTTTTATCAATCACACTGAAACTTGGCCGTTTGGCCGGGGTTGGGTATGCCGCAGCAGAAATCGGGCGTACCGGGATCGATTTTTCTAGTAAGCCTTTTTCGATCGCCAGCTCCTGAATCGCTACTGCAAAATCATACCAGGATGCCACTCCGGCATCGGTCCAGTGCAGAATTTGCGTCTGCGCTGAAACAGCGCCGGTTGTGTTTTGTGTCTGCTGCTCAATCAGGTTCCAGATCATCTGAGCCAGGCCTTTAGCCCAGGTTGGCGTGCCGACTTGATCGTACACGATACCCAGTTGCTCTTTTTCTGCCATCAGGCGCAGCATGGTTTTAACAAAGTTGTTACCGTGCGCGGAATAGACCCAGGCAGTGCGGATAATGCTTGCCTGGCTACCCAGAATTTCAGCGATTTTCAAATCGCCCTGCAGTTTTGAGTCACCATACACGTTGATCGGGCACGGACGATCGTCCGGCTGATACGGTGTGGTTTGACTGCCATCAAACACAAAATCGGTCGAGACGTGAATCAGAGTCGCGTTGTGCTCTTTACATGCCAGGGCCAGATTTTCACTGCCGTTTTTATTGACGGCATAAGCTGTTGCCTTATCGGATTCTGCTTTATCAACCGCGGTATAAGCCGCCGCATTGATCACCACATCCGGCTGATGCTTTGCAATGGCAGCAAAAACTTGCGCTTGTTGGGTTATATCCAGCTGCTGTGAATCAAAGGCCACAAGGTCATGCTGAGCAGGTACTGTTTGTTGCAGTTCCCAGGCTAACTGACCGCCTTTACCTGTGATTAAAATTTTCATAATAATTTTTCGAATAAAATATTTAATGTTTAGGACGGCATGGCCGCCTCTTCCTTTTGAGGGGAAAGCTCTCCAGTTAAAAACCAATGGTTCAATACCAATGGTAAAACCAATACTCCCGGCCCCTGATATCCATTGATTAGACTAAACCCAGCGTGTTACACGGAAATCGCATGAACATCCCCGTCATTCAAGGGCTCCGAGAACCTTGCTTAAGTAGTTTACATCCATCGCACAC
>NZ_JAWOWL010000061.1:0-11279 GCF_033340395.1 Vibrio sp. 1159 | reverse complement strand
GTGTGCGATGGATGTAAACTACTTAAGCAAGGTTCTCGGAGCCCTTGAATGACGGGGATGTTCATGCGATTTCCGTGCTTTGCTGCCAATGCGCAGCCCAACCCTTTTGCCGAGCGGATTGAGAAGCTGATTCGCCAGCGCCGTGAAGAAGTTGCGGATAACTCTGCCGATGGGGAGGGAAAATGAACGCGATTCTTTCCCTTGCTGAAGAAAAAGAGATCTTGTCGTGGCATATTGCTCCTGCTTACGGACGGTCCAGACAACTGCTCGATGTCTTGCTGGAGTGCTATCCTCATCCGGCAGAGAAAGAAATGTTGGAAACAAGGCTTTCATTCAAAGGCAAGCATTCGCTTAGGTCGGTGTTACGCAATGCAAAAATTTTTATCGAAATACATAGCAGCAATGATGAGGATTCAAATCAATGTTACTATTCGTTGGATGACAGTTGCATAAAGATAGTGAAAATCAATAGGCTGATGAATCAGCTGATTGATTAGAATCAGAGAGTAAAGGATAGGGCCGCCGACTCTTCGGCGGCTCGATAAATATAGTGCTAATTAATCTCGTTGTTAAATATGATGAAATACATACCGGGCCCGGTGAAAAACAGGCTAAAGCAATCTCCGATGGTCGTTAAGCTGTATCACAGGTTCATTCTTCGTAGCGCAGCACCAAGTTCCGAATTTACCGGTCAAAATTATAAACAAATTAACGATATTGCACTGAGCTTACTCCCTTTGCTTTCAAATGGACCTAAGTTTACCGTGCTTGTGCCTGTTTATCGGCCCAACCTGATGCACTTTCAGGAAATGGTGACCTCGGTACTAAGGCAAAGCTACACTAATTGGCAATTAGTATTGGTTGATGATGCTTCTCAAAGTGAAGAACTGAACACGTTACTCTCCAATTATCAGCTTAACGATAAGGTTGACGTGATTCAGCGTGACGTGAATGGACATATTTCTATTGCATCGAACACAGGTCTTGAGGCAGCAACCGGGGATTATGTGGTTCTGCTTGATCACGATGATTTGTTGCATGAGCACGCTTTGAAGACGGTTGCTTTCTCGCTGTCTAATAACCCTGGTGCAAAAGTATTATACAGCGATGAAGATAAGGTATTATTGGATGGCTCTTTTGGTGCGGTTCATCATAAACCTGGCTGGAATCCGGATTTACTTTTTTCTCATAACTATCTCTGCCATCTTGCCATCTATAAAAAAACTGTGTTGGATGAAATCGGTGGCTTCAGAGAAGGTGTTGAAGGTAGCCAGGATTTTGATTTAGCTTTGCGTGCTACGCAGGTCTGTGAACCTGACGAGATTGTCCATATACCTTATGTGCTTTACAGCTGGCGGATGGCTCCCGGTTCAACCGCATTGGCTGCGGGAGAGAAAAGTTATACTCATCAGGCCGGGTTGCAAGCACTGAAAGATAGATTCGCTGGCAGTGATATCCGAGCTACGGACGGTGTATTAGAAAATACCTATCGTTTGCACTGGCCGATACCTGCTGAGGCACCTTTGGTGTCGATTATTATTCCTACCCGTAATGGTCAGGCGTTGGTAGAGCAGTGTATCCGCTCAATTGAGTCTGTAACGACCTATCCGAATTATGAAATCGTTTTGATTGATAATCAGTCTGATGATCCAGAGGCGCTGGCATTTTTTACCCAGTTGGCTGAAAAGCCAAACATTTCTGTTCACCAGTACCCGCAGGCCTTTAATTATTCCGCAATAAATAACTTTGCGGTAGAACAGGTCAAAGGTGAGGTTATTGTATTGATGAATAATGACATCGAAGTATTGAGCAATGACTGGCTGGAAGAGATGGTGGGGCATGCGTTAAGAGAGGACATCGGTTGTGTCGGCAGTAAGTTGTATTATCCTGACGGGAAGTTACAGCATGCCGGTGTGATTACTGGGATCGGGGGCGTTGCCGGGCATGCTCATAAGTATTTCCCGAAGGAACACCCGGGCTATTTTAAGCGCTTGATGGTGGCTCAAAACTATTCTGCAGTGACAGCTGCATGCCTTGCGGTGAGAAAAGAGGTTTTCGAACAAGTTGGTGGTCTGGATGAGCAGAATTTAACCGTGGCTTTTAATGATGTTGACTTGTGCTTGAAGGTACAGCAAGCCGGATATCGTAATCTCTGGACACCTTATGCCGAGATGATTCACCATGAGTCGATCAGTCGCGGGCATGAAGATACTCCTGAAAAGCAGGCCCGTTTTAGTGCGGAAGTGGTTTTTATGCAACAAAAGTGGGGCAGGCAATTAATGGATGATCCTTGTTACAGCCAGTGGCTAACTTTAGACAGAGAAGACTTTTCATCAAAATGAGTAGTAAGCGAATTGTAATTCACGTTGGGCCGGGGAAAACAGGATCATCAGCTCTTCAGGCCTGGCTTAGTGCTAACCGTACTTGGCTTGAGCAGCAGAGTGTTTATTATCCCAAACATCAACTAGGTAAACACACCATCAGCTCCGGGCACATTCATTTGCTGCTCAGTTTCAATGACGGGAAATGGAAAGTTGCCCCGGATAAAGTCGACAAAGTATTAAAAGAGTTTGAAAAGAGCGGGTGTGACACCTTGCTGCTATCGTCTGAGTACTTTTTTCACAATATTAAAGCCTTGATGAAATACATTCCTCAGGCTGAATTTGTCGCCTATATTCGCAACCCGGTTGAGTTGATTGAATCGGGTTACAATCAGAGCGTCAAGCGTCACTCCGCCATTTTACCTTTTACTGCTCCGCAAAGCGTTGAGAAACTGATTTGGCCATATCTGACCGACATTGCAGAGCGTATTGATCCCGTTCGGTTAATTTTACGTCCTTATGACTATGCGCTCTTTCATGGTGGTTCGATCATTACCGATCTCTTGTCACTAATGGATATTACTGCCGAGTATGAGAATCAGGTCATTAACTCGTCTTACACCTTACCAGCGCTGGAGTATAAACGGTTACTCAATCATTTTGGTTTAGGAACATTGGAAGAATCACTCGATAACCTTTTACAGGGCTACAGTGCTGGCAAGCAGAATTACTCTCTGATTCGTGATGAAGATTTTGCCCGTTTAAATCAGCAAAATACGCAAAAAATGCGCGAATTTATCCGAACGTTCAAACGTTATGAATTACGCCCATTGTTACGCCATTTTATGCGAGGCCGTCAGCGCATCGTGGCTGAGCATCATAGTGTCGGACTGTCTGAACTGCAGGCGGTTGATGAGTTTATCCGAACTTGTGATGCAGCTTTGCACGAAAAGCTGGTTAGTAAAGTTTCTGCTCATCCTAATTTACTGATCGATAATTTGCTGATTTATAAATTGTTTGGTGTTGAACCGACTCCTGCCTTACCCGAAGATAGTATATTGGTCGATACAGCTAAATCGTTTCCTATTGCTCAAGGTAATCGCGGAAAAGTATTGTTTGAGCTTGCTCAAATGTATCACAAGCAGGGGCAACTGGCAGAAGCGCTTCGTTATGCTCGGGCCTGTGTCTATTTTAATCCGGAGAATGAACGTTTTGTACAATTGGTCAACCAGCTCGTTATCGAATCAAATCACAAAACATGCCCTGATGGTGTCAGTTTGACCTCTGAAAGAGTTTCCGCGTTTGGGCAAGTTAAGAACAAGTTATTTCAGGGCTGGGTCCAGTCACGACAAAAAGGCTAGGTTTTATCGTGAAGCATGATTTGATATTGCTCATCGGGCCTTCAGCAGTGGGCAAGAGCACAGTGTTAAAGCAGTTGCGTGCTCACAGGTTATGTAATGTGAGTTATTTATCACTTGATCAGGTGGTCGGGCAATATTCTAAAAAGCGGCACCTCATTGGCCCGGGAGCGTCAATTAAGTGTTTGGTTCAGTTATTCAAAAATAACCCAGATGGGTTATTTCGTTACTGTTTACAAGCGTTAAATAATGCTCTGGAAAAGATTTGTCATAACTCTAAGGTATTGGTGGACGTCGGAGCTGGGCTATTTTATGGTGAAGCAGCATGTCGTTGGGTCGCACAGCAACGATCAATTTACATGGCGATCGATCAAAAACAAGGCTTTATCCGGTTTTCTGAGTTCAGAAATTCCACCTTGTCGTATCAGCAATATCTTAATACTCAGTTTTCTTTTGAGAGGAGACAATTATATGCGTCGTGCCAAATTGCTATCGACTGTACAGATTTGTCTGTAGTACAAGCGACCAACAGCTTGATCGCTGAGTTGAATATTACCCAAGAGTTTAGTTTGAATGATTGAGCTGAAAAACCTCACGAAATATTACCCTTCAGAGTTAGGGAAACAGTACGTTTTTAAAGACCTCAATTTTACCCTGCCTGAAGGTCATAATGTGGCCTTACTCGGCTCGAACGGTGCGGGTAAATCGACTTTGTTCCGCATTATTGCCGGCAGCGAATACCCCAACACCGGAAAAGTGGTGACCGACAAAGCCATCTCCTGGCCGGTGGCGCTCTCGACCGGTATTCATGCGCAGATGACCGGACGGGAAAATACCCGTTTTATCGGCCGGGTCAACGGGGTGGCCAATCTGGATGAGTACGAAGAAAAGGTAAAACGCTTTGCCGAGCTGGGGGTGAAGTATGATTTACCAGTAAAAAACTACTCCAGTGGTATGCGCTCCCGTTTAGCCTTTGGCTGCTGTATTGCGATTGATTTTGATGTCTATCTGATTGACGAGGCTACGTCAGTCGGTGATCAGAAGTTTCGTAAAAAAGCTAAGCAGGCCTTGCTGGATAAAAGTAAAACCGCCAGCGTGATCATGGTCAGTCACGATATGGCGGAGATTCGTGAGTTTTGTGACAGTGCGATAATTCTCCATCAGGGCACGCTGACCTTTTATGACGATCTTGAGCGGGCATTAAAGGTATACGAAGAGCTGTGACAGAAACACAGCCAATAATTTTCCCAAGGAAGAATAAAAACAACCATGTTAGTTACTTATACGTCGGCTTTGGCGGTCTTGTTGCTGTTTGTATTAACAATAGCGGGGCTGATCAAATATCAATCCAATCCTGAACGTGTGTTTGGGGTATTGCTTTTAGTACTGTTTGTATGCGGTTTTGTCAGCAGTGAACAGGTGGTGAGCAGTTTTGCCAGCCAGGGCGTACTGACCCTGGTGTTACTCATGGTGTGTTCGCTGGCGCTGGAGAAAACCCGCTTTTTACGCCAGGTAGCCAATTTTGTTATCCGGCTCAGTTATCGCCGTTCATGGTTCAACTTGTATATCTTCGGCGCGTTGTCGTCTGCGGTACTGAATAACACTGCGGTGGTGTCGGCCATGCTGGCCCCGATTCGCGCTAACCGCCACCATGCGCCAAGCCGCTTGTTAATTCCGCTCTCTTATGCCGCCATTCTCGGCGGTACACTGACTCTGGTCGGTACTTCCACCAACTTAATCGTTAACTCCATGGTGATAGAAGCCGGCTTTAAGCCGCTGGGTTTCTTTGATTTCACCCTGGTTGGCAGCTTGCTGGTGCTCGGTTGCGGTATCACGCTGTTTATTGCCAGTCGCTGGCTGCCAAACCATAGCAATACCACTCAGGTGCTGGCCGATTACTTTATCGATACCAAGGTGCGCGAAGGCTCGGCGTTAATTGGCCGCACCATTGAAGAGAACGGCCTGCGTAATCTGGAAGCGCTGTTTCTGGTGGAATTGCAGCGTCAGGGCAAGCTGATTTCGCCGGTTTCACCACATGAAGTGCTGCAGCAGGGCGACCGTTTGCTGTTCAGTGGTGATATTAAAAAAGTTACGCTGCTCAATCAGTTTTCCGGCCTTGAATCCTTTGCTAACCAGAACGGCCTGCCGCTCGATAACCTGTCTGAAGTGATTGTCCGCCCGGAAAGTACTCTGGTTGGGCGCACCCTGAAACACGCCGGATTCCGCGCGCTGTTTGATGCAGCGGTAGTGGCGATCAAGCGCGATGGTGAACGCTTATCCGGTAAGCTGGGTGATGTTGTCCTCCAGGCGGGCGATAACCTGGTGCTAGCGGTGGGCGAAGATTTTAAATCCCGTCATAACCTGCGTAAAAACTTCTTCTTTGTCAGCGGGGTGGAAACTGAGCAAACTCTGACCCCAGCCAAAGAGTGGGTTGCGGTACTTGGCTTTGTCGCCGCCATCGGACTCTCCGCGTTAGGTTTAGTGCCGTTGTTTAAAAGCATGTTTATGCTGCTAGGGGTATTTTTACTGACCCGCATGCTCAAGCCGAATGAAATTCTGCAGCGCCTGCCGACTCAGATCTGGCTGATTATTTCCGCCGCTCTTCTGCTGTCGCATGCACTCAATAATACCAAAGCGACCGAACTGCTCGACTTACTGATCCTGGATAATCAGCAGGCGTTCACCCCTTTTGTCGGGCTCTGTGTGGTTTACATCATGACCTGGTGGCTGACTGAACTGGTTACCAATAATGCCGCTGCGGCACTGGTGTTCCCGCTCGCGGTCGGTCTGGCAAAAACGCTGGGCGTGGAGCCGACCGGTTATATCCTGGCGGTCGCGTTTGGTGCCAGTGCCAGTTTTGTCAGCCCGTACGGCTATCAGACCAACCTGATGGTGTTTAACGCCGGCCAGTATCATATTAAAGATTTTGTTAAAGTCGGGCTGCCGGTCAGCCTGGTGTATGGCCTGATCACGGTCAGCAGTATCAGCGTAATGTTTGGACTGTAAAAATTACGCGTTAGAATGAACTCCTTAACGGGATGTTTGATACATTGTGTGTTACATTTTCACCAATTCAACAAATGGAAAAGATTGGAATGAATATTTCTCCAGAACGTATGACTCACCTTAAACAGCTGGAAGCTGAGTCAATTCATATCATGCGCGAAGTCGCGGCTGAGTTTGATAACCCGGTTATGCTGTACTCGGTAGGTAAAGACTCCTCTGTAATGTTGCACCTGGCGAAGAAAGCCTTTGCTCCGGGTATCCCGCCGTTTCCTTTGATGCACGTGGATACCACGTGGAAATTCAAAGAGATGATCGCGTTTCGTGATTACATGGCGAAAAAACTGGGTATGGAACTGATTGTGCACCAGAACCCGGAAGGTCTGGCGATGAACATCAGCCCGTTTGTACACGGCAGCTCAATGCACACCGACATCATGAAAACTCAGGGCCTGAAACAGGCACTGGACAAGCATGGTTTTGACGCGGCTTTTGGCGGCGCACGTCGTGACGAAGAGAAATCACGTGCGAAAGAGCGTGTTTACTCATTCCGTGATGAACACCACCGTTGGGACCCGAAAAACCAGCGTCCTGAGCTGTGGAACATCTACAACGGTAAAGTGAACAAGGGCGAAAGCATTCGTGTGTTCCCGTTGTCAAACTGGACTGAGCTGGATATCTGGCAATACATCTACCTGGAAAACATCGAAATCCCGGGTCTGTACCTGTCTGCCAAACGTCCTGTGGTTGAGCGTGACGGCATGCTGATCATGGTTGATGATGAGCGTATGGAACTGAAAGAAGGTGAAGTGGTTGAAGAGAAGATGGTTCGCTTCCGTACTCTGGGTTGCTACCCGCTGACCGGCGCGGTGGAATCTGAAGCAACGACTCTGCCTGAAATCATCCAGGAAATGCTGCTGACCACGACTTCCGAGCGCCAGGGCCGTGCGATTGACCACGACAGCTCAGGTTCAATGGAAAAGAAAAAACGTGAGGGCTACTTCTGATTTCGGATGACCCAATCAGAAGCAAATAACTATGACTTCTCCATACATTAAAAAAGAAAATCAATCGGTCAGTGATGATGTAGTGTGGCATAACACTACAGTAACTCATGCTGATCGCGTTGAACTCAAGAAGCAAAAGCCGGTTGTGCTTTGGTTTACCGGATTAAGTGGCTCGGGTAAGTCGACGGTGGCGAATGCCGTTGAAAGCAAGCTGCTCAGCCTGGGTAAACATAGTTACTTATTAGATGGCGACAACGTCCGTCATGGCTTGAACAAGGATTTAGGCTTTAGTGATGCAGACCGCATCGAGAATATCCGCCGTATCAGTGAAGTGGCTAAGCTGTTTGTTGATGCGGGCACAATCGTTCTGACTGCGTTTATCTCGCCGTTTATTTCTGATCGTGAGCAGGCGCGTGCCTTGCTTGATGATGGCCAGTTCCTGGAAGTGTATATCGATACACCGCTGGAGGTGTGCGAACAGCGTGATCCTAAAGGCTTATATAAGAAAGCCCGTGCCGGCGAAATCAAAAACTTCACCGGTATTGATTCTGCCTATGAAGCGCCGCTGAACGCAGAGATTCATGTGAAAACCGCGGATAAAAGCGTGGAAGAATGCGCTGAGGCTGTGGTCGAACAGCTAATTAAGCTTGGGTATATTTAATCATGCATTACGATGTTTTTAATGGCGATGCTGATGGCATCATCGCGTTACTTCAGCTGCGTAAAGCTGAGCCAAAACGCTCAACTCTGGTGACCGGCGTTAAGCGTGATATTAAACTGCTGCAACAGGTGGCTGCACAAACGGATGTGTGCGGAGTGACTGTGCTTGATATTTCGATGGAAAAAAACATCGATGCTCTGTATGAGCTGATCGAGCGCGATATTCCGGTGTTCTATTGTGACCATCACCGGACCGGTGAAGTGCCTCAGGCGAGTAACTTCACGGCTTTGGTTAACCTGGATGCCCAGGTGTGTACCAGTTTGCTCATCAGCCAGCATTTGAACCATCGTTATGCCGAGTGGGCGGTAGCCGGTATCTATGGCGATAACCTGTTTAGTACCGCGGAAGTGCTGGCCGACCAAATCGGTTTAACTTCAGAGCAGCGTGAGTTTTTGAAAGAACTCGGCACGCTGATCAACTACAACGGTTATGGCGCGACAATCGACGATCTGCATATCCCGCCAGCCGATTTACTGGCGATGCTGATGCCATACGCTTCTCCGTTTGATCTGAAAAACGATCCGGACTCACCTTATTACCTGCTGAAAAACGGTTATGCCGAAGATTATGCTCACATTGAAGCACTGTCCCCGGTTGAGAGTAATGAGGTAGCGGAAGTGTATGAACTGCCATGCGAAGCCTGGGCACGCCGTATCAGCGGTGTGTTTGGTAATGCACTGGCTAATCAGTCTCCGGCCAAGGCACATGCAGTATTGACGCTGAACCAGAATCTGCAGGATTACACAGTGAGCGTACGTGCGCCGCTGGAAAACCGCACCGGTGCGGATGAGGTGTGTTGTCAGTTTGATACCGGTGGCGGCCGTAAAGCGGCAGCCGGCATCAACCAGCTACCGCTTACCGCCAAGCAAGAATTTATTTCGGTACTGACTGAGTTTTACCGCTGAGTTGGTGAACCGATCCGAATTGAACTGTTTTGAATAACATCACTCACCGGGTGTGAAGCATCCGGTGTGGTAAAGAAAATCAAGGAATTAAAATGTCACACGCATCAGATCTAATTGCAGAAGATATCGAAGCGTATCTGAAAGTGCATGAAAACAAGGACCTTCTTCGTTTCCTTACCTGTGGTAACGTGGATGATGGTAAATCGACCCTGATCGGCCGCCTGCTGTTCGACAGCAAGCTGATTTATGAAGATCAGATGGCTGCGATTGAAAAAGATTCACAAAAGTTCAATACCACAGATGAAGCGTTCGACCTGGCTCTGCTGGTGGACGGCCTGCAGTCAGAACGTGAGCAGGGCATCACTATCGATGTGGCGTACCGTTACTTCTCAACCGACAAGCGTAAGTTCATCATCGCTGATACTCCGGGACACGAGCAGTACACGCGTAACATGGTGACCGGCGCTTCGACTTGTGACCTGGCGATCGTGATGGTTGATGCCCGTTACGGCATCCAGACTCAGACCCGCCGTCACAGCTACATCTGTTCTCTGCTGGGTATTAAGCACATCATCGTTGCCATTAACAAAATGGACCTGATGGAGTACAGCCAGGACGTGTATCAGAAGATTAAAGCTGATTACCGTGAAATGGCGAAAAACTTCAATATCGACGATATTCGTTTCGTGCCAATCTCTGCACTGAAAGGTGATAACGTCGTCACGCCAAGCGAGAACATGGACTGGTACCCGGGTGCGACTCTGATGAAGCTGCTGGAAACGGTTAAAATTGATCAGGATAAAGATCTTGAGCACATGCGTTTCCCGGTTCAGTACGTCAACCGTCCTAACCTGAACTTCCGCGGCTTCTGCGGTACGCTGGCATCCGGTGTGGTCCGTGTCGGTGATGAAGTGACGGCGCTGCCATCAGGCAAAACCTCACGCATTAAAACCATCTACACTCACGATGGCGAGCTAGAAACGGCGTACCCAGGTCAGGCCATCACGCTGACTCTGGAAAACGAGATTGATGTGTCACGCGGCGATATGCTGGTTCACTCTGGTCATGAGCCAGTGGTGACGAACAAGCTGTCTGCTCACGTGGTATGGATGGATGAGAACCCGCTGCGTACTCAGAAAGAGTACTCATTCAAGTTCGCAACCAAGACCTGTACCGGCCGTATCAGCAACATTGACCACAAAGTCGATGTGAACACGCTGGAACAGCATGAAGAGAACAGTGAATCTCTGAACCTGAATGAAATCGCGCTGGCGTCAGTGTCACTGACCGACAAAGTTGCCGTTGATACTTACAGTGCGCTGCCTCAAACCGGTGCATTCATCATCATCGACCGTTACACCAACGTGACTGTTGGTGCGGGTATGGTTCACGCGCTGAACGATGGTCAGGATAACGTGCGTCATTACACCCAGGCTGAAAAAGAGCTGAACGCCTACGTGCGTAAGCACTACCCAGAATGGGGCTGTACAGAGATTTAATCTGTAAGCACTCACTATCAGCAAAGCAAAAGGTGGCCAAGGCCACCTTTTTTTATACCCGCGATTTACCCCACCAAACCGCCCCTTCCTTACGGGGACACACACCGTTGTGGTGTCTCTTTCTTACGGGGACACACACCGTTGTGGTCCAAATATTAAGATTGGTGCTGGCATCAAAGCTGTTAACTCTCCAAATATATTAAGCCCTAAGCTAAGCAGCCAGGATACTCCAAAGGTAACCGTTCACCAGTCCCTCATTGACAATCAAGTGTGACTCAACGCACTTGATCCACTATTTCTTGTTGAGTGATCATTTTCAGCCTTCATGATGAAGGGATGAAAAAGAAGAAATCCAAATTCGCAGAGGCTCCTCCTGTTGCCTCTGATACAGGGAAAATTCATGAACATGCCCATGTTTAAAGGGTTTGCGCTTTGGTGTGGTCTCAATTTTCGAAGTTCGCTAGC
>NZ_JAWOWL010000060.1:0-13233 GCF_033340395.1 Vibrio sp. 1159 | reverse complement strand
TCCGCCCCGAAATAACAGAGGTTTATTTACGATGAGATGGATTCTATTCATAGCCTTGCTCATGGGCTTAATGTACTTAGGTGATCATACAAACCAGTACGTTAGCGGTTTGTCTCTCATTGAAATAGGAGCCCAAACAAAACAAATTCAAGATGGCTGGCAATTCTGGAACGGGCAAACTGAATCGGCTCAGTTTGCACCGTTCTATAACAAAGTGGATGGCTGGCACATATTTATACAACTATGGCCGGCAGCAGCCTGTCTTATTCTCATTTGTGTTTTTCTCATTCCAATGGGTACTTACCTCTTTGGGCGCTTAGCCAACCAAGAGTTAAACAAAGCAAAGAAAAAAGTCATTCAAACCCAGAAGCAGGCCAAAGAGAGAGTTGCGACCGCTGAAAAAAGAGCGTTGAAGTACGCACGCTCAGAGGTTCAGGAGCAAATGACAAACGCCCAATATGCAGAGCAGCATGCTCAGACTCGTGAAGCCAAAGCCAAAGCATTAGAAAATGACTTAGAACAGAGGATCGAGAATATTCGACGACAAGCCCAACAAGCAGTAAGTGAAGCTAACCAAGAGGCAGCAGAGCTGCGAAAACAGCTATCTCTTGCGGAAAAAAGGAAGAAAAACGCTGCAGCAACAGCCGAAAGGCGGAAAAGGAAGTTAAGAAAAACACAACAATCCGATTAGCTTAACTAACTCTCCCAACAACGAGTGCAGTATGAACACCATTGGCGTTACAGAAGACAAATTTATACGAGAATTGAAACTCCATTTTCATGAATCTGGAAAGCTTCCACTTGAGCTAATATCAATAATCCCAAGCGTTTGGAAAAAGATGTTAATTGCGATACCAGGCTTTAATGACAATCGGATAATCTATCTCGACGAGATAGACCACGTAAACTATCAAGGCGCTCTAAGTAGGGTGGGAGCTATCATAGATAAAATGACAGCAGACTTAAAAGAACCTCACTCACTGGTAAAAACACTCCATCCTAAGGAAGATTACGAATGAAGGCTAAAAATGATAACAATCTGCAACACTTAAAAGAGATCCTAACAAAGTCACCAAGAGAGAGTTTTAAAGTAATAGAAGAAGACAGGCGATGGCTAGAAGATAAACCAAAAGGAAAAGAAAAGCGTGAGAATTTGAGGAAGTAAAAGTCTTCAAACCTTCACGCTTTCAACAAAGTAAAGAACTCTAGGGAACATCTCAAGACTCATGATGGGCCCCTAAAAGGGCTGATATCTGATAAGGCTTGTTTAGTGCCATTTATATTTGGTAAGCAAGTCCTCAAACCTTCACGCTTTCAGTAACGTAGAACCCTATACTCAACCTTAGGTTAATTTTAGTTAGGTTGAGGGGTGCACGAAAGCGTACCGTTGGGAGTTACTACCCATATAGCAATTTAGCTATAATTTTCCGTTATCCAACGCAATTGAACTCGATTATGCCTATCCCTATAAAACTCAGCACTACCCAGCGCAACATGTGATTCGTTTATTTCAATAAACATTGCATTAGCAGCTTCCTTAGCTTGCTCTGGAGTTCCGCCAAAAGCTTTTATTTCTAGATCTTGATGTTGCACATTTTCACTATGTTCTCTTGCTATTACGTGATTTAGATAACGTTTGAATGGTTTAGCTAACTCAAACCCTAACTTTGCATGAATACCGATGAGCTTGCGAGCTCCGCTGGCAGTAATACGCCCTTCTTTGGCTGCTAGTTGTAGTGATTTAGCATCATTGGCGAACGCCCCAAAAAATTTCATGAAAAAAGAATCAGATGGGAACCCATTATATTTATTTAATTTACTCTCTTTAGAGAGATCTTTTGATCTTCTACTGCACTTTTTGTTTGTAGCTGTTTCTTCTGAGCCCTTGGTATTACTAGGATTGAGAGGGTTTTCCACATCAGACCGACTCGACTGCATTTTTTGTCGATTCACATAAGCATTAGCCGCTTTTATCGCCCAGTTGATAGCGCCGGAGAATGCATCTTGAACAGTGGCTAGGTTGATTTGTATGTGTCGCTTGGTTTGCCAAGCTGCGTCATTTCTGGCGTGCGTACGCGAGATGAAGCCTTTTGACTCAACTGTGTTGAGTAGATTAAACATTGCTCGCTCTTTGATCGGTTTTACACCGTAACGAGAGGCAGCGTTGTTATACATGTTTAAGAGGCGCGTGGTAGATGCGAAGCAATCATTACCATGCTTTATGATGTGTGCGGCAATCACTTCTAACAGGCAAGCAAGCTTACACTCGCCTTTATTGCGAGTTTGGCTGATGTTTTTTGCCTGTGTTTTGAATCCGGCTTGGATGTAACGAGGGTTTAGTTCTAGATTTACGTTCACACCAACCCGCACTTATGGCGGTTTTGGGTTTGTAGTTTAACAAGCATTTGGTTATACTCTCTTCAGGATTAATTCCTAGACCCTGATTGCGTATATCTCCCGCCAAGTTGATATAGTGCGCATCAGGGTTTTGTTTTTTCTGCGGAACAATCTTAATCTTAAAAATCAATTAGCTCAATGATCTATCAGGATCATTTTTGAAAAATGGCGGCTAGGCTAGTTTTACGCGTCGTGGATCGTAAGGCTTGGCGTACTTCCCTACTTTCATCTCCAGCGTCAAATCGAGCATGGCGTACAACTCTGCTGGCGAAACAAAAAGCATGACTGCTTGGCTGAACTCATCAGCAATTGATTCGTCGTCTTGCCCTAGCATTTTCGATAAGTAGTACGTACTGTACAAAAAACCTCTGCTATCAGCCTTCACAAGAATGTCACTGATAAAATCAACGCCTACCTCTTTGAAGTTGGCGGTTTCATTGGCAAATCCACGTTCAAGAATAAATCCCCAAAGCGTGCTACTCACCCAAACGGTTTCAAAAATACCGGTACAGCTTAAGCGCCAATGCTTTCGGCGTTCCGAGATTCGGTTGTGATCTGCCAGTCGTTCAGCTGACTCATCTGGTTGAATGAGGTTTGGGTCAAAAGCCTCTTTCATCGCACCGATAGAAAACAGATCTTTTGTTGGTTTCATTTTTGGTGATTCACCCAGCGACCAGATAGTTCGAGTGCCAAATCCGCCATACAAATCATCCTTGAACTCAGATGCTAGAAGCTGCTTCCTTGGAGATGTTTTGCCGGTTAAAACCCAGTGACACTCTACGGGAGAGACAAAATCGAACATAGTCTCGAGATGCCATTTCATATCAAGCCAAGCTTCTGCGCTTGAGAGACACGGTAGGAACTGATGACCAAAGTTATAACCTCTGCTGTGTGCCAGCTCGATTAGCGTCCAAATTTTCTCTTCTTTTGCTTTCTTGAGGAGTTCAAAAATTGTGGTCATGTATTCATGTCGAACACTGAGCACCTTTTGGATGACATTTTCACTCATGCGTGAGTTTCCTTATTACGATCGTTTTGTAGGGAGTTTACTGAGATGGTTGGAGTCACGCTTCGACAAAAAAATGTTGTTTAAAGTGATCGTAATTTAATGAGAGAGCGCCTAGCATCTGCTAAAGTGTATGCTTAACGAAATGCTTTTTTGCGATGTTTTTCTAAGTGTGTATTAAAAACAATGAGTTGAATGTTAAAGTAAAACTCTTCATTAGTGTTTTACTTTGGTTTTCTACTAGCATTCGTTGAAAGGTCTTTCTTCTTCACCAGTGAGAGCTTGAATAAAGGAGCTGTAACGTGCCGAATTTAACAGCAAAGCAAGTGGCAAGCGCTAAATCAAAGGACAAAGCCTATCGACTTGGTGATGGAGGTGGGCTGTATTTTTATGTGCGAAAGTCGGGGGCTAAATCGTGGGAGTGTCGTTACATTCAGCCTAGAACGGGAAAGCCGACTTTTCTTGGATTGGGTGGATACCCTGAAATTTCTCTCGCAGAAGCGAGGAAAAAAGCACAAGAAGTTAGGCACTATTTGAGTGATGGAATCGATCCAAAGCTCAAGAAAGCAGAACAGAGAGCGAAGTTACTTAGCGATCAGAAAAACACACTAAAAGCTGTCGCTAAGCTTTGGATTGATGCTAAAAGCAACGCTATCAAAAAGGAAACAGAGACTAAAATATGGCGTAGTTTGGAGAATTACGTGTTGCCAAATTTGGGGAATATACCTGTATCCAAAATTACTGCGCCCATGGCTATTGCTGCCTTAAAGCCGGCGGAGGCACAAGGTAAGCTTGAGGCTGTCAAAAGAACGTCCCAACAATTAAATGAAATTATGACCTACGCCGTGAACTATGGACTGATACCAGCAAATCCATTAAGCGGTATTAGGGAGGTTTTTAAGAAATCAAAAACGGTGCATTTTAATGCTTTAAGCCCACAGGATTTGTCTGAGTTGGTGATAACAATTGATGCTGCAGAGCTTCCAACACAGATGGAAAGCTTGATTCTTTGGCAGTTGCACACAATGGTTAGGCCTAGTGAGGCTGCAGGAGCGATGTGGTGTGAGATTGATTTCGAAAGCAAACTTTGGACTATTCCTCCTGAGCGTATGAAAATGAACAGAGAACACCAGGTTCCATTAACGAAGCAGACTCTAGGTATTCTTGAGAAAATGTATCAGTTCAGCTCTCATAGGGAGCATATCTTTCCTTCTATTCGAGACCCTAAAAAACCGATCGGTGCTATATCTGTTAATCGAGCCTTAGGTAAGCTTGGGTTTTCTGGTAAAACAACTGCACATGGATTCCGTTCTTTGGCATCAACGACTTTAAATGAACAGGGGTTTGATGCTGACCTGATAGAAGCGTCATTATCACACCAGGATAAAAATGCAGTTAGAAAAGCTTATAACCGATCTCGGTACTTGGAGCAAAGGAGAGTGTTGATGAGCTGGTGGAGTGAGTACATTGAAAATGCTAAAAGCGGTAATATACAAATAAATGGAACTAAAGCATTAAGAGCTATTTAATGAATAAAAAAAGCGATTTATCTAACCCTGAGCTTGCTGAAATATACATCATCACTCTATTTTCTAGGCTATATGAATCTTGGCCTATAAGCATTCCTGTCACAGCTCAAGACATAACGGGAATAGAGTTTGATATGGAAAGTTTATTCTATCCCGATGCTCCAGCTATTCCTAAAGAGTGGAATGTCTGTAAAAGTTTGCTTAACTGGCTAGAGATGGAAGGGTATATTTTTGGTGATCGTTCTGGTGGTGATGTGTTCACATGGAGAAAGTGCCAACTAACACAGAAAGCTATAGAAGCAATGAAAAGCTTACCTGACCCACTAAATCCTGAGTCTAAAAGAACCCTAGCGGATGGCATTTTAGATGCAGCTAAAGATCTCTCTAAGCAATCCATTCATGAATTAGTAAAAGTAGGAATGACTTCACTTTACCAACAAATATCAGGTTAACTAAGTCGAACAAGGCCATCAATTCGTTGGCCTTGTTCATGCCTCTAGATGCTTAAAGATTTTTCACCGCGGCGAATGCGCCAATAGTTAAGCAAATTTAAGGCTGCGTCTTTGGAGTCATCTGTTAATTTATAGACCGTTACCGATTTATTCCCGACTCTATCTTTATTTGACTCTATTTCTACTCCATCTATCCCCCTTAGCGCATGAATTGGTTGAGACAAGTGAGCTAAATCAACGCCTGCATCTTGAATTGAGTAACGGTGACACCCCCCATCAACTAACATTTGATGCAATACAGACTCTAAGATGCTTGGTTTCTTAGGTTTATGCTTTTGACTCAGCTTTCTTTTGCCTTTTTTCTCTAAAACCTCAACTCGGAGAGTTAGGTCATCAATCATTTTCAGTAATTCTTTTGTCATGAGTACACCTTATTGCGATCATTCTTTTTAGAAAATTTAATCGCACTAGGACCTACAAATCTTCAACACGTTTCTGTTAAGCCATTCACTCTGTTGAGCTTTTCTGCCTTATTCGCTGTCATTTAGTGCGATAGATGCGAGATTTACGGGTGAGCATAGTTGGTGCTAAGCCTTGCTGTGTTTGGGAATGGGACCACTAAATGAATCTGTTAGGTAAGAGGATGCAAAGAAGTGGCGTTTTTTTGAATAAACTCGATCACTAAGCTGTGTTTTGGGTCGTTAGTGATCGGCTTGTGATCGCTTTAAAGACCAACCTTTTTCTATGTCTTTTTAGTTGATTTTAAATAAAAACAATACCTTAAGAAATTTAAACGGGGGGCGCTTGCCTTTGCCTGCAGCGCTTGGTGGGAATTTTGGCACGAAACAAATGGGTTTCGATCACCAAACACCAAGTGGTAGAGCATTTACATTTTTCTGTTAGCGACAATCGATCTTATGTGGCGTTAACTTCGATAGAAATTAACGAGGATTTAAGACGATGCTTAAGAATGTCAGGCTACAGGACAAGCTATTTAATCAAAGACGAAAAGCTCAAAAATTAGAAAGAGGCCACGCTGCTCAAACCCTTTCTCCCTCTATGCTCCAGCAAGCGATAAAGAAAGGTGATATCCCTAGTCACTTCTCGGTGTTACTTGGAAGCAAGTCCAATGGTCAACCCTTTGAAATTGAAGATTTAAAGGGGTTTGATAAGGCGAGAAAATCACTCGATAAGAAATGGAAAAGCGATAAGGGTGCACCATTAAACCAACTCATTGCAGCTTCTAGGCCCGTAGATGTTCAAAGGGCAAATACAGAAATCAAAGTAGCGCGACTCTATAAGGTTCGCGGTGACCTGCTGCACTTTAATGTCACCGCCTCGGGCAAGCACGGCGAAGGGAGCTATCAAGTTCGTGTGCGGTTAGAAAACTGGAGCTCCGAGCTAACAAAAGTTCAAAGAAGCTGGATTTCAGCAGTTAAACGTATTTGCTTGGGGAATGTATCCATCGATTGTCAGTGTGGACGTTATCAATACTGGTATAGGTATGTTGCAACAGCTGGAGGGTTTGCTTTACGTACTCATGAAAAAGACTTTCCGAAGATCCGAAACCCTAAACTAACTGGATGCTGCTGTAAGCATCAATTGAAAGCTCTGGGCGCACTAAAATCCCCAACCGTACAAGCTCAGCTTGCTAAACACTTACAAACACAAGCAGAAAGTACTGGGTTCTCATCTGATAAAGACAAATTTCTTTCGAAGGATGATAGGGAGAGGCTAGAAAGAGCAAAACCGAGAAAGATAGATCAATCCGAGGCAGAAAAATTTATTAAGAAGCAGGAGCAAGCAATGAAGACATTTAAGCGACAGTTGAAAGATGCTAGTTATCTTAAGAAACTCGAAAAGGAAGCAGCTGCGTTAAGAGCGAAGCTTAAATCTGTAAGTAGAGAAGCTGCTCGTGCCGAGAAGGATGAGCTGAAAGCTCAATTACGGTTAGAGCTAGACCGCGCAAAAATGTACGGAAAGAGCAAGACTGACGCTATCAAAGTTTTTGCGTTTGTGAAGAAACTTAAGATAAAGGATGTGCAGAACTTGGCAAAAGGGCTCTAGTTTTATTAAGTAACAGTTTCTTCAAACCGTAACTTAGAATATTGAATAGTAAAAAAAGCCCTCAATGGGCTTTTTTACTATCGAGACTTTAATATGACGATTCTTCGGTTAATTTTCTAAACCCTTCCCAAGAATCGTGCCTTGCCCTCCAAATGGAAAGCCTTTTGTTGGCATTCTCTAAACACTTCAGGAAATAGCTTCTAACATCCGATAGCTCATCAACCTTATCGGTTAAGAACTCAGAAACGAAAGTATTGTCTATATCGCCCAGAAACTCTAAGGATTTCTCTCGTAACATTTGAGCTGGTATCGTTGCATAGCCCTGATGAGCTGCCTCAATAGATATGTCTTCAAAAACGGATGGGTTTGCCGATTGGCAAAACTTAAATAAGGCTAAACGCATAGCCTGATCTGTTTTGTCACAGAGCGCTGAGGCGTCATGAATTCTTGCGCCAAGGAGAATACATTTCACTGCGTATATCGTATTTTTATCAAATTTGCTCATAATCCGTACCAAAAAACTAAAACTGTGGTGACCAATAATTTATGCATAGCGTGACCATGTAACGCCAGTTCACGATAATGTTGGTGTTTGTATATCCGCGAGTTTTTGACTTATTTCAGTAAGCCTTCTCTCTGAGCGGTCAAGATAGCGTTGAGTGGTCGCTATATCCCCGCTTCCGTTACCGTGACCGATAAAAAGAGAAGCACTCATAATATCCAGCGCATTAGCTACGCGCTGAACTGCTGACTTTCGAGCTGAGTGCAGCCCTAAACGAATGCCTTCCAGTAGTTCTTTGAACTTATTAGCTTTGGTTTCCAGTTTGCTCCTGATGGCTGCGATTACGCGGTAAACCGATTGGCGCGTCACAGGTGAAAAACTGCTGGCTCGATTGGATTTAAGTTCACAAGCAGGAAATAAAAAGCCTCCTAGGTTTTCATATCTATCACAACGCACTTTAAGCATCTTTTTGATTGCAGGGTAGCGGCTAAAATCAACTTTACGGGCTTTTGGGGCTGTCTTTAGGGCTAGAGCTTGATAGGTCTTTAAATTCGACTCTCTGTGTTGCTGGCGAGCATTTTGGTACTCAGCTAATAGATCGTATTCATCAGCTAAAGCTTCAAGCTGTTTTAAGTCTGTACACATTCTGACAAACAGTGGTGCCAAGTCGTTATTGATCGCTGAGCGTAGAAACTTCCGGCCCTCTTTTAGCCAACTGGCATCAATCATTTTATTTGTGGCTTTGGTTACGTGTGATCGCAGTTGCTTTGAGTCGGTGAGAATTATCGTATTAGATTTTAAATCGATATGACTAGCCTGCAATTCTCGGGCTTCGCTGTTTCGTAAACCAAAAGTAAGACATAGCTGGAACATGTCACGCCAGAACGGAGCTAGAAGTGAGGCTTCATACATGAAGTGTTTTTCTAACTCTTGTGGGATTGCATCAACGCTTAAGTTTTTCATGATTTAGACCTCACCAAGTTTAGCGATAAGGTTTCGCAACTGTCGGTTAGTCAGGTATGGCGCAATGCGTGGTATATCTGATAAAGTAATGCTGTTAATCATTAGGGTGTACTCCTAGAGGTTGATATGAGCCGGCGGAAGGTAGAAGAGTCGCCGGCTTTCTTATGTGTCAATCATAATAGTATATACTAATACGATTTACAAATAGTAAACCAGTCAATTGTTAGCTATGAGATCTTTGCACATCTTAATGTACTGCTCACGACTAGATTTTGCGCCAGTAATCTCAAGTGCTTTCTTGATAATCGCTTGCTCATAAGCATTAACTTTCATCGTGTGGATGCCAACTCGAACAGCTAGGGCTTTCTCATTGTCAGATAGATATTCTGTCAATTCATCGGGTGACATAGCATCGACTTTTGACTTTTCATCATTGTAAGCATCAAGATTCTTTTTGCGGTGTTCTTTTTGATAAGCTCGGGTTTCTACACGCTGCTTTTCAATGACGGCGGCCTCTGTGGTCAACTCCCCACGCTGCTCAACTGGCTGCAAAACTTCTTCTTGTTTGGCTGCTTTCTTCTTCAATAGACTCATGCGATCGCCTCATGGATAAATGCTGAAATTTCGTTTCTTGTCCTGGTTGTATCTCGCTGTTCTGAGAAGTCTTCAAGTTGAGGCATTACCCATTTAACAGAAGTCATATCATGCTGCTCTAGTGTCTCTCGTCTAGCTGCCAATGATTTACTATTAGCTCGAGTCTTGGTGAAGACAAACTGTGATTTATCTTTGATGCCATACTCATTTAGCCTACCCAGTAAAAAGTCCAATTCTTTTAAATCGTTCTTGCCGGTGTTCATTGGAATAATGACCTTTGCATCTTCACCGCTTGCCGCTTTTAGTAGTTCCACGTTATCAGCTGTAAATGCTCCTGCTGTGTCGTAAAGGAAGAAGTCAGCCTCTTCATTGTCGATTAACGTAACGTGTTGCTGTTGGTCTGTGTTGTCCACATGGACGCTATACCCTAGACGTTGAAGCTCTCGGGCAGTGTACTCGCATAAGGTGGACTTACTCACTCCGCCTTTTGTGTTGAAGAATATAATGTGCATCGCTCTCTCTTAGTATTTACTAATCGGATTAACTAATAGTAATAACTCAACCGCCCAATGCCAATAAATTAAAGAGATTTTTTGAAGTGGACGGTAGTCCGTACAGATGATCATTCGTGAGAATGCTTCCTGCGAAAGGTTTGATTTGTTTCCAACATTTACAGTTTATAAATAAAACCGCACACACTGGTCTTTGGGGATACATAGCAAAAAAACGAAATAACGACCGTGTGATACAGTGCAGTTCATTTTGAGATAAAGCCTCTGAGTCGACACTGCCATGCATTGAGCCGCATAACTAAGTGGTTTTACAGAAGACGCCCTGAAAAGAGGCATTAAACTTAAGTCAATATTGACTCGGCTTAGTGGTGAGTTATTATTAACTCACCTAAGGAGGCAATATGAAAATATCTTATAAACACCCAGAAACAGGAAAGCGCACATCCATAACACTAAGCAATCGCATTCTCCGCCTATGGGCAATTGTTAACCATATTGACGTTGTAGAGGATGAAATGCCAATCGATGACTTTCTTTACGATGAGAACTCTATGAAGCTCCTAAAAATATGGCTTCATGACCATCACGAAGAGTTTATCAAGGGAACAAACAATTTCCCTACCTTCACCGGCTATTTTGAAAATATAATTTTACTCGAAGTTGAACATCGCTTAACTCGCCCGCTATAACGAAACAATGCCCAAAGAACGCTCACATACGATAGACACAAAAACGCCCCTAAAAAGAGGCGTTTTTATTAAGCGTGCTTAAACCCAAGATCCAGCTTAAAGCCACACGCTTGCGCATAGCTAACGAGGGTTTTTAAGCTAGGGTTTCCTCTACCTGACTCTAGACGAGAAATATTAGGTGCTCGAGTTCCCATTTTTTGAGCAACTTCATCCTGAGTTAGTCCTGATTTTTCTCTCATCGTGATCAGAGTGCTAATGAGCTCAAATTCATCACCAAGCTCATCATACGCTTCTTTCACTTCTTGGTTGGTAAAAGCTTTCTTTTTCAATGCAGCTAAGCTCATCATTTCACCTCTCTCATTCTTTCTCGGGCCACTTCGATCTCTTTCTTTGGTGTCTTATTCGATTTTTTCACAAAGGCTCTTAGTACATAGACATGTTGACCTTTTAGATAACAGAATAAACCTCGACCGATCCCCTCTTTTGCTTTAGCTCTGATCTCAAAAAGACCATCACCCATTGCTTCTGTATGCGGTGGTCCCAAGTTGGCCCCATGCATCTCGATCAGCTCCAATAGCTTAATCATACGTGCTTGGATTTTTGGCGGCATTGATAGGATTTCATCCTCAACACCATCATGAAAATCTACTTTCCAAGCCATTCGTCTTTACCGCTCTTGTTATCATATATGATAGGTCATATTAGCATGACTTGCACGAACCTCAAAGCCATCAGCACGACTTGCATACATACCCCCATCAAATTTACTCAACGAGAGACTGCACGCTCTCCCGCGCTGAGAAGCGCGTGAAGAGTCGCACGAGCAGTCTCTCATTTCGCAAATTTCGGGAAGCTTTGCCCCCCGCTATGTACGACTATTAAAATCGCCGATACATAGCGTGGAGCAAAGGCTTCAAGGCTTTCACGCACATTTAAATAAACACATTGCTGCCAAAATTACCTATTGATAAAATTAATATGAAAGTGAGCGATTAACGACCGCCTTGAAGTCGTTAGAGTTTTTCCTGTAAAGGGCGCGCCGGTTTCTCATAAAAACCGAGACTCAAGATCATAACTTGAGTATCTGACACCTGCCAGCTTAAGCAGAGATCCATTCGGATAACTGACACTCCACAGCAAAAAGAGTCGAGCTTATCACGTCAAGATAACGTTTTTTCAATACGAAATTGGAACGACTAGCCCAACGATACAAGGCTCTAGAATTAACCATTCTAGTAAAAATTATGGGTTCGAATACAGGTGGGAACGGTCAGACCTAAGCAGCGTTAAAGCTTAAACAGTGGCGAATAGGCATTCAGTTGTCGCTGAACTCTCAGAGAGTCAGTAGTTCTTACAACACAGTTTGAGGTGGTTTGTGTTTGATGCACAGCAGGAAGCGGAAGTGCTCAAACGGCAAACCCGCATTATACGAAAGCGATCATATACACGTAGAAAGTCACGACTTGATCAATATAAAGGTGAGCTTCTCGCATTGCGTCGTGAGGGTTGCAGTACAGCAGAACTGCAGCGTTGGCTAAGGACAAAGCGCATTAAAGTTGTTCATTCAACTGTTGCACGATGGCTAGAGAAACAACATGGGTAAATTTGCCAGTCCAGCCAAACAAGCGGCTAGTGTAATGAAAGCTGTTCAAGGCCTGTCTCTTGTATCAGTAGGTACAGTCCGCAATTATGAGCAGGCCCTAACCAGAGTGGCTGAATACGCTAAGTCTCATCGTGTCTCTGGGGGGCTAAGAGGGTTAACCCCCGAAAAAGCACTCTCCTATCTAGAGCAACGAGGAGAGCAGGTAGGGCAAAAAGCCTTAGATATGGAGCGTCAGGCAATACAATGCATGATGTTAAACGTTACTGGTCGCCTTAATAGAGACTCAACTTTACCCGTTATAAAATCAGAACAAACTCAAGCCCTCACTTCTCGCGCCTATACGCCAGAGCAAGCCGAACTAATTTCTCAACATCAAAGCGAAAAACATAGCCTCGCTACCCAGCTCGCTCACTCTTGTGGGCTTCGAGCACACGAATTACTGACACTGCGACCTAGAGAAGAACGCGCGCCTGATAAACGCCCAGCCCTAGAGAGTAAATGGCATGCACGAGAGGGGGAGGTCTACACCGTGAAAGGAAAGGGTGGTCTGATACGTGAAGTCCTTATCCCTACCTTACTAAGTCAAAAGCTGGAAGAGTTACGCTATTCACAACCAAAACAAGTGATTGACCGAGGGATTTACCACTCTAGTTTATACGCCATCGGAGGCGGTCAGTCTTGGAGCAACTCTTTTTCAGCAGCAGCGAAACGCTGCCTAGGTTGGTCAGAAGGTGCTCATGGATTAAGGCATAGTTACGCTCAGCAACGGATGCATGAATTGCAAAGTTCTGGCTTTTCTCGGGATTTGGCATTGGAAACCGTTAGCCAAGAAATGGGGCATTTCCGCCCCGAAATAACAGAGGTTTATTTACGATGAGATGGATTCTATTCATAGCCTTGCTCATGGGCTTAATGTACT
>NZ_JAWOWL010000059.1:0-15181 GCF_033340395.1 Vibrio sp. 1159 | reverse complement strand
TCAGTTGGTTAGAATACCGGCCTGTCACGCCGGGGGTCGCGGGTTCGAGTCCCGTCCACTCCGCCACTTATATTAAGCCCCAGTCGAAAGACTGGGGCTTTTTTCGTTTTGGTTCCCCGACTTACCTTAAACCCACTTTCGTATTGAAACCTTGCATCGAGAGGCCGGCTTCCCTCTGGCGATGCTTTCTAAGCCCTGTTATGAGTGAAGTGGAACTCAGTTTTGTGTGGTTTCTACTGAACCGGGTCCTAGTATCGAGCGCTAGTTCTCAGCCCTTGTGCTTACTTACCAAAGCTTCCTTTATTATTACCTGGAAAATTTATTCACTAGGTTATGTTATTTTCGGGGGAGATTTCTCTGCTTTAGATGTTTTGATTTAGCCATAGGCGCTTATTAATATAAACTCAGCGCATTTAAAACTTTCCAAACATGGATTTTGTTTTGTCGACCTATTTAAGCCAGTGTCTTAAAGTATATTCGCTACTTCTTCCCTCTAACCCTCTCCAACCTTCAAAGCCACCACTACGTACGTATAACGTGAGCGGTATAGGTGCTTTCATAGCTGTGTTTGCTGAGTAAGCAGTTCACCTGGCACATTGACTGAGGAAAAGTCTTCTTTCTGTGGACCTTCGTGTAAGTCACGATAGTTTTAATAATTATCTGGTACTTTTTATTCTAAAGGTGTACGCTTCACATCGAATATTTTTTCGACAGTAAATCATGTTATATCTCTTGTTTAAAAGCTTTGTAAGAAGGCTGAACTCCGTGCAAAAAACGCGATGAAGTGTTGCCCGGAGTCTTAAATTAATCTTCATCAGGTGTTTTATGCGTGAGTAACTTCGCTGAAGTTATACGCAGGCGTCTGTACACCTGATAAAAGAGAAGAGATGGCCGGTGATATTTCATCATCGGCCTTTTTGTATCTGTTAAGCAGCTACAAAGCATTATCCAGTATTGAAATAAGGGCCGGTATTGATCACCGGCCCTTTTTATTTGGTTAAAAGCATGAGTATTTTACAAGTTAAAAATTTGTCTTATCAGGTAGCCGATAAGACATTATATAACAACGCGACATTTCGAATTAACGTGGGAGAGAAAATAGGTATCACTGGAGCGAATGGCGTTGGAAAAAGCACCTTATTAAAACTGCTTATTGGTGAATTATCTGCAGATAAGGGCTGCATTGACTGGTTACCAAACCTTGAGGTGGGGTATTTAGAGCAACATTTTAAGATGGATAATGCGCTGACGGTTTATGAATGCTTAAAGAGTGCTTTTGAGAACTTATACGCTGCCGAGCAGAAGCTTTGGACTTTGTATCAGGCGATGACCGAGTCTCACTCTACATCTCTTTTAAGCCAAGTCGCTCGGCTACAGGCATATTTAGAAGATGAAGACTTCTATGCAATTAATACCAAAATTGAACGAGTTGCTGTAGGTCTTGGTATTTATCAATTTGGCTTAGATACACCGCTTGTCTCGCTAAGTGGCGGTCAAAGACACAAAGTCCTTTTAGGCAGGTTGTTACTTCGCAACCCCGATGTGTTAATTCTTGATGAGCCGACAAACTATCTTGATGCTCCTCACATTGAATGGCTAGTCACGTTTCTCAATGATTACATTGGCACAGTTTTACTGGTTTCTCATGATGTTGATTTCCTTAATCAAGTAGCGACCAGTATTTGTGATATTGATTATCAAACGGTTCGAAAATACAGCGGCACTTATGTCAAAGCAATGCAGCAAAAGCATCACGATGGTGCTTTGATAGAAAAGCAATATAAGGCTCAGCAAAATGAAATTCGAAAGTTAGAGCAATTTATTGCCAAAAATGGCGCTGGAGTTAACGCGAGTCTTGCTAAAGGGCGTAAGAAAAAACTGGATAAAATCGAACGTATTCAACTGAATAATGTAGAGAAAGTATCGATGTTTGACTTTGCTTATCAGCCCATTGGGCAACAGTATGTGATTGACGCAAAAGCGTTGATGATAGGTTATCAGCAGCCTCTGCTTCCTGCGCTTGATATCACGTTAGCGCGCGGGGAAAAGTTGGTTGTTGCTGGCTTTAACGGCGTGGGTAAGTCGACCTTACTTAAAACCCTGATGGGGAAGATCGAGCCACTCTCTGGTGAGGTGGTATTGGCAAAAGGTGCAATGATTGGTTATTTTTCTCAAGATTTGTCTTGGCGCCATCCTCAGAACACGCCTGAACAGGAGCTGTGCTCTTGTGCGCCAACAATCTCAAGCAAAGAGTCACGCAAGCTATTAGCTCGCTTTGGGATCACGGGGGATAAGACGCAGCGCCACTTAGATACATTGAGCGGTGGTGAGCAAACTCGGGTGAAACTGTGTTGTTTATCGGTTCAGAAATGCAATGTTTTGCTGTTGGACGAACCAACAACACATTTGGATAGCAGCAGTAAAAATGCGCTTAAAGAGGCTCTCCAGCGCTTTTCCGGTAGCGTGATTGTAGTATCTCATGAGAAGGCATTTTTGCAATCTTGGCCTGATAGAGTTTTAGATATTTCGTTGCTCACTTGTGCTGAATCGGAAACAGAACAGGAGGTGGAGCTATGATGCAGTCCATGATCCTATTTCTCGTTGCTTTTCTTGTTGGTGCTGATGAGTTGATGCTTGGATCTATTCTTGAACCTATCGGAAATGATTTAAGTGTTCAACCGAGTCAGGTGACCTTATTTATTACAGCATATAGTTTAGCCATAGCAATTTGCGCTCCTTACTTGGGCCGTTTATCAGACCGAGTTGGGCGTATTCGTATCATGGTGCCTGCTTGCTTTGTATTTGGGGTTGCGTCTATTACGACGGGCATAGTTCATGATTTTGAACTTGCTATTGCAACTCGAGTGATCACTGGTATTGCAAGTGCAGGCATGTTACCAATTGCATTCGCGTTAGCGGGAGACGCGAAGGGTAATAGAGCGATGCGTCAAATTGTGATGGTTCAGGCGGGATTAACGCTAGGTATGATAACTAGCCCGGCGATCGGAGCATTGTTGACCCAGCTTTTATCATGGCGTGCCGCTTTTATTATTTTGGGCGTTGCGGCTCTTTTTGTCGGTGCCATGAGCGTAGTGTCCATGAACAACAAGCATAATGAGTCCAAGAAGTCAGATACTCTGCCACCTATCACAGACGTCATTCATCTTCCAGGCGCGTTGAGGGCGATTCTAGCGATGTGTTTAGGCCTAGGGGGAGGTATTGGTGTATTTAACCTGATAGGCCTTCATATTCGAGATACCAGTGATTTGGCGCTCGGTTGGGTGGGCGCTATTTATGCAGCTCTAGGGATCGTGAGTGTGGTTGGAAATATGTGCGTGGCGAGAGCTTCTCGCTGGCTTGGTAGCTCTCGAGCCGTTATGCGAGTGGCTTTAATGGTGTGCATACCTTGCAGTGCATGGGTGTTCTCAAATGAGATGAGTACGGTGACCGCTTATCTTCCAGCTCTAGTGCTCTGGTCTCTTGCTGGAGGGGTTGGCTCTCCGGCATTACAAGCACATATCGCAAGCTTATCTGATGAATATCGAGGTGTGTTAATGTCTTCTGGAATGAGTATGATGCACTTTGGTGTCGCGATTTGGTCTGCCTTGGCGGGCTTCGCGTATTCTGTAGGCAATGAATGGGTCGCTTTCGTGGCTTTCCTATTGTTTGGCTCAGCAGTAGTTATCTTAAAGCCAGTTGGTAATACTGAACAAAGTGAGCGTTATTCGTAGTGTTTTAGTAGATAAAGAAAAGCCGTTACCTAAAAAGGTAACGGCTTGTTCCAAATACTTTTTGAAAAACGGTCTTAGTTCATGCCGTATTTCTTAAGTTTCTTGCGAAGAGTACCGCGGTTGATACCCATCATAGTTGCTGCGCGAGTTTGGTTACCGCGAGTGTACTGCATGATAGTATCTAGTAGTGGCTGTTCAACTTCAGCTAGAACTAATTCGTATAGTTCTGTTACTTCCTGGCCGTTTAGTTGAGCAAGGTAGTTTTTAAGAGACGCTTTAACAGAGTCACGTAAAGGCTTCTGAGTAATCTGGTCTTGTGACGTTACTGTAGTTACTGTTAATGCTTCTGAAGTCAGATTTTGTTCGAACATATTCGGTCTAGCTCTTCTCTTAATTATGATGCAACGTTATCAAAATAACCTTCTAACGCCTCAATTTGCAGCGGAGCTGCGTCGATAGCGTTGAAGGTACGGCGAAACTCACTTGCCTGTTCATGCTCTTTCAGGTACCACCCAACGTGCTTGCGCGCGATACGTGGACCTAAGAACTCCCCATAAAACTCATGCAGAGCATTTACATGACCAAGCATAATGGTTTTCACTTCCTCAGTTGGAAGTTCCTCCATTGTGGTGCCGTTTTCCAAATAGTGATGGATTTCCTGGAAAATCCAAGGACGACCCTGGGCAGGGCGTCCAATCATTAAAGCGTCCGCACCGGTGTACTCCAGTACAAATTTGGCTTTCTCCGGGCTATCGATATCACCGTTCGCGATAACCGGAATTGAAATCGCCTCTTTTACCGCTTTAATGCTGTCATATTCGGCCTCACCTTTGTACATACATGCTTTCGTTCTGCCATGCAGAGCAAAAGCTTGTATGCCGCAGTTTTCGGCTAATTTAGCGATCTGGACACAGTTCTTGTTGTCTGTATCCCAGCCAGTTCGAGTCTTTAACGTTACAGGAACGTCCACTGCATTCACGACCGCTTTCAAAATCTCTTCGATAATGTTTGGGTATTGAAGCAGAGCAGAGCCCGCTAGCTTCTTATTCACTTTTTTTGCCGGGCAGCCCATGTTGATGTCGATGATTTGTGCACCGTTCTCAACACTGAATTGAGCTGCGTCCGCCATAAGCTGTGGATCGGAACCCGCAATCTGTACAGAGCGAATGCCCGATTCGCCCTCGTGTACCATGCGCTGTTTCGACTTTGACGTTCCCCATAGTTTTGGGTTAGCAGACATCATTTCACTGACGGCCATTCCCGCACCATAGCGAAGACACAACTCGCGAAACGGTCTATCCGTTACACCAGCCATAGGGGCTACGATTAGATTGTTCTTAAGTTGATAGTTTCCGATTTTCAAAACGTCATCACAGTTCTGTACCAGCAAGGGCGCGCATTTTACGCATTTTTTCACTGCGTGAAAAGACTAATATTTGAGCATTTACAAATTGTTTTTGTAAATTGTATGAATTTCAAACAATTAGCTCTGAAAACCTTGTCTAGCCTTGCTTACGACCAGAGATGCGACACCATTCACTTTGCTCAACAATTGGGTCAATGTGAAGCTCGTCACGGTAATAGTTCGCAACATCTTCAGCTTGAGTGTCTAATACGCCGGACATAGCGAGGTCGCCATTTGGCTTAACTAGCCCTTTGATGATAGGTGCAAGTTCACGTAAAGGTCCCGCAAGGATGTTGGCCACAACGACGTCAGCGACGAGACCTTCAGGTTGATTTTGCGGTAAGTAAACTTCTAGTTTGTCTGCAACGCCATTACGCTCAGCATTGTCTTTTGAAGCAAGCAGGGCTTGAGGATCAATGTCGATCCCTATCACTTTTTCAGCGCCCAGTTTGATCGCTGCGATCGCAAGAATACCTGAGCCACAACCGAAGTCGATAACGGTCTTACCGCTTAAGTCCATGCTTTCTAGCCACTCAAGACAAAGTGCTGTTGTAGGGTGAGTACCCGTACCGAATGCAAGGCCTGGATCCAACATAACATTAACAGCGTCAGGATCTGGAATGTCGCGCCAGCTTGGACAAATCCATAAGCGTTCACCAAATTTCATTGGGTGGAAGTTTTCCATCCATTCGCGTTCCCAGTCTTTATCTTCAAGCTGTTCTACTTTGTAAGCAAAATTGTCAGCCAGCATATTGCTCGCTTTAATTTGGTCGATGATGAAGTTAGTGTCTGCTTCTGCATCATACAGTGCCAGAATATCAGTATCGCCCCATAAGCGAGTTTCGCCAGGTAGAGGTTCGAATACAGGTGTATCCTGCGCGTCTAAGAATGTAACAGACAGCGCGCCAGTCTCTTCCATTAGCATATCGCCGATTTGCTCAGCGTTTTCATTGGTCGCGTTGAGTTTGATTTGAATCCAAGGCATTGGTTTTTGCTCTTAAAGTGAATGAAGTGGCGCAGAGTTTACCAGAACTCTACGATTTGTTTGAGTATATACCCAAATAAGCCGATTTATATGTTGAGCCGTTCGCGTACATATAAAACAAAAATGCCCACGGGAGTGGGCATTTTTTAAGACGTTTGCTTAGGTTTATTGTAAGCCAAGCTTCTTCTCTAGGTAGTGGATGTTTGCACCACCGTGTTGGAAGTTTTCGTCATTCATAATGGAGAATTGCAGTGGCACGTTAGTTTTGATGCCTTCGATGATCATCTCACCCAGTGCGTTCTTCATACGTGCAATCGCTACATCACGGTTCTCACCGTAAGTGATCAGTTTACCAATCATTGAATCGTAATGAGGTGGAACTGTGTAGCCTGTGTAGATATGAGATTCCCAACGTACACCCATACCGCCAGGAGCGTGGAAACGCTCGATCTTACCCGGAGATGGTAGGAAGCGCTCAGGGTCTTCTGCGTTGATACGACACTCAATCGCATGGCCACGGATCTTAATATCATCTTGAGTGAATGACAGAGGCTGACCCGCTGCAACACGAAGCTGTTCTTTGATTAGGTCGATGCCAGTAACCATCTCTGTTACTGGGTGCTCTACCTGAATACGAGTGTTCATTTCGATGAAGTAGAACTCACCGTTCTCGTATAGGAATTCAAACGTACCTGCGCCGCGGTAACCGATCTCGATACATGCACGAGTACAGCGTTCACCGATGTACTTACGCATTTCTTCTGTGATACCAGGTGCTGGAGCTTCTTCCACTACTTTTTGGTGACGACGTTGCATTGAACAGTCACGCTCACCAAGGTGGATTGCGCCGCCTTGACCGTCAGCAATAACCTGAACTTCAACGTGACGAGGGTTTTCTAGGAATTTCTCCATGTAAACCATGTCATTGTTGAACGCCGCTTTTGCTTCAGCACGTGTCATTGCAATGGCTTGGATAAGGTCTTTCTCTGCGCGAACAACACGCATACCACGACCGCCGCCGCCGCCAGATGCTTTGATGATTACTGGGTAACCAATGCGCTTAGCAAATGCTTTGTTTTTCTCTTCGTCATTGTCTAGAGGGCCGTCAGAACCCGGTACACAAGGAACGCCTGCTTTCTTCATTGCATTGATAGCAGATACTTTATCGCCCATTAGGCGGATAGTGTCTGCCTTTGGACCAACGAAGATGAAACCACTGCGCTCAACTTGCTCTGCGAAGTCTGCGTTCTCAGACAGGAAGCCGTAACCTGGGTGGATAGCAACAGCACCAGTCACTTCTGCTGCAGAAATGATGCGTGGAATGTTTAGGTAGCTGTCGATACCACGAGCAGGGCCGATACATACGGTTTCGTCTGCGAGTAGTACGTGCTTAAGATCGCGGTCAGCTGTCGAGTGAACAGCGACGGTCTTAATACCTAATTCTTTACAAGCGCGAAGAATACGAAGTGCAATTTCACCTCGGTTCGCGATGACTACTTTGTCTAGCATAAGGCAAGCCCCGCTTATTCGATTACAACAAGAGGTTGGTCGAATTCAACTGGTTGGCCGTCTTCAGCTAGGATTGCTGTAACAACGCCAGATTTGTCCGCTTCGATTTGGTTCATCATTTTCATTGCTTCAACAATACATAGAGTATCGCCAGCATTTACTTTCTGACCCACTTCTACGAATGCTTTAGAGTCTGGGCTTGGAGAGCGGTAGAAAGTACCAACCATTGGAGAAAGAACTTGGTGACCTGCAGGTGTTGCTGCTGGAGCTTCTGCTGCTGGCGCTTCCGCTACTGGTGCCGCTGCTACTGGAGCAGGTGCCGCCGCTGGAGCTGCTGCGTAGTGAATTGGTGCTTGAGGGGCTGCAGTGCCATGACGGCTGATGCGCACTGACTCTTCACCTTCAGAGATCTCTAGCTCAGCAATGCCAGACTCTTCAACTAACTCAATTAGCTTCTTGATTTTACGAATATCCATCTTTTCTTTCTCTTTTATCTTGTGATTAAGACAACCCTCGTAGGGTTGCAGAGTGTTAGGGTTACTTTGTCTGTAGCTTATTGATCGCTGCAGACAGAGCAAATTCATAACCTTGTGCGCCTAAACCGCAAATCACACCCTCTGCTTTATCTGACAGATAAGAGTGATGACGGAATGGTTCACGTGCGTGCACATTTGATAAGTGCACCTCAATAAATGGGATGGCGACGCCAAGTAATGCATCTCGCAGCGCCACACTAGTATGAGTGAAAGCCGCTGGATTGATGATGATGAAGTCAATCTTGCCATAGGCAGCGTGAATGGCTTCAATCAGTTCGTACTCACGATTTGATTGTAGGTGTTCCAGTTCTACCCCAGCGTTATGGGCTTGCTCTGTAAGAGTATCCACAACTTGAGCTAAGGTACTGTGACCATAGTGTGTCGGTTCGCGCAGACCCAATAGGTTAAGATTTGGTCCGTTTAGAACAAGAATCCGTGACTTTGCAGACATTGTGTTGCTATCTTCCCTTATCGTGAGTGGAACGTTTATATTCCCAAATATACGATAGTTCAGCACGATTTTTTTGTTAAAACCGAGCAAATTTTAAAAAATCGACCAAGATTATAGCTAATTCATAGCAATTAGCAGCAATTTACTGGTCTAATCTCCTAATAGCCACTCTCGTTTCTGTAACCAAGTTAACAAAAACAACATAATTGCCATATTTTTTGTGTGGCCAATTTGTGCGCTAAAGCAAAAAACCGCCATGAGTGATGGCGGTTTTTAAAGTGCTTTTAAAACAGTTGGTTGAATTTATGCCAATTCTGCTTTCTCTGCGATAAGCTTGTCTACCACGCTCGGATCGGCAAGCGTTGACGTGTCTCCGAGGTTGCTTGTATCGCCCGTTGCAATCTTACGCAGGATTCGACGCATTATCTTACCAGAACGAGTCTTCGGTAAGGAATCCGTCCAGTGCAGTACATCTGGTGTTGCAATTGGACCAATTTCTTTACGCACCCAATCTTTCACTTCTTTGTGTAGCTCTGCTGACGGGAATTCACCATCGTTCAAGGTAATGTAAGCGTAGATAGCTTGGCCTTTGATGTCGTGTGGAATACCAACAATCGCGGCCTCAGCAATTTTATGATGTGCGACAAGAGCCGATTCTATTTCAGCGGTACCCATGCGGTGACCCGACACGTTTAGTACGTCATCAACACGGCCTGTGATCCAGTAGTAACCGTCTTCGTCACGACGAGCACCGTCACTAGTAAAGTACATTCCCTTGAAGGTTGAGAAGTAGGTCTGTTCAAAGCGCTCGTGGTCGCCATAAACAGTACGCATCTGACCTGGCCATGAATCAAGGATCACCAAGTTACCTTCTGCTGCGGTTTCTTCAATGATGTTGCCCATGTTATCAACCAGTGCAGGTTGTACTCCGAAGAATGGTCGAGTTGCTGAGCCTGGTTTTAAGTCTGTTGCGCCTGGTAGTGGTGCAATTAAGATACCGCCGGTCTCTGTTTGCCACCAAGTATCAACGATAGGCGAGCTCTCGTTACCAATCGTTTTGTAGTACCACTCCCACGCTTCAGGGTTGATAGGCTCACCTACTGAACCCATCACACGTAAGCTTGAACGAGATGTCCCTGCTACCGCTTCGTTACCTTTTGCCATTAGTGCACGAATAGCGGTTGGCGCAGTGTAGAGAATGTTCACTTGGTGCTTATCAACCACTTCACTCATACGAGCCGTGCTTGGGTAGTTTGGAACACCTTCAAACAGAATGGTTTTGGCCCCGTTCGCTAGTGGACCATAAATTAGGTAAGTATGGCCTGTAATCCAGCCCACATCCGCGGTACACCAGAAGGTTTCACCTGGTTGATAATCGAAGACATATTTAAAGGTCATTGCCGCGTAGACGAGGTAACCGCCTGTAGTATGTAGTACGCCTTTAGGTTTACCTGTCGAGCCAGATGTGTAGAGGATGAACAGCGGGTCTTCGGCTTTCATCTCTTCTGGTGGGCAAACGTCAGAAACGTTGGCTGTTGCTTCGTGCCACCAAACATCACGGTGTTCATGCCATTCAACATCACCACCTGTACGTTTAAGCACGACGACTTTATTGATGGTTTTTACGTCTGGGTTGGTTAGTGCTTCATCCACGTTCTTTTTCAGTGGAACAGCGCGTCCGCCACGTACGCCTTCGTCTGCGGTGATCACGACTTTAGCGTCAGAGTCGATGATACGGCCGGATAGTGCTTCTGGTGAGAAACCGCCAAATACTACGGTGTGAACCGCACCAATACGGGTACAAGCGAGCATAGCCACAGCGGCTTCTGGCACCATTGGCATGTATAGACACACCACGTCTCCCTTGCGTACGCCTTGCTCTTTCAATGCGTTGGAGAATTTACACACTTCTTTGTGCAGTTCGTTGAAAGTGAGAGTTTTGTCGTCGGCTGGATCATCGCCTTCCCAAATGATGGCGACGTCGTCCCCGTGTTCTGCAAGATGACGGTCAATACAGTTAGCCGAGACGTTCAGTGTGCCATCTTCAAACCAGCGAATATCAACATGGCCAGTGTCGAAAGAAGTGCTTTTTACTTTGGTGAAAGGTTTGATCCAATCAACGATTTTGCCGTGTTCGTTCCAGAAGCCCTCTGGATCGGTTACCGACTGCTGATACATGGCTAAGTAAGTATCATTATCCGCGTGTGTATGAGTTTTAATATTTTCTTTTACCGGATAAACGTGGGCTTCGCTCATGGCTTCTCTCCTTGTGCCTTATTTCTCGGCCTTACACCAATCTAGATAAGATTTTGAATATATTTTTGTAGGGCTGTTTTTTGGTTCTAAATAACTTGGTCGTGGTAATGACGACGTTGTGCTTATAACTGTCAGTCACCGCGCGTATTTCCACAATTAGACTTTAGGATGAGAGTGATAGAAGCGCCGGGAAATCGCTGAAACAAAAGTATTTCTGGGAGCTAGGTCAACTGATTTTTATGTATACGGCGTGGTTAGGTTGGGTAAATCGCCTTTCGTTAAGCGGACAAAGACCAAAGCGGCAGAAATCGCGTCTTGCAAGGCGTCGTGTTTGTCTTGGATAGGAAGTTCGAGGTGTTTACAAATGGCATCCAGACTTAAGTCGAAATAGGCATTCGGCAAATGTCGTTCCAACTTATCGTGGTAAATCTGACTGACTTCGATCAGTGGGTTAGGAAGTGGGAAGCCAAGTTGCCGCAGACAAGCAAGGTCTAAGATCTTTTTATCGTAACGAATGTGATAGCCCACAAGTGGTCGGTTGCCGATAAAGTCGAGCAGCTCGAGCAGCGCCTCTTTTTCACTGATGCCATCGACTAAGTCTTGGTGGCGAATTCGATGGATCTTGACCGAGCCTGAGTCGAGCGATTGCGGCGCGCGTAAGCGGACTTCAAATGGTTGACTGGTGATGATGCGGTTGTCGATGATCTTGGTGGCTGCAATAGTCACCAGCTCGGCGCGATTTGGGTCAAGGCTGGTGGTTTCGCAGTCAAGAGAGACGTATTCTGTTTTATCTGGCGTGCAAAACAGCGACTGATAAGGCGAGCCTTTCAATTTGTAATGCCAGTATTTGCGTTGTAACCAGTTCATTGCTTACGCCTCTGTGATTTATGAAAATCAGGGTTAATCACGAATTTGATAATGGAAGCCTAAAAATTGCTTAAATTTCTTCACCACATGTAAGCTGTGGCGAAGCAAATCACGCTCAGTTCTATCCAGTTGTTTAATATCAATGTTATTCAACGCTTCTTGCTTTTTGAGTTGCTGATTAAGGCGAAGTTTAAAGAACAATTTCAGTGCTTCGTTGAGATTATCTGCCGTTTCAGATTCTAAGATGCGCTTATTTCTCAGAGCTTCAATGCGCTCAAACGTGTTCTTCTCCTCAATGGCATATTCCAAAGACAAGGTGCGAATGCCGTGTACAATTGGGAAAATACCGCCGCGTTTAATGTCCAATCCGTCTTTAGCACTTTTTACGTTGCCAAATAGAGTTAGGGGCACCGAAAACTGCAAGGCAGGGCGAGTAAAGTCAGACAATATCAACATGCGATCTTTCATTGTGTCACGAAGATGCGCCGCAATTGGAGCCAGCAGCTCGCAATTCCCAGCAACAGCATGGGCGTCACTGAAAATGGCTAAGTCCATGATTTGTTGTGGTTCGGCTTTAGCTATCCAGTGGTTTAGGGTGCTTATCCATTCTTGCTGTGTTTTGACCCATTTCGGGTTGTTAACCATCACTTTACCAGGGCAAAGTGGATAACCGAGCTGTTGTAGGGTGTGTGTGAAGGATTGCATCACTTGTTCGCAATGAGGCCATTCCAGACCATCTTGAATAATCAGGGCATTGTCTTGATCGGTTTTGAGAATTTGCTCTCCTCGGCCTTCAGAGCCGAGTACGATCAAGCAACAATGGTCGTGCAAGGCTGGTGGTATTACTAACTCGAACGCTTTCTCGATAATTTGCTCGTTTACGGCTGAGATCAGCTCCATGATGAAGCGAGTGCGGATGCCGTTTTTCAATAAGCTCTCGACCAATTGACGTTGGCGGTTTGAGGCCAAAGCGAGCTCTTCCACGCTGCTTGCTCGAGCAATACTGAGCGTTAACACGTGAGAGTGGGTTGAGAACGCGCTAAGAATTTGGGTCATATCCAGCATGCCAACGGCTCGGTTGCCTTCACATACCATGAGGCGTTTCATTCTGTTTCTGGTCATTGTGATCATGGCGTTGAATAGAAAGTCACCATCATCAACGTGATAAACAGGAAAGCTCGCGATCTCACCCACTGGTGTGTCGAGCGCGCAACCATCTATCATCACAGAATGCAGCATATTAGTACGAGTCACTATTGCGTACGGGTGGGCTGATGGCCATTTTTCCAATCGTGGATCATCGCCATGGAGTTGAACCAATGCAGCGTCAATCCCATTTTCTTTTAAGGAACGTGTTACCTCGTTAATTGGTGTATTTGGTTCGAGGATCATCGGTGGGTGATAAATGCTGCGGTCAACTTTAGTGAGAATAAACTCCGCTAAGTTTTGCTGTTGATGGGCCGCTTCGATGAGCTCTTGCCGTTTCGATAAATTGTTATCGAAATAGGCTGCAAACTGGCCATTTTCGTTGTAAAGGGCAAGGAAAATTTCTTTCGGCAGTAGGTAAGAGAGCGTGTCCTCAAGCGCGATGTAGTGATGACGTACCTTGTCTTCAAGTAACGAGCGTACATCGAACATATCGTCGTTGGCATAATGTGCGAACACTTCCTGTTGATCGTTGGAGCGCTCTTCTACCGCGCCTTTGATCAGAATATGTAAGTGGGGGTTCTTCTGTCCGCAGGATAAAATAACATCTCGAGCTCGATAGTAGGCGACGTCCAGAGACGATCGCAGTCGCGTTTGTTGTGCTTCAGTTAAGCGATCGAACGGTGGAGATTGCATGTTAAATTTGTCAGGCATGAGAACACCCAATAATGATGGAAGGAACACTCTCTAAGTCTGACAAATTTCTTACCGGAAGCCAGACGACTTTGGTCTAAATTACGATGTTTTCGCTTGAAGATGCCAAATGTCGCAAAGTTAGTATTCCATCGAGGAAACGATAAGTTTCTTATTCTTCCCTTTTTATAATACGCATGGCGATCCATAATTCCCGGCTCGAACGTTGGTGTTCCCGTTTTAGGATATTAGTAATGTTGAAACCTTCTCCGTATGGCTGGATTTCCCAGTACTTTCTCGGATTCTTCTTTGCGTATGGCGTGTATCTGCCATTTTGGTCACTTTGGTTTAAGGATCAGGGCGTATCTTCGACAGATATCGGTTTGCTGGTCGGGTTAGGCCTTGCGACACGTTGTGTTGCCAATATCGTGATCACCCCACGAGTACACAAAGTCGAACATCTTATGCCTGCTTTACGTTGGTTGAGTTTCGCTGCCCTCCTTTTTGTTGGATTTCACTTTTTTACGGGTGGTAGCTTTTGGTTAATGGCACTAGCGACAGTGTTGTTCAATCTTTGTTGTGGACCGATTATTCCGTTGTCGGACGCGATGGCAAATTACTACGCTCGCCTGAAAATGCTCGATTATGGCCGCACGCGGCTATGGGGTTCGATCGCCTTTATCGCAGGCTCGACGGCAGTGGGCTACCTGGTGGCTGAATTTGGCTCCGATATGATCTTGTACACTGCGATGTTCGGCGTGTTTATCTCGTTGCTGTTTGCTATGCGACCGACTAACCCAATGCCTGTAACGCACGGTGGGCAAAGCGCAGAACGTCCAAAGCTGACCGCTCTTTTGACCGACAAGCCGATACTAAAATTCTTAGTGTTGGTGTCACTAATTCAGGGCAGTCATGCGGCTTACTACGGCTTTAGTGCGATTCACTGGAAGGCCGCTGGTCACTCGGAAGATGTCATTGGCTACTTATGGAGCTTGGGGGTGGCCGCAGAAGTGGCAGTGTTTGCACTGAGTAAGCGTTTATTCGTAGGTTGGTCAATACGCGCGCTGTTTATTGCTGCTGCCGTTGGTGTAATGATGCGTTGGGGTATTACGGCGTCGACAACATCAATTATTGCTTTGGTGATTGTTCAATTATTGCATGGTGTGACTTTCGCTACCGCACACATTGCCGCGATCCAATATATCCAAAACTCCGAAGAAAATAAGATCGTAGCGTTGCAAGCGTTGTATAACGCGATTCCGTTGGGCGCATTTATCGCGTTAATGACCGTATTGAGTGGCTGGGGTTATGAGCACTGGGGACCGCTTGTGTTCTGGGGCATGGCCGCGATGGGGTTATTGGCTCTGTTCATCAAGCTTGATTCGCAAGACCCACATCAGGTGGTTGATGTATCAGACAAGCCACTTGAAACACAGAATTAGACTTATGTAACAAAGGTTAAAAACTAAGCTTTGTCTCCGTTATCAAAGCAGTGTTAAATGAAACCTCTCCCTCATGGAGAGGTTTTTTTATTTTCAGCCCTAAACCACCTACTTCAGTAGGTGGTTATCATCCGTTTCGGCTTTGCCTGTAAAACTACTC
>NZ_JAWOWL010000058.1:0-16255 GCF_033340395.1 Vibrio sp. 1159 | reverse complement strand
GCTAGCGAACTTCGAAAATTGAGACCACACCAAAGCGCAAACCCTTTAAACATGGGCATGTTCATGAATTTTCCCTGGCGTTAACCCCGAATTACGCACTCGCAGAACAAGTTTCATTTAACGATCCTGACATCAAAGCAACTTACGAAACCTTTCCATCTCCAAATGGGCATGGAGAAGGGCGTGGTTATTTGGTGATGCCACAGAAGAAGACCTTAAAATCGCCGACCGTGTTGGTGATTCATGAAAACCGAGGTCTGAACCCTTATATCAAAGATGTCGCAAGACGACTTGCAAAAGACGGCTTTATTGCTTTCGCTCCAGACGCGCTTTATCCACTCGGCGGCTATCCGGGGAACGACGATGAAGGTCGCGCGATGCAGAAAGAGATGGACAGAGCCAAGATCGAGCAAGACTTTATTGCAGCCGCTAACTTCCTCAAACAATACGAGGGTGGCAACGGTAAATTGGGCGCGGTTGGATTCTGCTTCGGTGGATACATTGTCAATATGCTTGCAGCGGTAATGCCTGAAGAGCTCGATGCAGGTGTGCCTTTTTATGGAACACCAGCGGCACAAGAGATCCAAAAGCAAGTCAAAGGACCGTTGATGATTCATTTTGCAGGGCTCGATAAGCGTGTTAACGACACATGGCCTGCCTATGAGCAGCAGTTAATCGCGACCGACGCACAGTATCAAGCGTTAATGTATGAAAACGTCAACCACGGCTTCCATAACGACTCAACGGCACGCTACGCACCGGAAGAAGCAGCACTCGCTTGGGAACGTACACTCGGCTTCTTCAAAGAACATCTCGCCTCTAGTTAAAACGCTTCAGCTTTAGTTGGCACATTCCTTGTTATGTCTCTCTTAGTGAGTGAGATATAAACAAGGAATGTGCATGACTCAATCAACGTCAAAAACACCCATCATAGTATGCTGTGATAGCCTCGAAGAGCAGGCTCGATTGTCCGGCTTATTGAGCAAAGATTACGACAACATCATCGGCTGCCAATTGGCACAACTAGAAACGTTAATGCAACGAGAACCGTCGGCAAGCGTTGTGGTTGGATGGCAGCAACCAACCGCGGAACTGCGTTTGATCGTCGATTTCTGCCGCAGAAAATCGGCACCACTTCTTATCGTCTTAAAGCAATTATCATCCAATGATATCAATCGTTTATCAGAAAAAATGGACTATGTTCTTATGCCGCACGATAGTGAGTTTGCACTTCAACCTTGGATTGAACATGCGACATTAGTGAGAGCGAAATTCGAAAGTATGCAATCGGAAATTGAATCGCTGACCCATAAGATCGAAGAGCGCAAGCTGGTGGAAAAAGCGAAAGGTCTGCTGATGAAGATGCACAGCGTTGATGAAGAACAGGCTTATAAAGCGCTAAGAAATTCAGCCATGCAATCGAGCCAAACGCTCGCACAAGTTGCCAAGAATTTGATAACTACTTTGGAAGTGTTGGATTAGTCGTTCTACCACTTTGGGGGTAGAGTGCGTTTTCTAACGTGGTGCGTGTTGCACTATCAGCAAGCAATAACAGGGAATAACAAACGGCAAGATATTCTAATCTATTGTATTTACAGTGAAAAATAAGTTGGCACAGTAATTGGATTAGAAGAGTTGGGTTTATTGTTGAATCGCTTATCTCAATTATCAACGGCGGTAATTGCAGACTTAGCAACGGCGCTACTGCTCTTCGGAGTAGTGGCGCTTTTTTTATGGGAGCAAACCAATGAAATGGAGTTCGATGCTGAAAGTGTCAGCAATTTCGTTATCGGTATTCACCACGGTCAGCGTAAAGGCAGAGTTAGGTGAGCCAGAAATTGAAGACCTGAAGTTTGGTTTTATTAAGTTAACCGATATGGCACCGCTGGCGGTTGCTTATGAGAAAGGCTTTTTTGAAGACGAAGGGTTGTACGTCACTTTAGAAGCACAAGCAAACTGGAAGGTGCTATTAGACCGAGTCATCGACGGTGAGCTTGCTGGCGCGCACATGCTTGCTGGTCAGCCATTGGGCGCAACGATTGGTGTTGGCACAAAAGCAGAAGTGATTACTGCGTTCAGTATGGATTTGAACGGCAACGCAATCACGGTTTCCAATGATACTTGGGAGCAGATGAAGCAGTACATTCCAAAGCAACCAGATGGCAAACCTGTTCACCCAATCAAAGCGGACGCACTGAAGCCTGTGGTCGACAGCTATCTGGATAAAGGCAAACCTTTCAACATGGGTATGGTGTTCCCTGTATCGACGCACAACTATGAATTGCGATACTGGCTAGCGGCAGGTGGGATTCACCCAGGTTTTTACGCACCAGACTCAGGTGATAACAGTGGTCAGTTGGATGCTGACGTTCTTTTGAGTGTTACACCGCCACCACAGATGCCAGCAACAATGGAAGCGGGCACGATCAAAGGGTACTGCGTAGGCGAACCATGGAATCAGCAAGCCGTGTTCAAAGGCATTGGTACGCCAGTCGTGACCGATTACGAGATCTGGAAGAACAACCCAGAGAAAGTGTTTGGTGTTTCCAAAGCTTGGGCTGAGAAGTATCCAAACACGCACATTCGCGTAGTGAAAGCCTTGATTCGAGCTGCACATTGGTTGGATGAAAACGACAATGCCAACCGCCAAGAAGCAGTGAAGATGCTATCAAAAAGCGAATACGTTGGAGCCGATGCCGAAGTTATCGCCAACTCGATGACCGGCACATTTGAATACGAGAAAGGCGACAAACGAGACGTGCCAGACTTCAACGTGTTCTTCCGTCATAACGCCACGTATCCGTATTACAGCGATGCGATTTGGTATCTGACTCAAATGCGTCGCTGGGGACAAATCTCAAGCGAGAAATCCGATGATTGGTACATGGATGTGGCGAAAGAGGTGTACCGTCCAGATATCTACCAACAAGCAGCTCAAGCGCTAATTGAAGATGGAGTGTTGAGCAAAAAAGACTTCCCAGATTTTAGTGCTGAAGATGGTTTCCGTGCGCCACAAACACACTTTATCGACAACATCGTTTATGACGGTCGCGAGCCAAATAAATATCTAGAGAAGTTCTCTATCGGGCTTAAAGGAAAAGACAAGGTTTAACCATAACGATAAACGCCACAGGCGAGGGAATTCGCTTGTGGCAACAAGGATGTAAATTTCTTAGGAGTGAGTATGTCTAGTAATGTCATTTCCCTGTTTCCTGCTAAGCAGGTAGTGAACCGAAGTCGGTTGGTGCTTTTGCCCGTCATTGGCTTGCTGATCTTTTTGGCAATGTGGCACTTAGCAGCGAGAGAAGTGCAAACCTCATTAGGTACGCTACCGGGACCTGTGCAAACTTTTCAGCAGTTCAGCAACCTTGTCGATGACCATTGGCAAGAGCGAGAAAAGGAACAAGCGTTTATCGAGCGTCAGGAAAAGCGTAATGCTGCGAAGTTAGCGAAGAATCCAGACGCGGAAGTGAAGATTCGTCCTTACACAGGTAAACCGACGTTTTTCGACCAAATCGTGACTAGCTTAGTGACTGTGACCGCGGGCTTTCTGCTGGCGACGATTATCGCGATTCCACTTGGCATCGTGCTTGGTCTTAATCAAGGGCTGTATCAAGCGTTCAACCCAATCATTCAACTGCTCAAGCCCGTATCACCTTTAGCTTGGCTGCCTATCGTCACTATGGTTGTAAGTGCCACTTATGTGAGTGATGACCCGATGTTTGCTAAGTCGTTCATCAACTCTCTGATCACTGTAGCGCTGTGTAGCTTATGGCCGACGCTGATTAATACCGCAGTGGGTGTAACGAGCGTTGATAAAGACTTAATCAACGTGAGCAAAGTGCTCCAACTTTCGTGGTGGCAGCATATACGCACCATCGTTTTACCTTCTGCCATTCCAATGATCTTCACTGGTTTACGTCTCTCTTTAGGTATCGCTTGGATGGTATTGATTGCGGCAGAAATGCTCGCTCAGAACCCAGGGTTGGGCAAGTTCGTTTGGGATGAGTTCCAGAACGGCAGCTCGGCATCATTGGGTCGCATCATGGTGGCAGTCATCACTATTGGTTTTATCGGTTTGATGCTCGATAGAGGCATGCTGCAACTTCAAAAGTGGCTGTCTTGGAATAAACAACAAGCGTTGAGATAAGGGAAAAGATCATGGAAAAAGCATTATTAGATCTAACGCGTTTAGGGATGCGATTCCCAACGCCAGATGGTGAGTTCATCGCGCTTAAGAACGTCGATTTACAAATCAATAAAGGTGAGTTTGTATCGCTGATTGGTCACTCTGGTTGTGGTAAATCAACGGTATTGAACTTAGTCGCAGGGCTACACATGCCAACAGATGGTGGTGTGATCGTTGATGGACGAGAGGTGGCAGGACCGGGACCCGACCGCGCGGTTGTGTTCCAAAACCATTCACTATTGCCTTGGCTCACTGTGTATCAAAACGTTGAGCTCGCAGTAAAGCAAATTGCCGGCAAAAAGGGCAAAGCGTGGATTCAGGAACAAGTGAACCACTATTTAGAGTTGATTCAAATGCAGCATGCTGCGCACAAAAAGCCGGATGAAATCTCGGGCGGTATGAAGCAGCGAGTCGGCATCGCCAGAGCACTGGCACTTCAACCAAAGGTTCTGCTGATGGATGAACCATTTGGCGCGTTGGATGCGCTAACACGCGCGCATTTGCAGGATGCACTGATGAAGATTCAAGCCGAGCTAAACAATACCGTCATCATGATTACCCACGACGTGGATGAAGCGGTGCTGCTCTCCGACAAAATCGTGATGATGACTAACGGACCGGCGGCAACTATTGGTGAAGTGTTAGAAGTGAATCTGCCTCGCCCTCGTGAGCGTGTCGCACTGGCTGATGATGCGCAGTATCAGAAGTGTCGACAAGCCGTGTTGAAGTTTCTTTACGAGAAGCAATCCAAAGTCGAGATTCCTGTTTCGAAAGAAGACAAACCCAAAACCGCAGCGCAAACGGCATAAGGAGGCAGCGATGAACAGTCCTTTAACTATTCCAGTAAAGAACGCATTGAGCCACATCGTTGTGGTAGGTAACGGTATGGTCGGGCAACACCTCGTCGAGCAATTAGTGCAGAAAAACGCGCATTTGGAGCACCGAATTACCGTGATTGGTGCAGAGCGTTTTATCGCGTATGACCGTGTACAGTTGTCCTCTTTATTTGCGGGTAAGTCTCATGATGATTTGATGCTGAGTAACCAAGAATGGTACGACATGCATGGCATCCAACTCGTACTTGGCAGCCAAGTAACAGGCATCGACAGAGAGCAAAAGCGCATTCTGCTTGATGGTGAAGATGTGCTGGGTTACGACCAACTTGTGCTCGCGACCGGTTCTTACCCGTTTGTGCCTCCAATCGAAGGTAAAGACCGCGACAACGTGTTTGTTTACCGCACGCTTGATGACCTTTCACAAATCAAGAAGGCATGTGAAGGCGCAAGAACAGGCGCAGTGATTGGTGGTGGCTTGTTGGGTTTAGAAGCGGCAAACGCACTCAAACTATTGGGGTTAGAAACTCACGTTATCGAATTTGCACCCCGCCTGATGCCCGTGCAGTTGGACGATGGTGCTGGCTTAGTGCTAAAAGAGAAGATTGAAGCGCTAGGGCTAACCGTGCATACCTCAACGGGGACGGAGCGAATCTGCGATGGTGAAACGGCTAAGCATCGTATGGTGTTTAAAGACAAAGATCCTCTCGAAGTGGATGTGATTGTCTTTTCCGCAGGGATTCGCCCTCAAGATGAGTTGGCAAGGCTGGCTGAGCTAGAAGTCGGGGAGCGAGGCGGCATTGTGATTAATAACCAATGCCAAACCAGCGATGAGAACATATACGCGATTGGCGAATGTGCCCTTTGGGAACAGAAGATCTTTGGTTTAGTCGCTCCCGGTTACACCATGGCGAGAACCACTGCCGATGTCTTGACTGGGATGCCGAGCGAAGGTTTTAAAGGTGCAGACATGAGCACCAAACTTAAGCTGCTTGGGGTGGATGTGGCGTCTATCGGCGATGCGCAAATGCAAACCGAAGGCGCACAAGAAATGGTATTGCAAGATGCGGTTGCAGGCATCTACAAAAAGCTGGTGGTTGATGCGAGCGGCACCCAATTGCTTGGTGCGATTCTCGTTGGTGACAACAGCGATTACGATGCGCTCTTACAGTGTTATTTGAACAAAACGGTCCTGCCAGACCACGCGGCGAACCTGCTGTTTGATACTGGAATGCTGGATGGAGAGATGCCAGACAGCGCCATCATCTGCTCTTGTCACAACGTCACAAAAGGCGACTTAGTTGCCGAGATTCAAGCTGGCACTACCAACCTGACGGACCTTAAAGCCAACACCAAAGCCGGTACTGGCTGTGGTGGCTGTAGCAATATGGTGAAGTCGGTATTGGATACTCAATTGGCAGCCATGGGGGTAGAGGTTAACAACGACCTTTGTGAGCACTTTGAGCTCAGTCGCCAAGAGATGTTCCATATTTGCCAAGTGGAACAAATCAAAGACTTCGACACCTTAATTGCACTGCATGGCAAAGGGCATGGGTGTGATATTTGTAAGCCGACAGCGGCATCTGTGTTTGCTTCTTTGTGGAATGAACACATCATGGAGCCACAGCATCAATCTCTGCAAGATTCTAATGATGCCTTTATGGCGAACCTACAAAAAGATGGCTCTTACTCGATTGTGCCTCGTGTTCCGGGTGGCGAAATCACACCAGACAAACTCATCGTGCTAGGCGAAGTCGCTCAGCAATACGATCTATACACCAAAATCACTGGCGGTCAACGCGTGGATTTATTTGGCGCGCAGTTAGAACAGCTTCCTGAAATCTGGCAAACCTTAATCGATGCCGGTTTTGAAACAGGGCACGCCTACGGTAAATCGGTGCGCACCGTGAAATCGTGTGTCGGTTCTACTTGGTGTCGTTATGGTGTTGATGATTCGGTTGGGTTAGCCATTGAGTTAGAGAACCGCTACAAAGGATTGCGAGCGCCCCATAAGCTTAAGTTTGCCGTATCGGGCTGTACTCGCGAGTGTGCAGAAGCGCAAAGTAAAGATATTGGGGTGATCGCTACTGAAAACGGCTGGAATCTATACGTTTGTGGTAATGGTGGCATGAGACCACGACACGCTGATTTGTTTGCATCTGACTTATCCAAATCAGAGTTGATCACCATGATCGACCGAGTATTGATGTTCTACGTCAGCACCGCAGATCGCTTGCAGCGCACGTCTGTGTGGATGGAGAACATGGAAGGGGGCCTAGATTACCTTAAACAAGTGATTTTGGATGACTCTCTGAATTTATGTGATTCTTTGGATGAACAAATGGCACGAGTCGTAGATACCTATCAATGTGAGTGGAAGAGTACGTTGGATAATCCTCAAAAATTGCAACGCTTCCGTCCTTTCTTGAACAGCACGTCGGGCAGCAAAGTCTTGCCGTACCAACGTGTGCGCGGTCAGCGTATTCCAGTGAAACGGGAGGTGTAAATGGCAGCTTTAACCAAAGTGAGATTGTGTCAGCTTGATGACCTAATGCCGTTCATCGGTGCCACGGTGTTGATTGAAGGCGAGCATGTCGCGTTATTCTACATTCCAGATAGCGGTGTTTACGCCGTTCAAGATTGGGACCCAATTGGTAACGCTTATGTGATGAGTCGAGGGATTGTCGGTGATATTGATGGTGAGATGTGTGTTGCATCGCCACTGTACAAACAGCATTTCAGTTTAAAGAGCGGGCAGTGTTTGGAAGACGAAGCGCACTGTCTAAAAACGTGGCAAGTAACGGTCGACGATAATCAGGTTTGTTATTTAGTCGAAGAATGATCCTAGAAATTTGCCTGCTTGATATGAATAAATTCTTAGCGTAAGAGATAAGCGAATAAAGCTCCAGAGACCACACGGTAAGGCTCTGGAGCTTTTAACTATTCGGAAGGATTCACTTGTAGTTCGGTATAGCCAGTCGAGTCGTCCATCGCTCTAGTGAACTCAAGTTCTGAGTAAGAATGGATGATCAATTCTACGGTAGTATCAATCACTGTGCCTTCCAACAAATGCCCACCCCAAACTCGTCCTTCACGATCAGACACCGAGATATGAACGTGTTGATGTTCAGCCGTTAGGGTTCCCATCACAGAGACAATTTCAAATGGCTCTTGTTTGGTTAACGTACTCTCTGCACCTGCCAAACGAAGGTTGAGGTCAGAGATACAACCAACGCATGAGGTAATCGAGCCTGCTTTGATACCGTACTGCTCGACCAATTTCGCTAGGCTCAGCTTTAAGTCCATGCCTTTGGTAAGACGTACTGCTATCACTTCAATCGACATGTTATTTCCTAATCAAAACCAGTAAGCAGGAAAGCGCCGTATCCAAGTCGGCATAACGTTTAGCTTTGCCAAGTACGCGCATACCTTGCATGTTGTTGAGAACAAAACGAGCGAGCTCTTCTGGTTTCAGCGTTTTTGGCACTAAGGTTTCTTTTTGCGCATTGGTCAGCGCATCCGCAATGATGTCGATAAGATGGTCAAACAAAAAATGCCCTTTACGCAGTACGTCATCGTCTTCGCCAGCGTGCTCAATCAACGCATTTTGAATAAAACACCCACAGTTGCGTTTGCGTTGCAGCTCAGCAAAAGATTTAAGGAACGATTCCAATTCAGGTAAAGACGCATCGTCTTTTTCCAAATCATTCAGTGACGGTAGCGAGACCTTTTTCAAGTAAGTATCGAGTGCTTCGTAGTAGAGCTGTTGCTTGTCACCATAGGTGTTGTAAAGACTGAAGCGGTTGATGTTCAACTCGTCGGTGAGATCCGAGATAGACGTGTTCGCAAAGCCCTTGCGCCAAAACACATCCATAGCCACGAGAAGCTTTTCATCTCGGTCGAAGTTGGCTTTTCTTGCCATAAATTACCTGCCTGGGTCTGCTTATTGGGTAATTGAATTGCTTTGGAGGGATGGTACAGAGAACCTCTAGCGTTCGAACTGAACCAATATGATGAATACCCATCTATTCTTGGGTATCAGCCCCCAAATTCATGTGAACTCACAAACGGCATCAAAAATCTCGCTCAGCAAACAGACCCACAACTGTTTGAAAATTTTTGATAGTGAAGTTCTTGACTGATCGTTTATAAACTGGCTACAGTATATCCTAACCAATCGGTTAGAAAAAGATAAAAGGATGTGAAATGAAGCTCTATGAAACCGCAATGACTCCAAGTTGTAAGCGAGTTAGCATTTTTCTAAAGGAAATCGGTGGCGAGGTTGAGCGAATTGCGCTGAACGTTCGTGAGGGCGATAACCTATCTGAACCGTTTAAATCGAAAAGCGTGAACGGCAAAGTGCCTTTACTGGAACTGGATGACGGCACGACGATCTGTGAAAGCGTGGCGATTTGTCGCTACCTAGATGAAGCGTTTGAAAATGATCTGGCGCTGTTTGGTGCAAACCAGCTCGAACGTGCTCAGGTGGAAATGTGGCATCGTGTGGTGGAGTTCCAAGGACTAAATGCGGCATTTCAGGCGTTTCGAAACATGACCGGAGTTTATGGAGACAGAGAACGTTGCGTTGAAGCATGGGGCGAAGAATCAAAACAACGCGTCTACGAATTTCTGCCTGTTTTAGACAAGCGCCTTGAACATAATGATTTTATCGCCGTAGACCATTTTACTATCGTCGATATAACAGGCTTTATTTTGATCAGTTTCGCAATTAAAGGCCTAGAAATTGATGTGCTATCGACGTCGCCAAACATTGCTCGATGGTATAACCAAATTTTAGCTAGACCTGCATTTCAGAGTTAATGTATTGCAGCGAGTGGATGATAGCTCGCTGCTACCACCTTACCGATTCTTAACTCAGCAGGATATTCAAATTTTTTCAGATTTTTCTTATTTTTTCTCCTATCGCCTATAATTGGAAAAACAACCTCAATTTGCTTCGTTGCGTTTTAGAGCCTTGGGCTCTTGGTCCGTAGACGCTCTCTTTCATCATGGAAAGTCTAATAATAGACAAGGAGAGGTCATGAGTATTCAAGTGAAAACTATCAATAATATTCTAATCGCCCTGTTAATGGTTTCGGTTTTTGGTCTATTCGCACTGTACCTCAATTACACACAGCAGAATGAACAGATTGAAAGGCTGCAAAGTCAGTTAATCGAAAAAGAGCATCAGATACTAATTTCTAATGAAGCGTTGTCTTACACTCGATATCAACACCAATTATTAGCCGAAGACTACAGCCGTTTTAGAAATGAGCAGTCAGTGACTAGTGTTTTGCGTTAGCCAGTAAAGCAACCGTATTAAGGAGGAAGATGAAACCCATTCTTTTGGTCGATGATAGTAAAACAGTACTGCTTTACATCAGCAGTGCATTGGAAAAGCAGGGCTATGAAGTGGTTGCAGTTGAAGACGGAAGAGCGGCGCTTGAGGTGCTAACCCACCGCCCTGATATTCAGTTTGTGCTGAGTGATTTAATGATGCCTGGAATTAATGGTATTGAATTGTGTCGCCAATTAAAATCTAAAGTTAGCGAACGTTACATTTTCTTTGTTCTACTGTCTTCTAGAAATGACCAAAGTTCGATCGTGAAAGGCATTGATGCTGGCGCAGATGATTTCGTAGATAAGAAGACGTCTGTAGAGGAACTTCAGGCCAGAATCCGTGCGGGGTTTCGTACTTTAGAACTGCACAACAAACTCGTTGAGAGAAATAAAGAGCTAGATGCGGCCTATCAAACAATTCACCAAGACCTACAGTCTGCTAGTCATCTGATGGAGCAACTACTCCCTGCTGAATCAACTATTCAGAATGTAAATTTTAGCTATGTCTACAAACCATGCTCCCAGATTGGTGGTGATATGTTGGGGTATTTGGAGCTCGATGAACGACATGTTGCGTTTTATGTATTTGATGTTTCTGGTCATGGTATTTCTTCAGCTTTGATGGCTTTTTCTATTCAACAGACGCTATCTCAAAGTCAGGGGCCTGATTCGATCACGATGGAGTTGAGAGATGACGGCTATTGCGTAAGTGAGCCTGCATCTGTGATTGAACGGCTAAATCGGCGTTATCAGCAAACTAGAAACAGTCAACTTTACTTTACTATGGCTTACGCCATTCTTAACACAAAATCAGGGCAACTTAGCTATTGCACGGCTGGCCACCCCAGGATCTTAGTTTGGCGAACGAGTACGAAAACGATGGAACAGATAGGTGACGATAACTTTATCGTTGGTGCAATGCAGCCGATGGAATATATCGGTAACCAAATTAGTCTGGATGAGGGCGATGCATTGTGGCTTTATTCGGATGGTTTGATTGAAGCGAGGCAGGGTGAGGAGATGTTTTCACTACAACGATTGGCATCGAGTATAAAAGTTGTTTGCACGCTGACAGTTGAAGACCAAGTGGGAGACGTCTTTAAAAAAGTACAATCTTGGCATAACGAAGATGAGTTTGATGATGATGCCAGCCTTTTACAGGTAAAATGGCATGGTGAGAGGCTCGATTTTAAGGAAAAGAATGTCAAAGAGCGAATTTAAACGAACTTACGGGAGCTCCCTTACTCACTCACGAAGTGCGAGCAAAGACGTTGTTCGGTTTTTGATGGGTCATCAAATCCCCTTAAATGCAATTCAATCATTGGAGCTTTGTGTCGTTGAACTCATGAATAACGCTTATATTCATTCTTACAGTGAAATAGAAGGCCTACCAATTGAAGTGGAGTGTAGGGTTGGGGATGACCAAGTGTCCGGTTTCGTGGAACTGAGAGTCTCTGATTGCGGAGCGCCGATCAATGAAAAGACGTTCATCCAACATAAAAATAAACAGATTGAGGCACCTAACTTAATGGATGACGATAGTTGGTCCTCCTCAGGTCGCGGACTGATGTTAGTCGCTCAATTATCTGACCTGTTTACATTGGAAAAAGGTTTCGAAAACAATACGTTTGTTGTAGTGAAAAGGAATAGGGAGAGAAACTAACAACCAAGCAAAGTCGATTTGCTTCACTTGGTCCCTAGCGTTAATCTGACGGTTGCGTTGTATATCATTGTTATTTTGTATTCGTTGTTGGTGCCGGTGATAGTAACGCCTCCAACTCTTCTGGTGTTAGAATATCACTGATGTTTAACATATTACTTTCATCATCTAGCGCCATCTTTGTACGGCTAAGTAAGTACCTTTTTTGAGTTGGTGTTAAGTCTTTGAGAGACTCAATCAACTCCCTGAAATTGCTATTATTCATTGCCATATTTCCCCCAGTTAAGCCTTGAATTTCTTTATTGCATATTCTTCAAGTAAGTGAAGATTTGTTGATTAATTGCAGCTAGCTCTTTAGTAACTATAGCTATATCTGAGCTATCTGGCGCTGTATCGTTTCTGGTTTTTTCTTCTATTCTTTGAAACGCAATGACCGCGGTGTCTTCTCCGAAACTCTCTAAAATGCCCTTTAAACTATGAGCTAATAGATAGAGTTCTGACCAACATTTGCTTGCATATAGCTCATCTATACGCTCTATATCATTCGTGTGATCTTCAAGGTATGTAGAAAAAACAGTGACGATCAGATCTACGTCGTTATCCATGTATGTATTGAGAACATCAAAATTAATCATGTATACCCCTATTAAACGTTGAGGTAGAGGAATGTTTCGGATAATGAAGGCTTAGCCGAAGGTATGAATGGCATAACCAGTATTTGAGCAGAAATAGTTTGCTTGTCGCTTGAGATAAACTTACAAAAAGAAAGTCATTGTTAAAGATATTTTGACTTATATCCAAACGGCAATGGTCGAAATGTAGGGATGAAAAAACTTCAACTCGCGTGTTTTTAACACAAGTAGCAAAGGGGATGTTTCCAAGTAAAACGCCGAGTCGGTAAGTGTCTTGCAGTCCTAGTTTAAGGCTATCGTTACATACGGACGCCAGACGTTCGCCAACTTTGACTATTCCTTCAGTCAAGGCTAACTCTCCTCATTAAGTACAAGTATAAATTAGCAATCTAGTTGCATATTGGCAAGTAATCTACGGCAAAAAAGGAACTCGCGTCCCTTTTGTATTACTAGCTTTGCTTAGAGTCCTGTTCTATTTGCTTCATAAGCTCGTTGGCTTTCTTCATAGCGCGTCTTGCGCTTGAAGTCCTTCGCTTATTAAGCAATATATCGGAGAAGCGTAAGTATTTATCAGCAGTTTTGAATCTTAAATCGTTAACATCCTGAAAACCAATAGGAAAGTTTTTCGAGAACAGATCCACATCCTTCACCAAGTTATCGAGATGAGTTGTCGTCCTTGCCTTTTCTAGGCGAGAATAAAAGTTTTCAAACTCTTCTTGGAACAGGATTCTAGCGGCATCTTCTGGAAACGGTAGAGGGCTGTTGGAATCTAGCGCTGTCTCATATAATTTCATTTCCAGCACTGCATCTTTCATCGCATTACTTATCTGTAAGTTCTCTTGATGCTCTTCTACGTTTGAAAAGAAGGTGTTCCCAACCTTAATAAGAGCAACAAGTGCAGCTGCGTCTTTCTTTTTGAGTGCTTCAGTGAGGTGCTGACCGAAAACATCGCTAGATAACGAACTTGGCGTGAAAGGATAACCTTGATGAATCTGATTTAACTCATCCTTGAGCTCATAGATGGATTTACTGCCGTCTTCTTTACTGTACCGAGACTTTTCAAGTTGACTGTTGATTTGCCTTGCTATCGAAAGTAACGTGGAGTGCTTGCTTGACTGAATATCTAAGGCAAGAACTTCTATTTTATGTGAGTCAGGGTAGTAGGTTTTTGCTTTATCAAGTATGGACTCAATTTCATCATAATTCGGGTAGTTGTTGGCATCAGAATTCAAAACCTGATCAATTTCAGATTCAAACTCGCTGAGAATATAGGTCTTGTGTAAGCGTAATAAGCCAGCCTTAACGACTGGATGTAAGCTTTTTTCACTATCAATCAGTGCCAAACTTTTTTCTGCTGGCGTATCAAGCTGCCACTCTTGTCCGGCAATTTGATCATTTTGCTTGCTAATAACGGTTTCCAAATTGGCGATGGTTTCTTGTTGCTGCTGATAACCAAATACAATGCCGCTAACTAATAATATACTCGCTGCCGCGCCGCTAGCGATAGGCCAATAGCGCATATTCAATTTGCGTTTCAACTGCTCAGGGGTCAGCTCGTTCGGAATGATGCCAGTTGAAAATACGCTTGAAAATATTGGCCACTTAGATGCAGGCATGTTAGTTGGTTTAGAGACCTTGATCTTCTTTTTGAGAGCTTCATTAACTGGAGTTCTTGCGTAAGGGTGTTTGCAACTCAATAGCTCGTAAGCAATACAAAATAGAGCAAACATATCGTCGCTTAAGTTCGGTTCCTTACCGGATAACAGGTTGAGTGATGCATAGTTGGGAGTATAACCAAGCGTTTCAACATTTTCGGATTTACGTTTAGCCGCATATTGATCCTGCTTTAATTGATGAGTTTTAGATACACCAAAATCAAGCAACTTAACGTTACCCTCAGACGTTAAAATCACATTAGCGGGCTTTAGGTCGGCGTGCACTACACCAAGAGAGTGAGCATATGAGAGTGCATCGAGTACCTGATTTAGGATTGATAAAGTTGCATTAAACTTCAGCCCATGGGGCCTAGAACGCTGTATTAAACTCTCTAATGTTTCTCCGTTAATATACTCCATAACTAAAAAGTATATTTCGCCATCAACACCAAAATCAAAAACCCTAATGATATTAGGGTGGCTTAACCTTTGAGTTTGTTGAGCTTCACGTATTAACATGCGTGCAGTCTCTGGTTGAGAAGCAAACTCTTTCTGTAATATTTTTAACGCAACGTAGGGTGTTTCTGAACCTGAAGATTCAAGAATCTTATCTTTAGCTAAGTAAACATCGCAAAGCCCACCATGCCCAATAACCGACTCAATTTCATACCGATTTTTAACGGTCGTTCCTATTAAGCTTTCGTTAATAACATCTTTGTTATTATTTAATGAGTCATCTTTATTGTTTTTTTTCTTATTAACTAACGGAGTGTTTTCTTTTTGAGACAGTTTTGTATTTGTTTCATTTTTATTTTTAACGGAGGTTTCATTATTAGTGAGTTTGGTTGATTTAATTGCATTGTCTCGTTTTTGAGTCTTTACAATTTTAGTTTTATCTCCGCTTTCTTCGTTATTTATAGAATTGTTTTTATTACTGTCTTCCATCACAAGAACTCCGTATAAATGATGGGGGAATATATACCTTTCTGCTCAATGAAAAGTCATTATGTTAGAATTTCTCGGCCAAACTAACATTCGTTTTTTTATTGATGAAAGTCTAAGTGTCAAAAATTTGAACTTGGTTGGATAATTAAAATTGTTGAACAATACGTGATTGCTTTGATAAAAAAATGATTCATTATTCCGTGCATGATTTTCAATGGCAGTATTAAGGTTTTTATTAATCTTACTGTTAATAAGAAAGCAGTTAATAATAAAATTAAAAATAATATCTAGCAGGTCTTTGGCGAGGTTTACATGAAGTTGGTTTTAACCATAACAAGTTTTCACAAATTTACTCCAGAGATTGAGAGTGAGTTCGTGTTTGAATCAAGTGATGAACATGCCAAGGTTACATTTGGTAGGTCTGAACAATGTGATTGGACACTACCAGATCCTGAAAGAGTGGTATCCGGAACCCACGGAGAACTGATTAAGTTTGGTGACAAATACTTGATAAAAGACCTCTCAACTAATGGTACTTTTGTAAATAATGCTGTAACTCCTGTGGGTCAAGGAAATGAAATAGCACTAAGCGATGACGATATGGTTAGCTTAGGGGATTATCAAATTTCAGTTTCTATTCAAACAGATACAGATGTATTCAGTCTTGAGACAAGTAAAAGTCTTTCTAGCGCACCCCCTGAAGTAGTCTCAAGTCCATCGGAAGCAGAATTTGTTGACCTAGGCCTTAGTGCTAGTGAACTCTTAAACGAAAGTGTTCCTTCTGACTTTCAGCTAGATATTGGTTTAGTCGATGATTTTATTGATATCCCAAAGCCCGAAAAACAGAGCACCGTATCTGAAACTTTACCGAAAGTTAACCGACAATCAGAACACCTATCGACTCCCAACTTTGATACCAATGGGGGCTTTGTTGCTTAAATCGATGGAACTAAATCAAGAAGCTACGATCTGATCGGCTACACCCATTAATCGTCGTAGCC
>NZ_JAWOWL010000057.1:0-17742 GCF_033340395.1 Vibrio sp. 1159 | reverse complement strand
TATTTTTCGGGGATCTGATTGCCCTCTGGCAATATCATTCAGCACGCCATAGTCGGCATCATGGTCCATTCGCCAGAAAACCGAAGCACCGGCATCAGCCAGGCGTGGAGAAAACTGGTATCCCAGCAGCCAGAAAAGGCCAAAGACAAGTTCGCTGGCACCTGCTGTATCGGTCATAATTTCGGTTGGATTCAGCCCGGTCTCCTGTTCCAGAAGACCTTCCAGCACAAAGATAGAGTCCCTCAGCGTCCCCGGTATAACGATGCCATGAAAGCCGGAATACTGATCGGACACAAAGTTGTACCAGGTGATCCCTCTGTTATTACCAAAGTATTTGCGGTTCGGTCCGGCATTGATTGTTCTGACTGGCGTAACAAAGCGCATTCCATCTGCAGATGCCACTTCTCCTCCACCCCATATCTGTGCCAGTGGCAGCGTTGCCTGAAAATCAACCAGTCTGGCATTAGCGCTGGTGATAGTTTCAGCCCGCAGATAGTTCGCTTTTGTCCAGTTCAGCCGGTGTCGGGTCAGTGCAGGAACATTTGATCTGATCAGTGGTTCCAGACCGATATTGCAGGCTTCAGCCATCAGCACGGCGCTGATGCTGACGGGCAGATCATCAACTCTGGCACTGGCTTCACTAGCATGGAAAAACTCATCAGCAAATCCGGTATGGGCGTTAATTTCGAGCAGCAACTCCGTTAAATCCACCGGAGGGAGTAGATCACTGATCATTTTGCTCAGTCGTTTCAGACTGTCCGGCTCATCAAGACTGGCGAGGGGAGAAATTGTCAACCGGGGCTTCGGGCCAGAAACATCGAGTTCGACAGCCTCATTTTCGCAAAGACGTGCAGCAACCTGTCTGTAACGACTATCAAGCTGATGACCCAGAGATTTTATTGCTTCCTGCGGGTCTGTCGGGTGCCCCAAAGAACGATAAACCTTAATCCGGTTTGCCTGCCAGTCAGCACCCTGTAGTAATCTTGCACGAGGATCTCCCCACCGGTTACTGCCGGTAACGTAGACATCCCTCCGCCTCAGACTATCCTGCAGTTTACTGAGAAAGCAGAGCGTGTATCCCCTGCGGGTGATATGTTTTTCCTTGTTAATCACCAGCCGTTTCCATGACCGACTGATAATTTCCGTTGGTGCGTCGTCAAAAAACTGCCGCCGTGAGCTGAACTCCCGGCTGAGGTAGTCACAGGCATTCAGAGTGGTAACCCCGGCAGGTGCGGATGAAAATTTAACGGTATTCAGCAGATGGGGCAGGAAACGACGAACGCGCCCGTACTGCTCCACCATTTCTTCATGAAAATTATCGTCTGAGGGCCGGGCAATTTCACGGACAAGCGTGATGATTTCAGCCAGCTTTTGCCTTGGGATGTAGCTGAACACCTCAGCACGAATCGATTCGTCCGGTGTTTCTTCTTTCAGCAGGTACGAACATGCGCTGGCGAGCGCCAATGCAGATTTATCCAGATCCTTCAGCGAGCGGAGCCGTTTTTTCTGCCCAATCTTTCTGGCGTCACGGATGATAACGGCCAGCATGGCGTCCAGAACGTCCAATGCATCATCCAGCGCCAGCGTTTCCCATGCAAGGACAAAGGCAACCAGAACCGCCATCCTTTTCTGCGGTGACATCCTGGCAATATTGAACACCGAAGTCATACCAGCATAACGTGCGAGATTTTTCAGGCGCACAGCCGGGAGTGTACTCAGGTTTTCAGCATGCAGGCCAAAATCGTTCAGAGTTTTCCAGCGTTCAATTGCTTCATTAAACGCCGGACCACTGATGGTCACAGGGCCCTTTTTCAGTGATTCCAGTAAAGACAGGCGGCTGCAATCAGTTGGCCCCAGCAGCATCTCCAGCTGTGAACGCTGTTCGGCTGACGGTATCAGTGCCAGTTTGTTCCACAGGCGCAACGTCGCCTTTTCCCTTACCTCTGAAATCAACCGGGTCAGCGTAGTGGCTCCGGGGAGAATAATACGATGTTGCATAAGCCACCCTGTCGCCAGATCGAAAAGCAGGCCAGGACGTTCGTTGCTTATCCAGCTCCGGGTATATAAAAGACGGGTAAGGCGAAATGTCCAGGGCCAGGCAAATTCACGATACTGATAGTGCTGACGTATCAGCGCTGCATGCTCACGGCGGGTATTTTCCCTCTGACCGTATTCTGCAAGAACGGTGATATCACGAATCCCGAGCTGTCTGGCGGTAAAATGCCGGACGCCGGAAGGAATATGACCTGGGACCTACGTGCGCCCGCACCGACACCCTCACACCTTCGAGCTACTGTTGCCATTAAGGGGTCGTTTCGTGGTGCTGAATTTTGACGATCGGGGTACCGTCACCCATCGGGCGATATTGGGGGAAACCTGTACGGTGCTGGAGATGGCCGCAGGAACCTGGCATGCCGTGCTGTCGCTGGATACCGGTGGCATAATTTTTGAAGTAAAACACGGTGGCTATCAACCCGTGGCTGCCGATGACTATGCGCACTGGGCTCCAGCGGAAGGAGAACCAGGAACCACGGAGCTTATGGCCTGGTATGCGCAAGCGCAGGTGGGCGACAGCACTTTTGCCGTCTAAGGCGATAAACAAAAACGGAATGAGTTTCCCCATTCCGTTTCCGCTATTACAAACCGTCGGTGACGATTTTAGCCGCCGACGCTAATACATCGCGACGGCTTTCTGCCTTAGGTTGAGGCTGGGTGAAGTAAGTGACCAGAATCAGCGGCGCACGATCTTTTGGCCAGATCACCGCGATATCGTTGGTGGTGCCATAGCCACCGCTGCCGGTTTTATCCCCCACAACCCAGGAAGCAGGCAGTCCAGCCTGAATGCTCGCTGCACCGGTGGTATTGCCTTTCATCCATGTCACCAGCTGCGCCCGTTGGCTGTCGCCCAATGCTTTACCCAGCGTCAGATTCCGCAGAGTTTGCGCCATTGCCCGAGGTGAAGTGGTATCACGCGGATCGCCCGGAATGGCGGTGTTTAACGTCGGCTCGGTACGGTCGAGACGGAACGTTTCGTCTCCCAGCTGTCGGGCGAACGCGGTGACGCTAGCCGGGCCGCCAACGTGAGCAATCAGCTTATTCATCGCCACGTTATCGCTGTACTGTAGCGCGGCCGCGCTAAGCTCAGCCAGTGACATCGTCCCATTGACGTGCTTTTCCGCAATCGGATTATAGTTAACAAGGTCAGATTTTTTGATCTCAACTCGCTGATTTAACAGATTCGGTTCGCTTTCACTTTTCTTCAGCACCGCGGCCGCGGCCATCACTTTACTGGTGCTGCACATCGCAAAGCGCTCATCAGCACGATAAAGTATTTGCGAATTATCTGCTGTGTTAATCAATGCCACACCCAGTCTGCCTCCCGACTGCCGCTCTAATTCGGCAAGTTTTTGCTGTACGTCCGCCGTTTGCGCATACAGCGGCACACTTCCTAACAACAGCGTGACGGTTGCCGTCGCCATCAGCGTGAACTGGCGCAGTGATTTTTTAACCATGGGATTCCTTATTCTGGAAGATACGAAATAACAACAACATGAATAGTCCCTAAATTCCACGTGTGTTTTTTATTAGCTTCAAAAATCACTATTTCACGAAGAATTTAGACTGCTTCTCACACATTGTAACATTATTTACAACCACCTTTCAATCATTTTTGATAAATCATTGATTTCATCTTTGCTGCAATGATACTTAATAAACTCTGCAAGTTATCCACAGAGCAACACTCAATTTTATTGATGATATTCTTATTATACCAGACATTTTTCATACACTCCCTTGTACGGATAGTTTTCCGACAACTTCATGATTACATATCTTGCGGTTTTGATTATTTTTGCTGCAAGAAATACATACTTCAAACGAAAGGTCTTTATTTGCTGTCTGTATTCTGAAGAGTCCAAGGAATCAAACTTGAACAACAAAAATAGGTTATATGAAAGCATCATCATTTGAAACACGGCTTCATTCGCCCAAAATGACTTTAGCAAGAGATGACCCACCGCCATGTCGTATTTGGCTTCTTTGATATAGTTTTCAGCATTACCACGCTTTTCATAGTATATAACTACTTTTTCAGAAAGCAAGGTAGTATTTGTTACAAAGAAAAAGTAGTCGTATTCGGAACCTTCTAAAAGTGATAATTGTGCTCTTTCTTTTTCTGGTTTCAGTACGCGAGATACGACAAATCTTCTGTCTTTTTCCCATTTAACTAATTTTGTATACAGTTCTGTAGTTTCTCTACCTTCTTCTCCTTTAACGAATACAATTGATGAATTCGTTGCTTGTGAGGTGAGTGTAGAATAACTTTTGGCTTTAATTAAATATTTGCATCCAAGAGATTCTATCGTTTCGATAATTTTTTCATCAAAGTAGCCACTATCCATTCGAAATAAAATTTCTAAATCGTCTGATTTGATGTTAGCAACAATTTCTTTGATCATTTCCGCAGCACCGTTTGCAGTGTAAGTATTGCCACTTCTTACAAATCCGGTAACATATGCTTTTAATTCGTCGCAAAATGCAAATTGGATATTGTAGCATCGGTTTCCCAGTTTCTTAGGATTATATCCTTTTGACGCACCTTCTTGATGACCTTCTACGTTAATTACACTACTATCAATATCAATCGTAATGGATGTCAATTTACTTTTAGTGAGCAGTTTTTTAAAGACTTTAAAATTAATGTCTCTAAACATTTGGGTTGTCTTGAAGTTGAAGTTTCCTAGAAACCGTGACACTGTTTCAGGTTCTTTTACGGAAATATCAAACTCGTTGACGAGGGGATCATTTTGAAGTAGCTTTAGACGTTCTAACTTATCAATGCCAATGAAGTGACCGCAGAGCATGGTCTTTATATGATTCATCTTGATTTTATTTGTTGAGTCATTATCAAATACGAGGTCATTTTCAATAAAATCAAAAATCCCATTGCTTTTTGCATTCTCAAGGAGCAGAAAAAGACCTGCATTTGATGTTAGATTCTTAGCTTTGAAATCAATTTTATTAATCATAATTAGAACCCCTTTTTACTACTTTTCTTACTATTATTTTACGGGTATAGGAAGTATAAACCACCTTTTTGCTCCTCATCCGAAGTATCTTACCTGAAATTCCCTCACTCGTTTACCGCTCAAGCCCCAATTTTAACTGCCGGTCCAGCCTAAACCGCTCTAATAAGGTTCGATTTGGCGGTAAAATCTCTAGCCTGATAGCTCGAGAGATACAAACTGCCCCACCGCCCCGTTTAAAAGTTGGCAGTGTTGAGCAGTGTTGGATTTGGGGTCGTCAGTCAAAGAGACGACTCTGTGATGGATCGAACAGGCTGGGAGTCAGTGGCGGCGCTCGTTCTGGTGGCAGCTCACGCTGCTTGGCGGCATTCGCCTTGGCTGTTTTCTGTTTCAGATGCTTGAGAATCTGCTCAATGACCTTCGGATCTTCGATGCTGGCAATCACTTTGACGTGACCGCCGCAGTGTTCGCAGACTTCAATATCAATATTGAAGACTCGCTTGAGGCGTTGCATCCAGGTCATGGCGCGGTGGCGCTCTGCAGGACTCTTGTCACGCCAGTTAGTATCGAGACCTTCCGATTTGTCGGGCTTCTTGCCCCGCTTGGCGGGTGTTACTTGAACTCGGTGTTTGCTGTTCGGTGCAAAGACGCCGTGGAAGCGTGTGAGGTTGACTCGCGGCTTAGGTACCAACGCAGCGAGTTTGGCGATGAAGTCCAGCGGCTCGAAGATCACATGGGTGGTGCCATTGCGGTACGGAGTTTTGAGCTCGTAACGCACCTGCCCATTGGCGGTTAATGCCAGACGTTTTTCTGAAACCGCTGGCCGACTAATGTAGCGACACAAGCGCTCAAGCTTATCCCGCTGATGCGCTTCGGCCATCACACCGGCGTGTAGCGAGAAACCAGCATGGTTGGCTACTCGACTGCTTGAGTCGGCTTTATCCTCACGCCCTGGCAAGGTTTGCAGGGTGAAGACTTTGCGCCCTTGCTGGGGGCCGACGGCAATGCGATACGTAACCGAAGCACCATGTAATTGAGTCAGCGTATCGTCTTCGCCCTCTTCCAGTGTCAACCACGTATTCTCGGCATCACGCTCCAAAATCCCACGCTTTTCCATGCAGCGAGCGATGCGATGGCTGAGGGTGTGAGCGAGCGTATTCAGCTCATCGTAAGTGGGTGCCTTGACACGATGGAAGCGTTGCTTGCCATAGTCATCTTCGGCATAGACACCATCGAGAAACAGCATGTGGTAGTGGACATTGAGATTTAGCGCGGAGCCAAAGCGTTGGATAAGAGTCACTGAGCCAGTTTGTGCAGAGGCTTTGGTGTAACCGGCTTTTTTGATCAGATGAGTTGAGAGTGTACGATAGACGATACTCAAGACCTGGCCCATCAGCTGGGGATGGCGAGCCAGCAAAAAGCGTAGCTGGAAAGGAAAGCTGAGCACCCACTGGCGAATGGGCTCCTTGGGGAAGACTTCGTCTATCAGCAGCGCCGCACTCTCGGCCATCCGGCGGGCACCGCAGCTAGGGCAAAAGCCGCGTCGTTTACAGCTGAAGGCGACCAGACGCTCGTGATGACAATCCTCGCAGCGAACCCGCATGAAACCATACTCCAGACGGCCACATTGGAGGAGGTCGTTGAATTCTTGTTGGATGTAGCGAGGCAGGTGTTGACCTTGGGCTTCGAGTGAGGCTTTGAAGGCTGGGTAGTGCTGCTCAACCAGCTGGTAGAGCAGCGTCTGGTCGGGTTGGTGGCGTTCGTAACCGTTTGTTTGAGTGGGCGATTGACTCGCCGTGGCGTTCCTTGCCAGCGACATGGGTATCCTCCGCTGATACTGTGGTTATGTACAGTATCAGCGGCTTGCGTTCAGACGTCCAGTCTGGCCCTAGACATCGCTAAATGCTTAACCCGCAATAGCCCTCACGAGTTGTTATCAGCCACTACCGGTTGAGCGAGAAGGTTTTGGGTTCAGGGTGCTATTGCTCCACCAATCACAATACTGAAGCCCCAACTGTTATCAGTTGGGGCTTTTTCTTGTCTGTTTGCGGCGGTTGCGTTTTATCGGTAGTCGTCGAGCTCTGCACCATCCCACATAAGAGCTTAACGGTGCGATCTTCAACGCCATCACACAAAACTTTCTTTTTCACGCACAGTCAACTTATTGGATGTTTTATTAACAACCCAAAAGGAGATATTTAGCGGGCGGCCGGAAGGTGAATGCTAGGCATGATCTAACCCTCGGTCTCTGGCGTCGCGACTGCGAAATTTCGCGAGGGTTTCCGAGAAGGTGATTGCGCTTCGCAGATCTCCAGGCGCGTGGGTGCGGACGTAGTCAGCGCCATTGCCGATCGCGTGAAGTTCCGCCGCAAGGCTCGCTGGACCCAGATCCTTTACAGGAAGGCCAACGGTGGCGCCCAAGAAGGATTTCCGCGACACCGAGACCAATAGCGGAAGCCCCAACGCCGACTTCAGCTTTTGAAGGTTCGACAGCACGTGCAGCGATGTTTCCGGTGCGGGGCTCAAGAAAAATCCCATCCCCGGATCGAGGATGAGCCGGTCGGCAGCGACCCCGCTCCGTCGCAAGGCGGAAACCCGCGCCTCGAAGAACCGCACAATCTCGTCGAGCGCGTCTTCGGGTCGAAGGTGACCGGTGCGGGTGGCGATGCCATCCCGCTGCGCTGAGTGCATAACCACCAGCCTGCAGTCCGCCTCAGCAATATCGGGATAGAGCGCAGGGTCAGGAAATCCTTGGATATCGTTCAGGTAGCCCACGCCGCGCTTGAGCGCATAGCGCTGGGTTTCCGGTTGGAAGCTGTCGATTGAAACACGGTGCATCTGATCGGACAGGGCGTCTAAGAGCGGCGCAATACGTCTGATCTCATCGGCCGGCGATACAGGCCTCGCGTCCGGATGGCTGGCGGCCGGTCCGACATCCACGACGTCTGATCCGACTCGCAGCATTTCGATCGCCGCGGTGACAGCGCCGGCGGGGTCTAGCCGCCGGCTCTCATCGAAGAAGGAGTCCTCGGTGAGATTCAGAATGCCGAACACCGTCACCATGGCGTCGGCCTCCGCAGCGACTTCCACGATGGGGATCGGGCGAGCAAAAAGGCAGCAATTATGAGCCCCATACCTACAAAGCCCCACGCATCAAGCTTTTGCCCATGAAGCAACCAGGCAATGGCTGTAATTATGACGACGCCGAGTCCCGACCAGACTGCATAAGCAACACCGACAGGGATGGATTTCAGAACCAGAGAAAGAAAATAAAATGCGATGCCATAACCGATTATGACAACGGCGGAAGGGGCAAGCTTAGTAAAGCCCTCGCTAGATTTTAATGCGGATGTTGCGATTACTTCGCCAACTATTGCGATAACAAGAAAAAGCCAGCCTTTCATGATATATCTCCCAATTTGTGTAGGGCTTATTATGCACGCTTAAAAATAATAAAAGCAGACTTGACCTGATAGTTTGGCTGTGAGCAATTATGTGCTTAGTGCATCTAACGCCGCTAAGCAGCGGCACATTTTGCGTTTTGAGCGCAGCGAAGCAAAATGTGTCCGATGGCTTGGATGGTTAACCCCTTTGCCAGATTTGATAGCGATAATTTATATTTGAATGAAATTCCTGCTCGAACACCACATTGAACTCTTTGGGGATTTCCGGAAAGAAAACATTGCCCTCTGGCTCGGAATCTATTGTCGAGATATGTAGCGTGTCGGCATGGGCGATCAGACTCTTGTAGATCTCTCCACCACCAGAAACAACAACATGGTTCGTAAGAGTCTTTAGCTCCCTCATTGCTGCTTCTATAGATGGAAACACAACCACATCATCGTTAGTAGCTACCGATCCTGAGCGGCTGACAACTGCATACTTTCTATTTGGGAGAGCCCCCATTGCCTCAAATGTTTTACGGCCGACTAAGAGCCATTGATTGTAAGTTATTGCTTTAAAAAGCAGCTGCTCACCTTTAGCGTTCCACGGGATATCCGAGCCGCAGCCAATAACCCCATTTCTTGCTTTTGCAGCCATTAGTGATATTTTCACGATACTCCTTTGGGTTAACGCCGCCATAAACGGCGACAGGGTGGCGCGCCTATTGCGCATAAAATGGCGAAGCCATGCGCAACAGGCGCGGAATCTCTGGCGTCCGGTTTGATGGCTTTGTTATGCAAAGGACTAGTCTTCAATGACGTGTAAACCACGGCGCTTTAAGTCCTCCAACGAATCCAACATTCCCCTTATTAATTCAACAGGATGCCCCTCCCAGTCTTCAACAACGCCAACAATTCTCAAGGGTTCGCAGGTTCTATAGGACTGTGTTGGATTACCGGGAAATCTTTTGTTCGTAAGATTCGGATCGTCTTCGAACGGTCCTGTTGGCTCAACTATGTATATGTAGCCGCGACCCTCGAGGCCAGACAGTGACATAGCAAGTTCAGCTCCCCAAACTGCTGGCTCCATCAAGGCTGAAAAGTAGATGTGCTTAAGAATACGACCGTCCTCGAAATGAGAGATGAACCCTGTGGTTAGCAAGTCACCAATCGCCAAATTGGCTTTGGTTCCATGATAGAACGGTCCTTGCACCTGCTTGTAATTATCATGAGAGATGGGAATCCAATCTTTTACCATTTTAAGACCCTTAATTGTTGGGATTTGGCTGCATAACTTTGTTTTAGGGCGACTGCCCTGCTGCGTAACATCGTTGCTGCTCCATAACATCAAACATCGACCCACGGCGTAACGCGCTTGCTGCTTGGATGCCCGAGGCATAGACTGTACAAAAAAACAGTCATAACAAGCCATGAAAACCGCCACTGCGCCGTTACCACCGCTGCGTTCGGTCAAGGTTCTGGACCAGTTGCGTGAGCGCATACGCTACTTGCATTACAGCTTACCAACCGAACAGGCTTATGTCCACTGGGTTCGTGCCTTCATCCGTTTCCACGGTGTGCGTCACCCGGCAACCTTGGGCAGCAGCGAAGTCGAGGCATTTCTGTCCTGGCTGGCGAACGAGCGCAAGGTTTCGGTCTCCACGCATCGTCAGGCATTGGCGGCCTTGCTGTTCTTCTACGGCAAGGTGCTGTGCACGGATCTGCCCTGGCTTCAGGAGATCGGAAGACCTCGGCCGTCGCGGCGCTTGCCGGTGGTGCTGACCCCGGATGAAGTGGTTCGCATCCTCGGTTTTCTGGAAGGCGAGCATCGTTTGTTCGCCCAGCTTCTGTATGGAACGGGCATGCGGATCAGTGAGGGTTTGCAACTGCGGGTCAAGGATCTGGATTTCGATCACGGCACGATCATCGTGCGGGAGGGCAAGGGCTCCAAGGATCGGGCCTTGATGTTACCCGAGAGCTTGGCACCCAGCCTGCGCGAGCAGCTGTCGCGTGCACGGGCATGGTGGCTGAAGGACCAGGCCGAGGGCCGCAGCGGCGTTGCGCTTCCCGACGCCCTTGAGCGGAAGTATCCGCGCGCCGGGCATTCCTGGCCGTGGTTCTGGGTTTTTGCGCAGCACACGCATTCGACCGATCCACGGAGCGGTGTCGTGCGTCGCCATCACATGTATGACCAGACCTTTCAGCGCGCCTTCAAACGTGCCGTAGAACAAGCAGGCATCACGAAGCCCGCCACACCGCACACCCTCCGCCACTCGTTCGCGACGGCCTTGCTCCGCAGCGGTTACGACATTCGAACCGTGCAGGATCTGCTCGGCCATTCCGACGTCTCTACGACGATGATTTACACGCATGTGCTGAAAGTTGGCGGTGCCGGAGTGCGCTCACCGCTTGATGCGCTGCCGCCCCTCACTAGTGAGAGGTAGGGCAGCGCAAGTCAATCCTGGCGGATTCACTACCCCTGCGCGAAGGCCATCGGTGCCGCATCGAACGGCCGGTTGCGGAAAGTCCTCCCTGCGTCCGCTGATGGCCGGCAGCAGCCCGTCGTTGCCTGATGGATCCAACCCCTCCGCTGCTATAGTGCAGTCGGCTTCTGACGTTCAGTGCAGCCGTCTTCTGAAAACGACAAACGATGTCAGAATAGAGTTAAATTTCCTATTGATTGACATATTCCGTCAAAGGTAATAGATTTCATCCTGACACTTTTGCCTTTGGAGGCATCTTGCAAGGTCAACGCATCGGCTATGTCCGCGTCAGCAGCTTCGACCAGAACCCGGAACGGCAATTGGAGGGTGTTCAGGTGGCGCGGGTGTTCACCGACAAGGCTTCTGGCAAGGACACCCAGCGTCCCGAGCTGGAAAGGCTGCTGGCCTTCGTCCGCGAGGGCGACACCGTGGTGGTGCATAGCATGGACAGGCTGGCACGCAACCTTGATGACCTGCGCCGCATCGTCCAAGGGCTGACACAACGGGGCGTGCGCATGGAGTTCGTCAAAGAAGGGCTGAAGTTCACCGGCGAGGACTCACCGATGGCCAATCTGATGCTGTCGGTCATGGGAGCCTTCGCTGAGTTCGAGCGCGCCCTGATCCGCGAACGTCAGCGCGAGGGAATCGTGCTGGCCAAGCAGCGCGGTGCCTACCGGGGACGAAAGAAATCGCTGAACAGCGAACAAATTGCCGAGTTGAAACGGCGAGTTGCGGCAGGCGACCAAAAAACCTTGGTGGCCCGTGACTTCGGCATCAGCCGCGAAACCTTGTACCAGTACCTGCGGGAAGACTGACCATGCCACGCCGCTCAATCCTGTCCGCCACCGAGCGCGAAAGCCTGCTGGCACTGCCAGATGCCAAAGACGAACTGATACGGCACTACACGTTCAACGAAACCGACCTGTCGGTGATCCGTCAGCGTCGCGGCGCCGCGAATCGATTGGGCTTCGCTGTGCAGCTTTGCTACTTGCGATTCCCTGGCACCTTTTTGGGCGTCGATGAGCCTCCGTTTCCGCCCCTGTTGCGCATGGTGGCCGCGCAACTCAAGATGCCAGTGGAAAGTTGGAGCGAGTACGGCCAGCGCGAACAGACACGGCGGGAGCACTTGGTCGAGCTGCAAACGGTTTTTGGGTTCAAGCCCTTCACCATGAGCCACTATCGGCAAGCCGTGCATACATTGACCGAGCTGGCCTTGCAGACCGACAAAGGCATCGTGCTGGCGAGCGCACTTGTCGAGAATCTGCGGCGGCAGAGCATTATCCTGCCCGCCATGAATGCCATCGAGCGCGCAAGCGCCGAGGCCATCACCCGTGCCAACCGACGCATTTACGCGGCGCTGACCGATTCTTTGTTATCACCCCACCGTCAGCGCCTGGACGAACTTCTCAAGCGCAAGGACGGCAGTAAAGTGACGTGGCTGGCATGGCTGCGCCAGTCGCCTGCCAAACCGAACTCTCGCCACATGCTCGAACATATTGAGCGCCTGAAATCCTGGCAAGCACTTGATCTGCCCGCAGGCATCGAGCGGCAGGTTCACCAGAACCGCCTGCTCAAAATCGCTCGTGAAGGTGGCCAGATGACGCCTGCTGATCTGGCAAAGTTCGAGGTGCAACGACGCTATGCCACGCTGGTAGCGCTGGCCATCGAAGGCATGGCCACCGTCACCGATGAAATCATCGACCTTCACGATCGCATCATCGGCAAGCTGTTCAACGCGGCCAAGAACAAGCATCAGCAGCAGTTCCAGGCTTCCGGCAAGGCGATCAACGACAAGGTGCGGATGTATGGGCGCATCGGTCAAGCGTTGATTGAGGCCAAGCAAAGCGGCAGCGATCCGTTCGCCGCCATCGAGGCCGTTATGCCCTGGGACACCTTCGCCGCCAGCGTCACCGAAGCGCAAACATTGGCGCGGCCTGCCGACTTTGATTTCCTGCACCACATCGGTGAAAGCTATGCCACGCTACGCCGCTACGCGCCGCAGTTCCTGGGCGTGCTCAAATTGCGGGCTGCGCCCGCCGCCAAGGGTGTGCTCGATGCCATCGACATGCTGCGCGGCATGAACAGCGACAGCGCGCGCAAGGTGCCCGCCGATGCGCCAACCGCATTCATCAAGCCGCGCTGGGCAAAGCTGGTTCTGACCGACGACGGCATCGACCGGCGTTACTACGAGTTATGCGCCCTGTCGGAGCTGAAGAACGCGCTGCGCTCCGGTGATGTCTGGGTGCAGGGTTCTCGCCAGTTCAAGGACTTCGACGAATACCTGGTGCCGGTCGAGAAGTTCGCCACTTTGAAGCTGGCCAGCGAATTGCCGCTGGCAGTGGCCACCGACTGCGACCAATACCTGCATGACCGGTTGGAATTGTTGGAGGCGCAACTCGCCACAGTCAACCGCATGGCTGCGGCCAACGACTTACCGGATGCCATCATCACCACCGCGTCAGGCCTGAAGATCACGCCGCTGGACGCGGCAGTACCAGACGCCGCGCAAGCCATGATCGACCAGACAGCTATGCTGCTGCCGCACCTCAAAATCACCGAGTTGCTGATGGAGGTCGATGAATGGACGGGCTTCACCCGCCACTTCACACACCTGAAGACCAGCGACACGGCCAAGGACAAAACCTTGCTGTTGACGACGATCCTGGCCGACGCGATCAACCTGGGTCTGACCAAAATGGCCGAGTCCTGCCCTGGCACCACCTACGCCAAGCTGTCTTGGCTGCAAGCCTGGCACATCCGCGATGAAACCTATTCGACGGCGCTGGCCGAGCTGGTGAATGCGCAGTTTCGGCAACCCTTCGCCGGCAACTGGGGTGACGGCACCACGTCATCGTCGGACGGCCAGAACTTCAGAACCGGCAGCAAAGCAGAAAGCACTGGTCATATCAACCCGAAGTATGGAAGCAGTCCAGGACGGACTTTCTACACCCATATCTCCGACCAGTACGCGCCCTTCAGTGCCAAGGTGGTCAACGTGGGCATTCGTGATTCAACTTACGTGCTTGATGGCCTGCTGTACCACGAGTCGGACTTGCGCATCGAGGAACACTACACCGACACGGCAGGCTTCACCGATCACGTGTTTGGCTTGATGCATTTGCTGGGATTTCGCTTCGCGCCGCGTATCCGTGACTTGGGCGAAACCAAGCTATTCATCCCCAAGGGCGATGCCGCCTATGACGCGCTCAAGCCGATGATTAGCAGCGACAGGCTGAACATCAAGCAAATACGCGCCCATTGGGATGAAATTCTGCGGCTGGCCACCTCCATCAAGCAAGGCACGGTAACGGCTTCGCTGATGCTGCGCAAACTCGGCAGCTACCCGCGCCAGAACGGCTTGGCCGTGGCGTTGCGCGAGCTGGGGCGCATCGAGCGCACGCTGTTCATTTTGGATTGGCTGCAAAGCGTGGAGCTGCGCCGCCGCGTCCATGCGGGGCTGAATAAGGGCGAGGCGCGCAACGCGCTGGCCAGGGCGGTCTTCTTCTACCGATTGGGTGAAATCCGCGACCGCAGTTTTGAGCAGCAGCGCTACCGGGCCAGCGGCCTCAATCTGGTGACGGCGGCCATCGTGTTGTGGAACACGGTATATCTGGAGCGTGCCACCAGTGCTTTGCGTGGCAACGGCACGGCGCTGGACGACACATTGTTGCAATATCTGTCGCCGCTGGGGTGGGAGCACATCAACCTGACCGGCGATTACCTATGGCGCAGCAGCGCCAAGGTCGGTGCGGGGAAGTTTAGGCCATTGCGACCGCTGCCACCGGCTTAGCGTGCTTTATTTAATGAGATGGTCACTCCCTCCTTCCCGGTACTATGCTGAGGACAGGCTTTCATTCGGAGAACTATCATGGAAAACATTGCGCTCATTGGTATCGATCTGGGTAAAAACTCTTTCCATATTCATTGCCAGGATCGTCGCGGGAAGGCTGTTTACCGTAAAAAATTTACCCGGCCAAAGTTGATCGAATTTTTGGCGACATGCCCCGCTACAACCATCGCAATGGAAGCCTGTGGCGGTTCTCACTTTATGGCACGCAAGTTGGAAGAGTTGGGGCATTCCCCAAAGCTGATATCACCACAATTTGTCCGCCCGTTCGTTAAAAGCAATAAAAACGACTTTGTCGACGCCGAAGCTATTTGTGAAGCTGCATCGCGTCCGTCTATGCGTTTTGTGCAGCCCAGAACGGAATCTCAGCAGGCAATGCGGGCTCTGCATCGTGTCCGTGAATCCCTGGTTCAGGATAAGGTAAAAACAACCAATCAAATGCATGCTTTTCTGCTGGAATTTGGCATTAGCGTTCCCCGAGGAGCTGCCGTTATTAGCCGACTGAGTACCATTCTTGAGGATAATAGTTTGCCTCTTTACCTCAGCCAGTTATTGCTGAAATTACAACAGCATTATCACTATCTTGTTGAGCAGATTAAAGATTTGGAATCCCAGTTGAAACGAAAGTTGGACGAAGATGAGGTTGGACAGCGCTTGCTGAGCATTCCCTGCGTCGGAACACTGACAGCGAGTACTATTTCAACTGAGATTGGCGACGGGAAGCAGTACGCCAGCAGCCGTGACTTTGCGGCGGCAACAGGGCTTGTACCTCGGCAGTACAGCACGGGAGGTAGGACGACATTGCTGGGAATTAGTAAGCGAGGTAATAAAAAGATCCGAACTTTGTTGGTTCAATGTGCCAGGGTATTCATACAAAAACTGGAACACCAGTCTGGCAAATTGGCCGATTGGGTCAGGGATTTACTGTGCCGGAAAAGCAACTTTGTCGTCACTTGTGCTCTGGCAAACAAGCTGGCCAGAATAGCCTGGGCCCTAACGGCACGACAGCAAACTTATGTAGCATAACGGCAGAAATACACCGGTTTAAAGAATTACTGATCTGGTTTTGCGAATACTGATATTGATGATACTAACGGCCCACCGGCCTGTTGAGGAACCTGTAAAACGGAAAGGCTCATTGAAGCCGTATATTTTCTGGAGGTTCATCAGGCGCGGAACTCATCAAGGCGCGGGAATAAAATCCCATTCAGACGCCGGATAGATTCAAGCAAGCCAACTTGTCGTCAAAATCGGTGTTGCAAAAACGGGAGTGACCATAGATTCCGTTTTCTGAGACGACCCCGAGTATAACCCCATTTGACTCGGACCTTGTATGTTCGTCAGGCGTTAACCGTGATTTTTCATGATTGATTAGTGCGTGGGACACACTAAACCATAAATATTTAGTATAGTGACACTATATTAATGTCAAAATTTGCGTGATTTTTAAAGCGTGAGATAGTTTGAACATCGAAACTTAAGAGGGTGTTCCAAATGTCTCATTCCGTCATGCTAGCCGAACAAGGTGAGTTAAACTTTTCAACCGCACAACGTGTAAGGCACTTGAAGGCGGAAGAGCAGGATTTTGAGTGGTATCCTTCGTCTGAGCATATCATTGATGTAGTTCGACGCGACTTGGTTGAGTCCAAGTTCTTAGAGTCTTACAACAGAGAGTCATCCTTGCTTGATATTGGCGCCGGAGATGACCGTGACCTCATTGTTACTGTTGAAGGGTTCAAGGACAAGACAGCTTTCAAAATCATGGCGGGCATGGCTAGTCATGCTGAGCTGTTCGAGAAGATCAGCACCATTATCAAATTCCAGCAGAAGGTGGCCGTCGGCAAGCGGTTTGCTGGCCAGAAGGTTGTAATCACGGGGTTCCGTGATGGTGCGCTGGAGAAGATGATTGAGGCCGAAGGGGGTGAAATGCAGACCAGCGTGTCAGCAAAAACAACTCTCGTCATCGCAGCCAGCATTTCCGGCAGCAGCGGCAAACTCAAAAAAGTGCACGATTTGAACAATAGCGGCAAGGCGTCAATCAAATTGATGGACCTTGCAACATTCCGCAAGGAATACATCGAACAACAACCATTGGGGGTTGAGTTTTAATGCCAACAGTTGAGATTATTGTTGCAGTTGATCCTGTTGGGGGATTTGGCCGGAATGGCCAAATCCCTTGGACGTGCAAGGAAGACATGAAGCGCTTCACCACCATATCCAAAGAGATTCGAGTGTGTGTGATGGGGAAGAACACATACAAAGACATGCTCGATATGCAAATGAAGAAGGAAGGCGCTGAAGAACGAATCAAAGAGAAGGGAATTCTTCCGGAGCGCGAATCTTACGTCGTGTCCTCGACTTTGAAGCCCGAGGACGTCATTGGAGCCACGGTAGTTCCGGACCTACGTGCGGTGCTCAATCAATATCACGACAGCGATCAACGAATAGCTGTCATTGGTGGAGAAAAGCTGTACGTGCAAGCCCTCGCATCTGCCACAAAAGTCCACATGACGGTAATGCACAAGCCATATAACTGCGATCGGACGTTGCCGATGTCATACATCGACAAAAAGTTTGTTGCAGGTCAAGGGTCTATCACCATTCAAACTGCGGTAGATGGTGAGACCCATCCCGTGAAGTTCATCACATATGAGCGCGCTCGGCCGTAATATAGCAGCAGCTTTACTCTCGGTCTTTTCCTCGCTTGCGGTAGCCCAGCCCGCCGATGAGCTGGAGGCTCGTATATTGGCTGTGTGTCTAAACACAGCCAATGCTGCCGCTGTCATCATACACCATCTTGAAAAAGGTGGTGTTCCTGTTCCCAGCTCCCAACTAAAAGATTTAGCGTTGGAGTTGTCTGACCCACTTCCCCAATCTTATAATGCGGTAAATGTTGGTTTGACTAGTGCGTCAGAAGCTCTCGACAGTACTAGCCACACCCAAGCTATACCGGAAGCGAGAGCTGCGGTGATCGGCATGTGGTGCATCAATGACATTGTATC